>CAVFTG010000001.1:0-32697 GCA_963625415.1 Barnesiella intestinihominis
GGTCCCCAGTGCCCCCAGGGGCTGTCACGAAGTGACTGGGGGTTGAAAAAAGAAAGGCTCACTTAGTCATCCTGGTCACTCAATTCATCGGAAATAACAGATTGAATTTGAGACCCGGTCGACCATGAAACGGTCGTCGCGGGTTTCTTTTTCGTGTCCTATGATACGGACAGCGGAAAGAAGTCTGCCTGCGTTCTTGTAGAAGTCGGGTTCGCCCGGGACAAGGGAGTTTACCCGGACAATCTGCGAAGAATGAACCATGCGCCCGTCCCCGACATACAGTCCGACATGCGTGATTCTGTTTTTCGCGCCGTCAGCACCGCGTTTCCCGAAAAACAGCAGGTCACCGGCTTTCAGACTGTCGGCGCAGAACATCCTTTCTTCAGAGAATCCGTTTTCGCTGAAGGTTGAGTCGTTGTGTCCCGCATCGTTCCCGCAGGAGTCCTCATTGCCCTCTGCCGCAGCCCGGAACACAGGAACCGGCCGTCCGCAGAGCGCCATCTGGTCGGCGTTGCGCGGGAGCATGAATCCGTTCATGAAATAGGCGAACCTCACGAGTCCGCTGCAGTCGAAGCCGTCGGGGGACATTCCGCCCCAGAGGTACGGCGTTCCGACAAAGCGCATCGCCGTCTCCACCACAGCCTTTCCGGCCGTCTCCCGTTCCTTTGCCGCCTTGTCTTCAGCCTTGCTTCTTTTCCTCGCGTTTTTCTTATCCGCGTTCTCCGCCGCCCACTTGTAGAAATCCCTCACATCGGCGGTTCTCACCCAGCCGGTCTTCCCAGAGGGGGTCTGCACCTTCGCCCAGCCGTCCCTGCGGATCGGAAGCCCGTAGTACCGCACTCTCGGATGCGGCTTTCCGAGCGCCGCACGCACGACGTCGCCCTCCACAAGGTCGCAGACCACATCCGAGCGGTTTGTCCGGTCGGAATAGATGGCGGAATGCGGCGAGGTGACGATGTATCTCCTTGAGGAAATCCAGTCCTCGATTCCGGCCTCGTCAGTTCTGTGAACCCCCATGTCCGTGCACCACGCGGTGTAGGGCTGCGGCGTGCGGATCTGGAGCCACCAGCCCTGCTTCCCGACAATTTCCACCACGGTTCCCATCAGCTCCTGCGTCTCAAGCGGCGACTCGTAATCCGGAGCCTTCCTCAGGTGTGAGACGGAGAAATCGATGATTCCCCATTGTTTCGCTTCCTGTGCGAGAGCATCCGTCGTGGAAAAGACGACGGCCGAAAGGATTGCCGTCGCGGCGAAAGCCGCAGTGAATATACCGTTGCGCATCATATTATATGTATTCAATTTTATTTTTTTTCAACCCCAGTCACTTTGTGACAGCCCTTGATGGCATCGGGACCATATTCCCCGGCCCCCTTGGGTTCGTGCCATCGCCGGAGAGCGCGGCAAAGTTACTCAAAATATCCGCAATCACGGTGCGGAATCGTGTCCATGCGGATGAAAACATCTCAATTTCCATCCACTTATTTACGCCTTTCGCTGTTTCCAATATTTTGATTATCAGATGAGTATATATTTTCCCATTCCCACATTGTCCACTTATGGCGGAAGGGGGCGAACATCCGAAAGTCAAAATACATAACTTTGTGCCGACCCGCGGAATGTGGAATACCGCAGGTCATTGATAACACAACAGGATAACCAACTAAATAACCAACCGCATGAGAAAAATTCTTACCATGGTCATGCTGTTCGCAGCGGGATTCACCGCATTCGCGCAGCAGCATTCTGTCAGGGGCGCTGTAGTTGACTCTCAGGGCAATCCTCTAACCGGGATAATCGTGCTGGAGCAGGGTACCAGGAACGGTACCGCCACAGATGCCGACGGAAACTATCTTCTGAAACTTTCCTCTCAGGGAGGGGCAGTGGAGTTCAATGCTCTCGGCTACAAGCCTGTCATCGAGCAGGTTGCAGGCAGGAGCATCATCAACGTGACAATGCAGGAGGAGGCCATCGCCCTCGATGCAGTCGTCGCCATCGGTTACGGAACGGTCCGCAGGAGAGACCTCACCACAGCCGTTTCGACCGTTTCAAACGAGGACATGCAGCTGCGTCCAGTGACCGAGGCTTCCGGTTTCCTTCAGGGAAAGGTCGCCGGAGTGACGGTTCAGCAGACAAGCGGACTTCCGGGCAGCGGAATGACCGTCCGCGTGCGCGGAGCCTCTTCAATCGCCTCATCCAATGACCCTCTCTATGTCGTCGACGGCGTTCCGGTGGGAACCGGAAACTATGCAATCGCATATCTCTCCCCTCAGGACATCGAGACGATGCAGATTCTCAAGGATGCGTCATCGGCAGCGATTTACGGTTCGAGAGCCGCGAACGGAGTCATACTCATAACCACGAAACAGGGGAAGAAGAGCCGCGGCCCGCAGATCAGCCTCAACGCTTCCGTCGGACTCGCCAATGTGGCGCGGACCTACGAAGTCCTCAATGTCGAGGAATATCGCGAACTTATGGATGAACTCGGCACCGTGTCGCTCCCTGAAGGGCTCAAGGACGAGACCGACTGGTTCAAAGAGACGTACAAGACCGGAATCAATCAGAACTACCAGCTTTCCGTTTCAAACGCGACTGACAGGATGAGGTACTACATCAGCGGAGGCTACACCGATGAAAAGGGAATCCTTCCAGTCGCCTACAACAAGAGGGTGAACGTGAAGGCGAGCATGGACTCAGACCTCTTCAAATGGATAAATGTCGGCGCGGATGTCGCCTATTCGCACTACCGGAACAACGGAATCATCTCCGGAACAGGTTCGAACCGCGCCGGAGTCGTGCTTTCCGTAATCAACACCCCGACCTACGCGAAGCCTTGGAGCGAGACCAACCCGAACTGGTACTGGACGGAGTTCTACGGAGCCAACCTCACCACTCCTTCCGAGAACCTCGCCCGCACGGAGAACAACTACACGCAGACGGACCGTCTCCTGCTCACCGGGCACGCCACCATCAAGTTCCACCGCACTTTCCAGTTCAAATCGACAGTGACGATGGACCGCAGATGGGTGCATGATTACAGTTTCCTCGATCCGATCAAGACCTCCCACGGGCGCACACAGCACGGCGAGGCCACTTCCACAAGGAGCGACGACATGAGGATGGTCTATGACAACATCTTCACCTACAACAACACATGGAACGCGAAGCACAACTTCGAAGCCATGGCCGGAACTTCGGCGACGACCTCCCGCTGGGAGAATCTCAGCGGCTCGCGCAGCCATTTCTCACCGGACTACGACAATGTCATCTTCGGAATCAACGGCGGAAACAAGGGCGGTCTGAGAGGACAGTCACAGGGCTATTCGAAATGGGCCATCATGTCCTACCTCGCGAGGGTTTCCTACAACTACGACAGCCGCTACTACATCACGGCCAACTTCCGCGCTGACGGCTCCTCCAAACTTGCTCCGGGTCACCGCTGGGGACTCTTCCCGTCAGTTTCGGCCGCATGGAGAATCTCCGGTGAGAGCTTCATGAAGGACATCAGCTGGATTGACGACCTCAAACTCCGCGCAGGATGGGGACAGCAGGGAAACCAGTCCGGTCTGGACGACTATGCATGGGTGCAGATGTACGGGATGAACTATTCCGACTGGACCGTGGCGGAGAACGCCGACGCAGTGCCGACTCTCGGCTCCAAGACCAACATCGGGAACAAGGATCTCACATGGGAGACCACCACGCAGACCAATGTCGGAATCGACTGGTCGATGTTCGGAGGAAGGCTTTCCGTGACCCTTGACGGTTACTACAAATACACGAAGAACCTCCTCATGAACGTGCCGCTTCCGTCTCCTAACCCTTCAATCTACAGGAACGAAGGCGAGATGTCCAACTGGGGACTCGAACTTGCCCTGAGTTCGGTGAACATCGACAGGGGCGGATGGCGCTGGACGACCGACTTCAACATCTCGACGAACCGCAACCGGCTCGAGAAACTTTCTCTCCAGCAGGTCTATTACTACACCCAGACTTCCGAGGCCCTGAGCGAGTATGTCGTCAGGATGACTCCGGGACAGCCTCTTTCCAAATTCTGGGGATATACCGCCCTCGGAGTGGATCCGGAGACAGGTATGATGATTTACGAGGATCTCAACGGCGACGGCAAGATCAACGTTTCCGACAAACACTACATCGGTGACGCCAACCCTTGGTTCACCGCCGGAATGACCAACACCGTCAGCTGGAAGGGTCTGAGCCTCAGCTTCCTTCTCACCTCGTCTGTGGGCAACGACATCTACAACGCCTCCAAAATCGAGATGATAGGAATGTACAGCGGCGCGAACCAGATCAAGGACGCCGTAAGGCGCTGGAGGGTTCCGGGACAGGTCACAGACATCCCGAAGGCCGGCGAACTTGACAACCTCAAGGCTTCCACGCGCTGGGTCGAGGATGGTTCATATCTGAAAGTCAAGAATATAACCCTTTCTTATGACATCGTCCATCCTGCCCTGAAGAAGGCGAACATTTCGAAGATACGTCCGTACGTCACCCTCGACAACATGATCACCTTTACGAAATATACGGGCTATGACCCTGAGATGAGCCAGTATTCGGCCGCGACGAACATGGGAATCGACTGGGGGACATATCCTTGCGTGAAGACCGTACTTTTCGGAGTTAACATTGAATTCTAAAGATTTGGAGATATGAAGACGAAATATATTTTTACGACCCGGCTTTCGGTTCTTGCGCTTCTTTCAGTGTTCGCACTTTCCTCCTGTGACCTGAACCTCTTCCCGGAGACGGGCTACAACGAGGGCAATGTCAAGGTCGATGACAACGGCGGCTCCGAGTCGCAGTATTCGACGAGGACCGACATGGAGGGTCTGAGGAACGCCATCTATGAAAACTGGACCAGGGACATACAGGAGAAAGGCTATCTCGACTGGCTCGTCTACACTGACTGCCGCGCCGACAACGCCTACGGCGGAAACCCGGGGACGGGAGAGCTGATGGCAATCGAGGCCAACCGCCAGGACGGCGAGAACAAGAACGTCCAGAGGGACTGGGACTGGTATCTCGGACAGGTCAACAACTGCAACAACATCATCTGCAACATCGACCGCATCAAAGAGTCCGACGCGGCGATGACCGAAAAGGAATGCAATGAATGGAAGTCCGAGGCCTATTGCTGGAGGGCGTGGAACCTCTTCCAGATGTCTCAGATATGGGGAGACATTCCTCTCGTGAACACCATCCCTCCGGCAATCACGGCCGACAACATCGAGGAGGTCTATCACGAGTACTATCCGGCAAGAACCGCACGCAAGGCCGTCTATGAGCAGATTATCGGGGAACTCGAGTTCGCCGCGCAGAATGCTCCGGACATGGACGCGTCCGACAAGCACCTGTTCACAAAGGGGTTCGCGCACGGAATGCTCGCGAGAATCTATGCGGAGGAGACCTGCCGCGACTGGGGCAAGGTCATCGAAAACTGCGAGGCCGTCGAAAAGATGGGCTACAGCCTTGTCGACGACTACGGGCAGATGTGGGCATACGACGAGACGGATGCGGTGCGCAACACCTCCGAGTCCATCTTCGAGGTCACTTTCACCCGCAGCAGCGGCAACTGGGTGTGGATGATGTTCCACCGCAACGCCTACAATCCGTCCGACAGTTTCTCATGGATAAAGTGGGTCACGCCTTCGCGCGACCTTGTCTCCGCTTACGAGAAGGAGGGCGACACCGAAAGAATGAACGCCTGCATCTGCGAGGACGAGGCTATATGGTCCAACTACTACCCGGGCAACAAATACAAGTTCATGCACAAGATGCCGACAAACGCCACCAGCATCATACTGATGCGTCTGGGAGAAATCTATCTTCTCCATGCCGAGGCTCTCGCGAAGACCGGTGACCTCAAGGGCGCGACGGACTATGTGAACAAAATCAGGAAGAGAGCCGGCATCAAAGAGATTTCAGTCCCGGCATCCGAGGACGCGGCCATTGACGCGATACTTCATGAGCGCCGCCTTGAGCTTGCCTTCGAGGGCTTCCGTTTCTATGACCTGCTCCGTCACGGATTCGACAGGGTGAAGGCCGTCCACGACGCTATGCCTCAGACTGACAGCTATTGGCAGACAAGGCTTCCGCTCACACAGGAAACCGTTCTCATGCCAATCCCTCAGACGGCTCTGGACAACAACCCGAGTCTCGAACCGAATAAAGGTTATTGATTATGTTCAAGCTCAGAATATTGCTTATGGCGCTCTCCTGCGCCGTTCCGCTTGCCTGCTGCTGCTCCCCGTCCGAAGACGGGGGCGGCAACGGAGGCGGGGGGACGGAGCAGCCGGACAAGCCGCAGACGACCGACATCGTTTCCTACACGACGGCAGCCGACGGATCCAGACTCTTCAGCAGGGACGGCTTCAACTTCGCCAAGGCCGGCAGCATGAGTCCGAACCAGGTCAGATTCGCCAAGGACGGTTCGGCTCCGGAAGTCGAGGGCTTCGGGCTTGCAGTCACGACGGCATCCGCCTACAACCTACTGAAGATGACTCGGGAAGACCGGACGGCCTTTCTCACCGAACTGTTCTCTCCGACCGAGGGTGCCGGTTCGAGCCTCATCAGGGTCAGCATCGGGGCGTCAGACTTCTGTCTGAATGACGAATACACATGGTGCGACCGGGAAGGCATGGAGAACTTCGCCGTCGCAGCGGAAGACAGAGACTACCTTTTCCCTGTTCTGAAGGAGATATATGCCATCAACCCGGACGTGAAGATAATCGGCTCACCATGGTCCTGCCCGCTGTGGATGAAGGGCGGCTCCTACGGATACGAGGACTATGACAGGGACTATCTCGAAAAGGATTTCCGCAATTGGACGAGCGGCCGTCTGAAGCCTTCGTGCTATGCGGCCTACGCATCCTATTTCACGGAGTGGATCAGAACCATGGAGTCCAACGGCTTCAAGATTCATGCGATTACCATGCAGAACGAGCCTCTGAACCACGGAAATTCCATGTCGATGTACATGCCGTGGCGCGACCAGAAGGAATTCATCAAGGTGCTCGGCCCGGCTCTCGAGAAGGCCGGATTCGGCGACGTGAAGATACTTCTGTTCGACCACAACTACAACTACGACAACAAGTCCGACCAGAGGAACTACCCGCTCAACATCTATGCTGACACCGAGGCATCCAAGTGGGCCGACGGCTCCGCATGGCACAGCTACGGCGGCGACGTTTCCGAACTGGACAACATCCGTGCGGCCAATCCGGAGAAGGACATCTACTTCACCGAGGCTTCAATCGGTGAATGGAACTACAGCTTCGGTTCCTGTCTTCTGAACGATTTCTCGTCGATTTTCCTCGGCACGCTCAAGAGGGGAGGCAAGGGGGTGACCCTGTGGAATCTCATGCTGGACGACAAGAAAGGCCCGTACAGCCCGCACAGCGGCTCCTGCAAGACCTGCTACGGCGGTGTGACCATAAATTCGTCCGACTACCGGACAATAACGCGCAACTCACATTGGTACAATGTTGTACATGCGAGCGCCGTCGTGAAGCCCGGTGCGCGGATGATGACGGTCAGCGGATACGAGGCTCCGTCGGGAACAGAAGTGCTGATGTTCGCGAACCCGGACGGGACGGTTGCCGCGCTTGTCTGCAACAAGTCGTCCGAGGAGCGTACGGTGGTGTTCGGCGCGGACAGCTACACCGTGAATCTCAAAGTGCCGGCGAAGAGTCTCGTTTCGGCGCTGTGGAAAGACAAATAACGTTTAAAGTATGACGAATATGAAACTGAACATAAAAATGACTGCGGTCTTCTGCACCATGGCCCTCGCGGCGTTCTCCTGCGTGAAGACCCCGACCTTCATAAAGGCGGACAAAGGCCCTGACATGGAGGTCGTCTCACACACCGAATCAACTTACATGGGAGCGGAAATCGTTGTGAACATCAATCTTTCCGACAAGGATTTCGCGCTTTCGACAGTCAAGGCGTCCCTCCTTTACGGAGAGACGGAGGTCGCTTCCGAGACCCTGCGCACAAAGGAGGAGGGGGCGTATGAACTGAAGATTCAGGCTCCGCTACTCAAGGACGTTCCGGACGGGACTGCGAGTCTCGTGCTCAGGGCGCAGAACGTCGGCCTCGGCATCACCGAGGAAACGCTCGACGTCGCGCTTAAGAGACCGAATTTCGAGACTCTCACCCTGGTCGACGAGTCGGGGAAAAAGTATGAAATGGCGAAAACCGCCGACTACAGCTATGAACTTACGGGCGATTTCCCTGCCTATGTCAACGCCAATCTCGTCACCCCCGCATTCAACGGGGAGGAGGTCATAACTCTCGGCTGGGACGGCTCCGCCCTGACCGCCGCATCGTCCGATCTGATTCCTTTCGGGGCCAGCATCGCCGGGAAATACACCCTTAAGGCGAACCTCATGGACTTGACCGTGTCTCCGACCGGAAACGCCGCAGTCGTTTCATGCGCACAGTACCGTCAGGGACAGAAGATGGAGTTCGGGAATGTCGTGAATGTCGAGAACTGGACGATAGACCCGGATTTCTTCGATGTGGACAAGGATGCCAAGGCGGTGACCTTCCGCGCCGTGGACGGTCTGTACAGGATGGCTTATGACACGGAGAATCTCTTCATCAAGGTTGAGCCGATGAAGGATGAGGAAAATGTGATGACTCTCTCGGAGGATGGTTCTGGCGCAGTCTGGGCAATCGGGCAGAATTTCGGAAAGCCGGTGATAGGCCCGAGCTGGAACACTGAAGACGGCGCATACCCTGCGGCTCAGGTTTCTGACAAGGTCTATGAGTTCACCCTCGCTGTTCCGGGCCAGCTTGCGGTTTCCGGAGGCAGGTTCAAGTTCTACGGTGAAAAGGGATGGGGCGGCGATCTCAAGGGAGACGCCTACTCGTCCGTGCAGCTTTCACCTGCATTCAACATGAGTGACAGCGGAGACATCGAGGTTGCCGACGTCAAGGCAGGAAAGGGCTACAAGATTATTCTCGACCTCACCGGAGGCGTCAAGGCCGCGAAGATTTCCTATGAAGAGGTTGAAGTCGCCGACACCGGGCTTGACATCACCGTGAACGGAGAGAAGGCTCTCAAGATGTCAGCGAGCGTGTACAAGGTCACGGCGGTCAAGGTCGAAAAGGGCAGTGTCATCGCTTTTACCGGCATCGACAATCCTCTGGAATGGACGCTCGACAAAGACCACTTCGAAATAACTTCCTCCGGTCTGAAGTTCAACGCCGTGAGCGGATGGTACTCTTTCGAACTGAATGTGGAGAACAAATATGTGATTGTCCGCCACGTGAAGTCTGACGGAAAGGCTGCGACCTACGCCGACGAGAGGGCGATCACCTTCATGGGCTGGGGCGTGGGATACCCTGCGATGGCTCAGCAGCTCGGCTTCGACACGGGGCTTCTGATAACCCTCGCCCAGATTGACAACGGGGTCTATCAGTTCACCGGAGTCGCCTGCGAGGACGGGGACAAGACCGTCGTCGGCAACTGCTGGCGCTACAACGACATTTCTTTCAAGTTCTTCGGTCAGGCCGGTTGGGGAGACGAGATGGGAACGGTCAAGCTCACGGACGAGGCCGCGAAGTACATCGCGCAGGACGGCAACATCGAACTTATTGTGGATCACAAAGACGGTGATTCCAAGGTATACAAGCCTCTTGAACTCGGCGCGACCTACCGCATGACGGTCACCGAACCTTCTGCACTGTACGGAGACCAGAAGCTCTTCGACGTGACCGTCGATTTCCGCAAGCTGTAGAATGATTTTTTCGGGGATGACTTTTTAGTCCCCCCGGAGACTGTCTAGACAGTCTCCCTCACTTTTCTTCGGGGATATGTCCATAGTCTTGGGCATATCCCCGAATTTTCATATTTTTGTTCTCCGAAAACCGGAGTCCCGCCCTTCGGGACGACTTCGGCAACCACATAATGACCGCACAGCAGATGAACACGCTTCGCCGCACGATATTTCTCATTTTTTGCGCCCTTCCCCTTTTTTCGTGCTCGCCCCGGGAGGACAGCGCACTTCTCGAAAAACTTGACGAGGTTCTCGCCGACAAGGAGGTCTATGACGGGTATTTTCTGGACGGGGTGCAGGTTCTGAAGGACGTGCTTTCCTCTCAGACCGATCCGGAGCAGATTTACGGCATGAACCTGAGGATTGCGGAGGCATACCGGCAGTTCAGTCTCGATTCCGCGGTCGCGTATCTCGAAAGGAACAGAAGTCTGGCGGAAAGTATGGGCGACATGGCTAAAGTCGCGGAGTCGGATTTCAGGACGGCGGGGGTCTATGTCAAGGCCGGCCGTCAGGTCGAGGCGGACGACATTCTGCAGCGCTATCGCGGAAAGGCGATTCCTGAAGGCGCTCTCATGGACTACTACGATGCCGAGCACACCTATTGGGGCGAGACGATGGCATACACCTCCACCAGTGAATCTTATGAGGACAAACTCGTCAGGCGCGACGCTTTCCGGGGGCTGCTGCTGTCGATGACGGAAGAAGGGACATGGGAATGGTACAATCTCAAGAGGGAGGAGGCTGAAGAGGCGGGCGATGCCGAGGCTTTCAGGAAGTGTGCGAAGGGGATGCTCGAATGCAGTCAGGAGAATTCCCGCAAATATGCCGAGGCGGCGTATTTCTATGCCCACAGTTTCGGGAAAGCCGACGCTGCCGCATGCGAAGAATGGCTGATACGCTCGGCAATCGCGGACGTGATGTGCGCGACTAAGGACTATGCCTCGCTGAACCAGCTGTCGTGGATAATCTTCGACAAGGGCGACATCGACAGGGCTTTCCGCTATGCCGCCGACCACTGCATGCCGGACGCCCTCCACTACAACGGCAAACTGCGGCCGTGGCAGATTCTGATGTTCTTCCCCGAAATCGAGAAGGCCTATCAGCAGAAGCACGCCCGCCAGAGCCGGTACACTTTCGCCCTTCTCATGTGCATCTCGGCTCTGTCCGTCATCATGCTGCTCCTCCTTGTGTTTCTCTACCGGCGTCAGCAGATTCTGGACTCTATGAGGGCGAAACTTCAGGAATCCTACCTCGACATTGACAGCAGGAATCACGAGCTTGTGGCGGTGAACAGCCGGCTCGTGAGCCTCAACGCGAAGATGCAGGAGTCGGACAAGGTGAAGCAGGAGTACATCACGCTGTTCCTCGGGATGGTTTCGGACAACATCAGCGCCTCGCGGCAGTACCGCAACAAGGTGCTCAAATACATCAGGCAGGGGAAGACCAAGGTTCTGACGGACGAAATCGAGAGCCTCGCGCCGGTGGACGACGACATACTTGAGTTCTACAGGATTTTCGACCAGACTTTCGTCAATCTCTATCCGTATTTTGTCGCCAGGTTCAACGCCCTGCTGGCCGAAGGTTCCGAGATTGTCCCCAAGGGCGATGACATCCTGACTCCGGAACTGAGGATTTTCGCGCTGATAAAGCTCGGAATCACTGAGTCGAGCCGCATAGCCTCGCTTCTGCACTATTCGGCGAATACGATTTACAACTACCGGGCGAAAATCAAGAATCGCGCACGGGGCTCCCGGGAATCTTTTGAGGAGGCGGTGCGCAATCTGGAGTGAGACGGCCGTGTCGGAACGATATGGAATGAGAGAAAATGGATATGGTGACGGACGATATGATGCCAAGTGATATGATGTCCGGTGACATGACCCCCGACGATATGATGCCGGATGGTCTGTTCGCCCCGGGCAGACGCTACAACGCCTATGTGGACTTTTTCCGCAGGCGCTACGGGGCGCGGCTTCAGAAGGTGGTGATTGACGCGGGGTTCACCTGTCCGAACAGGGACGGGAAGGTCGGCCGCGGCGGCTGCACTTTCTGTGACAACGCGGCATTCCATCCCGCCTACAGCCGTGCGGAGAAGACGGTGGGGGAGCAGATTGACGAGGGGATTGAATTCCATCACGGGCGCTACCGCAGCACGGCGGCCTATCTCGCTTATTTCCAAGCCTATTCAAACACATACGCGAGTCTGGAGAGACTTCGTGAACTCTACCTTGCGGCTCTTGCGCATCCGTCGGTGGTGGGAATCGTAATCGGCACGCGCCCGGACTGCGTGGACGGGGAGAAACTGGATTTTCTTCAGGAACTCGCCTCGGGGAGGGCGCTTGAGGGCTGGCGGCGTGAGATTCCCCGCCGGACAGATTCCCGTCATGTTTTCCGTCAGGCCGGATGCGGCTCCGCTTCGGAGGTTCTCCGGGACTGTGGGGAGGCGGGGAGTGCGGAAAGTGCCGCCCCGCTTGTGCTGGAGGCTCCTGTGGTGATTGTGGAATATGGCATCGAGTCCTGTCATGACGAAACTCTGCGCCGTGTGAACCGGGGGCACGACTTCGCGTCGGCGCGAGAGGCTGTGGAGATGACCGCCGAACGCGGACTGGACTGCGGGGCGCATTTCATCCTCGGACTGCCCGGCGAGACCAGGGAGATGATGCTTGAAGACTGTGCGGTTATAAACTCCCTGCCTCTGACCACGGTGAAGTTCCATCAGCTGCAGATTGTGCGGGGCACCGCCATGGAGCGGGAATATGCCGACCGTCCCGAAGACTTCGTCCGTTTCACGCTCGACGGCTACATAGACTTCTTCATCGACATGCTCGAACGCCTCCGCCCCGACCTCTGCATTGAGCGTTTCGCCGGCGAAGTCCCTCCGCGCTTCGTGAAAGAGACCCCATGGGGACTCATCCGCAACACGGAACTGCTCCGCCTGCTCGAATCCCGCCTCTCAGCCCGCCGGACCTGGCAGGGCCGTCTGCTGTGAGACTGCTATTTCTCGCAGATGCGGCAGAAGTTGCTGTAGTTTTCGAAGATTTTGTCAACATAGGCCGCGACGGACGAATCGACATTCCTCGTTCCTGCCTCCGGGGTCGAGGCCACGGCCGCTGAATCGATGTCCGCACGGAGAGCGGAGTCGAGGCCGGCACGGAGACCGTCTATGGCCGCTGAATCGATGTCCGCCTGAAGCGCTGAGTCCGACGGTTCGTCACCGGAGCTGTCGTTGAGGTGGCGCAGCACCCTTGTCTCCCCGGCATTGTAGGACGCGAAGACATACCTCAGACGCTCCTCCCCGGAGGCATATTTCCGGAAAAGACGGTCGAGATGGCCGAGATAGCTTGCTCCGGCCCGGATGTTCTCCTCCGGGTCGAGCACATTCTGCACGCCGTAGGTCCTGGCGGTCAGAGGCATGAGCTGCATCAGCCCCTTTGCGCCGGCGGACGAGGTGACGTTGATGGCGAACTTCGACTCGGTGTAGATTACTGCGGCGAGCATTCTCCAGTCCCAGCCTATCGAATCCGCCCATGCGCGGATGGTGCTGTCGTAGGGGCTGAGCTGCCGCCTTTCCCTGAAAGCCTTGTGCGGGCGGGCGGAGGAGGTCATGAGGCGGAAGCGTTCGAGCATCTCTCCGAATTCCTCCCGGCCGGTGTAGTCGCCTATCCACGAATTCACGCGGCGCATCTCCGCCTTTTCTCCGCTGCGCATGACCCAGCACAGCTCCCTGCAGACCGGGCGCGACTTCGCCACGCTGTCAACATGGCTGACATGGAGCACCGAGTCGAACTTCGGCAGCACGACGATGTCCGCAGCTCCGCTCCTGAGCGAGTCGAGACTGTTCTCCCTGCGGGTGAATGCGCGAATCCGGACTTCGCAACTGTTCTCTGATGCGAAGTCCTTCAGCATCTCATAGCTGAGCCCCGCATAGAGAATGTCCCCGTCGAGCCTGTAGTGCCCGAAATCCAGCACGCACTCGAAGACTCTCCCCTCAAGCGGGTTCTGACGGTGACGGGACGCAAGAGTGTAGGCGCACCACACGGCGGCGGCGACTGCGGCCGCACCGGCAAGTCCTGCAAGGAAAGTCACGAGTTCCCTGCGGCGTTGTCTGTCATCACTTCTGTGCTGCATTGTTCAGTGCGCTTCGGCCGCCGGAGACTCCCCCGGTCATCTGGCCTCCGGAGGAAGCCTTGCCGTTTTTGTTCGGTGAAATGTAGAACGGCCAGAATATGCCGATTTTTATGGCTCTCTGCGTGTAGATGTTTCCGTGTGCCGTGAAATAATCCTTCGACTCCATCGGCCATCCCTGTCCGGCATTCATGAACTTTATGAAAATGCAGGCTTTGTACCACTGGATGTTGATGAACGCGTCGTAATAAGGGCAGTTGCCGTATTTCTGCTGATTCTGGTTGTACCACACGCCGAGCACGGGGTTGTAGCCCTGGGCGTACCACGATGTCGTGAAATAGGTGTTCAGCCCGATCTGCATCTCCATCACATTCTTCACGACCGGGAACTGGAGATACCACCGCAGGTTCAGCGCGAGCATCGGGAGCGGAAGGACATCCGTGTTCGAAGACAGCTGGAACAGAGCCTGGTTGTCGAGATGAATCTTCCAGAAAGTGAAGTTCTTCTTGAGATATGCGCTCATCACGCTCATCGCGTCTCCGTTCTGGCGGACGACGCCCGTGCTGTCGTAGTAGAGATTGTTCGCGAGCAGGGCGTAGCCGAACGATGCGGTGAGATTCCACCTCGGGATGTCGAGTTCGCCGAAAATCTTCGTCGCGGAGGTCTTGCCGAAACTGTTGCTCCACTTGAAGTGGTTGGTGAGCAGGTTCTGCTGGTAGAAATCGGGTTCCTTGAGACCGGTCTCGAAATGGACTTTGAGGTCTATGGGGCTGGACCTGTCGAGTCTGAACGGATAGAAACTGAACTTCATGTTCGCGTCGACACGGAAGTCATTGACCTCATATCCCGCAAACGAATATCTTCCCGTCGCGTCCCATTCGACATATTTCTTTATCTTTCCGTTCGCCCCGGCATAGACATAGGCCGAATTGAGGTAGCTGTTCTTCAGTTTTCCGGAAATATACAGATCCTTGCTGAAAAGGTAGTACGACGCGAGTTTGTCTCCGATTCCGACATCTATCTTCGAGACTGCGGCGTCGCTCGCCCACGGCTGAAGACGCATGAACACCTTGTTGTCGAGACGCAGCGTCCTCAGGGAATCGGCCGATGCCGTCGGGTTCAGATAGAACGCGTCGTTGAAGAATGTCGACGCTTCGGGATTCGACGTCCCGATTTCGTCGGTATATTTTTTCGTGTATATGTCGAGCGTGCTGCTGTGTCCTATATATGCCGAGGTCATGTCTTTGTCGAGACTGTCGGCGGAATAGGTGAAGGTGCTGTCCCTTTTCGCCTTCATCCTGTTTATGAAGCTGAACGGGATGCGGAAGGTCTGGTCGAGGAAAAGAGTGTTCTTCTTCAGCTCGTTGGAGGCGTTGTGCAGGTTCACCGCGAGTTCGCGTGCGTCGAGCGTGGTGTCGCGTATCATCGAAATGTCGGTGACTCCTCCGTTCTCGCTCTTGGTTATCTTGTTGTGTATGAAGCCGGTGTGCATCATGTACTTCTTTCCGAGCCAGTTGAGCCCAACGACCGCGTTGCTGTTGGTCACGTCCTCCCTCTGGAGCATTCCCTTGCCTCCGAACTTGTAGAATCCGAGGGTGAGATTGAGCTGCGGGAGTATGTTCTGCGAAGTCCACACCCTGACGTTCATCTCCTCCTTCTCGTCCTTGGCGAAGAGCGTTCCCCAGTAGGCGAGTTCGGTGTAGGGGGTCTTGGTGTTGTACTGCGGAAGGGTTGAGGCGGAGTAGCTGTAGTCTCGGTAAGGAGTGTAGAATATGGCGTTGTCCTCCTCCTCGCGCTTGAAGAAGTTGTAGTACTGGGTCGCCGAGCCGCTCACGCCCTGCCATGTGACGTTCACGTCATTGCGGAGCTGCGGGATGTCGTTGAACCAGTAATTGAAGGTCGTGTCCTGCTTTATGTATTTGAACTGCTGGAAGTCTTGGTCGACGTTCCAGAGGACTATCCTCCTGTACTGCAGGGAGTCGGGGAATGCGAACGTTTCGAGTATGCGGGGCGTGTTCTCGCGGACGCTGTCTTTGTAGGCCTTGATGCTGTCCTGACGGTGCATGATGCTGTCGGAGCGGTGCATGAGGATGGGAAGCTGCTGCTTGTAGTCGTATCTCTTGCGTTCCTTGCGGCTGAGGCTCCTGTACCATTTGTCGAAGGCGATCCGGGCGATTTCGGTGGAGTCGCTGACATAGAGGGAGTCGAGTCTCGCCAGTTCGAGGGTGTCGCCTGCGGCGAGCAGCGTGTCGCGGGTGTAGGCGCGGGTGGCCGAGTCGCGCAGGGCGATGAAGTACTTGAACTTGAAAGGGTCCTTGAACTCGAGCGAGTCGGGGATGCGGATGGTGTCCGCCGGGTTTATCGGCGCCTGTTCCGCTCTGTCGGAAGCCGTGGCGAGGCTGTCTTTGCCGCCGGTGCTGTCCGAGACGGAGTTCAGGAGGCTGTCAGAGACAAGTTTGAGACTGTCTGTTCCGGAAAGTCTCAAACTGTCGGCTCCGGATGGAACGACGCTGTCTTTCAGAGCGGCGGCGGAACTGTCCGTCATGAGAAGCCTTTCAAGGGAATCGGCCGTGCGCCGCACGGGCACGCCGCGCCCCGCGTCGGTCCCGAACAGACGGAACCCCGCGAACGCCACGACCAGCAGCGGCAGCCATATTTTCTTTATCCCCTTACTCATCAGTCATATCTATGCCTTTGGCCTCCATCTCCTTGAGAGCCTTGCGGTGGCCCTCCTCGCTGACATATGCAAGCGCCTTCGTCAGCAGCCTCACCTTGAAGCCCGCCTTGAGCAGATCCTCGCAGGTGTTGCGGACGCAGAATTCGGTCGCGATTCCGCAGACATGGACTTCCCGCACGTCGAGCAGTTCAAGAATCTCGCCGAGCGACTGCCCCGCGCTGTTCCGCCCCTCGAAACCGGAGTACTGTTCGCAGTCCCTGTCGCAGCCCTTGTCGAAGGTAAGCTCCTCGCTCACATAGGGTTTCAGGGCTTCGTGAATCTCGCCGCCCCTGGTCTCCGCCACGCAGTGAACCGGCCATGTCCCGCCGAAACCGGTGAATGAACAGTGGTCTGCCGGATGGTGGTCGCGAACGAACAGAATCGGGAAGGTGTCGAGAATCTCGACTTCCCCGTCCCCCTCCTGACCGTCCGTGTGCCTGTCGATGAAGCGCAGCGTCTCCTTCACGGCGTTGTCAGCGTTGATGCAGGCGAGCGAGCCGTCTATGAAATCGTAGAGTTCGTCCACGACGACGAGTGCCGTATTCTTTTCCATATGCTCAGATTTCCTTGAATTCGTTGATTTCTTTCACGAGACGGTTGATGATTTCGTTTTTCTTCGCGCTCAGGTCGTCGGAAATGTCCACTTTGTAGTAGTGCGGATTTATCAGACGCCTCTCCGAAGGGCTGAAATGCATCAGGGTGTTCCTGTAATATTCCCTCTTCTCCCCGAGACTGCGTTGCGGCGCGACCCTCCGTCCCTCCGCCACGGCGGGAATCTGAAGCGCAGCCGCCGTGTAGCTGCCGGCAGGGAAGGTCTTGAACTTGTAGCGGTCGTACTCGTCATAGACGGTGATTTCCTCCCCGCGCTCGATCTTTTCGCTGAGCGAATCGCCCCTGAGGCAGGTCACGTCGACCTTGAACACGTCGCCCTTCTCCTCGTCGTGTTTCAGAATGCGGTAGGTAATCTGGAATCCCGGGTTTATGAGCTTGACCTTGTCCTCGGAGCGCTTGAGCACAGGAGTGCCGTCAATCTGCACGAGCTTGTAGACATTGCCGAAGCAGGGGTTCGCCTTGCTTGTGGCGATGGCGTCGCCCACTCCGTAGCAGTCAATCGCCGCCCCCTGGCGCTCAAGGTCGCTGATGAGGTATTCGTCGAGGGAGTTCGTTGCGAAGATTTTGCAGTTCCGCAGACCGTTCTCGTCGAGTATGCGGCGGCATTCCACGGAAAGATAGGCGAGGTCGCCGCTGTCGAGGCGCACCCCGTAGCCGAACGGGTAGCTGTCATCGATGCCGTTGGCGCGGAATGCCCTGACGGCGTTCTTGATGCCGCAGTGGAGGGTGTCGTAGGTGTCAATCAGCAGGATGAGGTTCTCGCCCTGATGGGTTTTGACGTAGGTGTCGAAAGCGTCGAACTCCCCGTGGACCGAGCATCCGAAAGTCGTGACATAGCTGTGGGCCATGGTTCCCGTCGAACCGCAGTCGAAATAGGCTCCGGTGAGGACGTTGGAAGTGCCGGCGCAGCCCGCGATGATTGCCGCCTTGGCCCCGTAGGTCGCCGCCCACGGGCCGTGCGCCCTCCTTGAGCCGAACTCGCTGACGGGACGGTTGGTGCTTCGGCACACCCTCGAAGCCTTGGTGGCCACCGCCATCTGATGGTTCATGATGCACAGCAGCGGGGTTTCGAGCACCTGCGCCTCGATGAGCGGCGCCTCCACGATGATCACCGGCTGATTCGGGAAGGCGATTTCGCCTTCCTTCATCGCATAGACATCGCCCGTGAACCGCATCCCGGCAAGGTACTTCCTGAACTCGGCGTAGTCGTCGCCAGGAAGGAACTTCTCGAAGAAGGACTCCGGCTTGCCGCCCATGGAGAGAATCATCTCCACGGCCTCCTCCGTGCCGCTGACCACCGCCCAGTTGTTGTTTTCGGGAGCGACCCGGTAGAACATGTTGAACACTGCGACGGAGTTTTTCCTCCCGCTTTCATAGAAGGACTTTCCCATCGTGTACTGGTACTTGTCCGAGCAGTATGCTATGTCTGAAAAATTCATATCCTGTATCCGTTCTATGATGCTTCCGATGACGGGCTCTATTCAAGACTTATCCTGTCGCAGTTCGACCTCTCCCCGTCCTTGATCCGGATGCCGCTGAATGCCGCCACCGCCGCCGTGATGATGCACAGGCAGGCGGCGAACTCAAGCCAGTACGCCCACGGGCTGAGCACCTCCATGAAGCTGTCGCACTCCTTGAGCTCCGGAATCCTGCTCATAAGCGTGGCGAAAGTGTTGTTCACGCAGTGCATCAGCATCGTGAGCTTCAGAGAGCCGGTCCTGTAATAGACATAGCCGAAAAGGCAGCCGAAGACGAAAGCCGGCAGAGCCTGCCACGGGTTCATATGTATGACCGCGAAGAAAAGCGCGGAAAGGACTATGGCCCATCCCGGTTTCATCTTCTGGAGCAGACCCCTGAGAATCATCCCCCTGCACAGCCATTCCTCGAAGAACGGCGCGAAAACGCTCGCGGATACGAGTGAAACCCACAGCGGACAGTCGGACATCAGCCCGTGCAGCAGCTGTTCGAGCTTTTCGGGCATCGGTGGCAGCACGAGTGCGAATATGTCATTGACGAACGCAGTCGCGAGAGTTGCGATGGAGGCAATCAAGGCGGCGGTCCATCCGGAGAACCGTCCGAAGTTGCCGCTGTCAAGCGCAATCGCGTCGCAGGTCAGGGCGTTCGCGCGTCCGACCGCGGAGGCGTAGAGCATCGCCGGGATGAATGAAACCGGATAGGAGAAAAGCATCCCGTAGCGTGACGCGAAAGAAGGTTCGCACCAGCGGGCGAGCGCCCATGTCACGCAGTTTCCGAGCGTGGCCCCGACCAGAAGCAGAATCACGAGCCAGAATATGCCCTTCCCGCCCGGGACATACCATCCGCAGGCGCTCAGAAGGTCATATCCCTTCCCGCCCGCAATCTGCCGTCTCTTGAAAAATCCCATAAAATCGTTATTATGAAAGAAAAGTCTCAGGGAGAGGGGATGAAGAAAAAGATGGAATGCAAGGCGCACGGTGAAGCCAAATACCGCAGCAACCTAATGGTTGTGAGGATTTTGGCGAACCGTGCAACGCAGTCAGACCGCTTTTTCTTCGCCCCGATAGAGAGGAGTAGGGTAGACGCCCTTCTCGGCAAACTCCTTGAACTTGTCCACTACCCCCTGCCTGTCGGCCTGATAGGTCACGCCGAACCAGCGTGAAGGAGTCGAGATGAGTTCGCAGCTCGCCTCGCCCTTCTTTATGAGCGTGTCAACGGCATTCGGAATGTAGAATTCGGCCTTGAGCTCATTGACATTCTCCTTGAGGAAGTCCACGAAAACCTTTTCGCTCTTCTCGAAATAGTCAGGAGTGAAGCCCCACATGTTCATGGAACAGAGAGCCTTGTCTTCGAGTATCACATCCTTGCCCTCGCTGTTCGTCGCATGAATCTTTCCGTCGGCCTGGCGGATGACATTGTGGTGCTCCTCGACATGGGTGAGGAATCCATGTTCGTCCGCAGTCCCGATTCCGCGTGAGACGGAGCCTGAGTCGGAAAGGGTGTTGTCAATCTCGAAGCCCACGAGAGCATATTTCCCGATCGAACCCTCGTTCTTCCTGAACCAGTCGGCGAGGACCTTGAATGACTCCTTTCCGTAGTAGTCGTCACCGTTGATGACCGCGAACGGCTCGTGGATGGCATCCTTCGCCATGAGAACGGCGTGGTTGGTGCCCCAAGGCTTCACCCTTTCCGGATTGAGAGCGAACCCGGCCGGAATCTTGTCGAGCTCCTGAATCACGAAGTCGAACTGGAGCGGAGCGCCGTCGAGGCATTTCACGTGGCTGTACCTTTCGGCGACATGTTTCTTGAAATCTTCAAGGAAATATTCCCTGACGATATACACGACTTTCCCGAATCCGGCCTGAACTGCGTCATAAATCGAATAGTCGATGATTGTCTCCCCGTTCGGGCCGAGTCCGTCCATCTGTTTGAGTCCGCCGTAACGGCTGCCCATTCCGGCTGCAAGTACAAGAAGTGTAGGTTTCATAGTATCTGTATTTATAAAGTTACTCCGAAAATTCGGGACAAAGTCCCATAATCCTGCAAAAATAGTTAATTTTGCGGAGATATGCGGTAAATTTTTGTTTTTGGCAGGATTAAGGATATGATAAAAGGCAGGATTAAGGATATGATGAAGGACTTTTCCCGGAAGGCCGGCGATGCCATGAAAGACCCGAAAAAGTCTTTTCTGTGCTTCGCTGCGGTCGTTCTCGCCGTATTCCTCTACGCATGGATCTTCGGGCGCGGCAACACTTTCATCAGCTGGATCCGGGCGAAGGCGGAAATCGTGTCCATGAACCGTCAGATTCGGGACTATGACGAAAAATCCCGTGAACTGGATCTCCGCATCAACGACCTGAAGACCGACCGGGACTCTCTGGAGAAATTCGCGAGGGAGAAATTCTTTTTCTCGGCGCCGGGTGAGGACATCTACGTTGTCGGCGAAGAATAGATTGCTTTTCATGACAGCCTTGGGGTGCTGGGAGCCTATTCCCCGGATCCCTCGGGTTCGCTGCGCTCCGTTCTCGTGTCTTTTAGTCACCCCCTGAAAATGCCTGCGGCTTCGGCGACATCGTGGACTCGCAGAATCGAGGCTCCGGCGGCGATGGCACGGCGGTGAAGCTCCGTGGTGCGGGCGAGAACCTCCGGGGCTTCGGGCGTGAGACCGAGAGGCTTGTAAATCATGCTTTTGCGGGATATGCCGACAAGAACAGGACGGCCGAAAACGCTGAAATCGGCGAGATGGTCGAGCAGTTCATAGTTCTGTTCCACAGTCTTTGCGAACCCGAATCCGGGGTCGAGAATCCAGTTGCCGACGCCGAATCCTGCGGCCTTGACTGCGAATTCACGGAAATAATCCATGACGGCGGCGGTCACTCCGCTTTCATAGTCGCACCTCGACTGCATGTCCGAAGGAATGCCTTTCTTGTGCATGGCAATGTATTCCAGAGAGTTGGCGGCGACTTCCGGCAGCATCTGCGGGTCGTCCTCTCCGGCGGATATGTCATTGACGGTCACTTCCCCGATTTCATCGAGCGTGCGGGCGATTATGTCCCGGCGGAACGTGTCTATCGAAATCTTCACCCCCTGCGGCACGACTTCGCGTATGGGCCGGAGCACCGCTTTCAGCCGTTTCCACTCGTTTGCGGCGTCGACGCTTTCAGAACCCGGACGGGTGGAGCATGCGCCGATGTCGATATAGTCCGCGCCCTGCTCAATCATGCCGGAGACTCTCTCCACGACCTTGTCAATCAGAATCCTGCCCTCCGGAGTCATATTCCTGCTCCCCGGATAGAACGAGTCCGGCGTGATGTTCACGATGCCCATGATTTTCACCCCGCGCCCCGTCCCTTTGTCCGTATCCATATCCATATTCCTCAAAATTTTCGTAAGTTTGCAGCCCGCAAAATTAGTGCGTTTTCATATGAATCGGCAGGATTTTTCCTGAAATTGACGGATAAGAAACAGTTTCCAACAACATGCTTATAGTTATCGAAGGACTCGACGGGTCGGGCAAATCCACGCAGGTCAGGATGTTGCGGCAATATCTCGAAACATTGCCGCAGAATTTGGAATATATCCATTTCCCCCGCTACGGTTCTCCGGTCTATGGGGAACTGATTTCACGCTTCCTGCGCGGGGATTTCGGGACGAACGAACAGGTTCATCCGCAGCTCGTGGCTCTTCTCTTCGCCGAGGACAGGCACGGGGCGGCTCCGGAAATCCGGCGGATACTGCGTGAGGGGGGCAATGTCCTGCTCGACCGATATGTCTATTCCAACATCGCCTACCAGTGCGCCAAACTCCGCAATCCGGATGAGTCCGAGGCTCTGCGGGAATGGATCTGCAACACCGAGTACGGGAATTTCGAACTTCCGCGTCCTGATCTCAACATTTTCCTTGACGTGCCCATCGGATTTGTCGAGAAGAAGCTTTCCTCGGCACGCCGTGGCGTGGACAGGGGTTATCTCGAAGGCGGTCGGGACATCCATGAGGCAGACATTGAATTCCAGAAGGCCGTGCGGCGCATCTACTTGAGACAGTGCGGGCTGGACCGGCATTTCATCCGGATTGACTGTTCGGATGCGGAGGGGGCGATGCTGCCGCCGGACGCTGTCTTCGTGAAAGTCAGGGCGGAGGTCGACAAGGCCTTGGGGCTATGAAAAATCGTCGGGCTTCCCGTTCCCCCGGACAGCATCTGATTTCCCGTCCTTCGGGGCCGTTGCATAAACAAAAAGAATTCTTCGATGAAAAAGGGCTATAATGTGTTCCGCCGCTTCTGCGCGTTCGTTCTCGGCTCAGTGTTCCTTGTTTCGGGGATATTGAAACTCATGGATCCGGTGGGTTCGGAGTTCGTGATGAAATCATATTTCGATTTTCTGCATCTCGGGTTCATTGATTTCGCCGCGAAGTTCTTCGGAGTCGCCTTCGCCCTTGCGGAAGCCCTTCTCGGGGCGGCGCTTATGAGCGGGGTGTGGCGCAAGTCCGTGGGCATTTCCGTCGTGGCGCTGACGACTTTCTTCACTCTGCTGACGCTCATCCTGCTGATTTTCAATCCGGTGATGGACTGCGGCTGTTTTGGCGAGGCTCTGCATCTGACTCATTTTCAGACATTTGTCAAGAATCTTATTCTCTGCGCCCTCTGCTGCGGCGCGTTCATCCCGATGCGAGCCCTTGACAGGCCGGTGAAGGTCAAGTATGTCTCCTTCGCCCTGACCGCCGTCTCCATTGTCGCCCTGCTGGTCTATTCCCTGCTTGCGCTTCCTCTCAAGGACTACACGGCGTTCGCTCCGGGAGCGGTTCTTCAGGCCGCCGCCGGCGAAGACCAGGGCGATTTCGCTGAACCGGAGTTCATCTATGAAAAGGACGGTTCCACGCAGTCTTTCACTCTGGACAATCTTCCGGACAGCAGTTGGACATTCGTCGATTCCCGCATCCCGCGGGACGGTTTCTCCGCAGGTGCGGTGCTGTCCCTGACCGATGCGGCCGGGGAGTACTGCGACACTGTGGCCACACAGGGCGACGTGCTCGTCATATCCGCCTACAGGAAACTGAGCGGAGACCGGCTCGGCGGGATTGAGGCTCTCGTGCGCGAAGCCCGTGCGGTTGGATTCACTCCGCTTGTCCTTGTCCCGTCGACGGATGTTTTCCCGGAGGCTTTCGCGGATGCCGGGGATGTTCACGGAGGAGATTCCGCGTTTCCGGAGGCGTCCCTTCCGGAATGGCTTGACGGCACGGTCCGTTTCTCGGACTTCAAGACTCTCGCCACGCTCAACCGCTCCAACGGCGGCGCGACATGGATTTCCGACGGCCAGATTGTCCGCAAATGGTCATACACCCTCCGTCCGTCCCGGGAGAAAATGGAGACTCTTCTCGCCGGAGATCCCCTCTCTCTCGCCCTTGAGACAGCGTCGAGGGGCAGTCTCGCGCTCCAGAGTTTCATGCTGTGCATTTTTTCAATCCTGTTATTCCTATAATAAAGTAGTATCTTTGCCGAATGGAAAGAAATATGAATAATCTCAAACCGATAGTTGACGAAGCGAGGGCGAAGGTCTATATCGAGACCTACGGATGCCAGATGAACGTGAATGACAGCGAGGTGATTCTCTCGATTCTGCAGGAGAACGGCTATGCGCTGACTGAGGATATGGACAGGGCGGACGTGATTCTGGCGAACACCTGTTCCATCAGGGACAATGCGGAGCAGAGGATATGGGGACGCATCGAACAGTTCAGGCTGCAGAAGAAGAGAAATCCGCAGGTGGTCATAGGGATTGTCGGATGCATGGCGGAGAGGCTGAAGGACAAGCTGCTGGAGAAAGTGGATCTGGTGGCCGGGCCTGACGCATACAGAAGCCTGCCGGCTCTGCTTCGCGACATCCGTCCGGACTCTCCGCAGATCAACGTGCTTCTCTCCCGCGAGGAGACCTATGCGGACATTTCCCCGGTGCGGCTCGACAGGAACGGGGTGTCGGCCTACATCTCCATCATGAGGGGCTGCAACAATGTCTGCTCCTACTGCGTCGTACCCTACACCCGTGGAGCGGAGCGCAGCCGTGACCCGCATTCCATCGTGCGCGAGGCCCGCGAACTTTTCGCGAACGGCTACAGGGAGGTGAACCTGCTGGGGCAGAACGTCGATTCCTATCTTTGGAAAGAATGCCGCGAGGATGCCTCCGGGAGCACTCCGGTGGGGAACTCCCACGACGGTTCAGACGGCAAAGAAAAAGGGGACGGCAATGGATGTTCCGGAGACAACACGAAGGGAGAGGTCGTGGACTTCGCCCGTCTTCTGGAGATGGTCGCCGCCATAAGCCCGGAACTCAGAGTCCGCTTCTCCACTTCTCATCCCAAGGATATCAGCGACGAGGTCATACGGACAATCGCCGGCCATGAGAACATCTGCCGGCACATCCACCTTCCGGTGCAGAGCGGTTCGAGCCGGATTCTGGAAAAGATGAGGCGGAAATATGACAGGGAATGGTATCTGGAGCGGGTCGCGAAAATCCGTGAAATCATGCCGGACTGCGGACTCTCGACGGATGTGATTGCGGGCTTCTGCAGCGAGACGGAGCAGGATCATCAGGACACGCTTTCGCTGTTTGAACAGGTCTGCTTCGACTCCGCGTTCATGTTCCAGTACTCCGAACGCCCGGGGACGCTCGCCTCGAGGCACTACCCGGACGACGTGCCGCCGGAGGTCAAGACGGCGAGGCTGAACGAAATCATCGCGCTCCAGACACGCATGAGCCTCAAGAGCAACAGGAAAGACATGGGAAAGACATTCCGGGTGCTCGTCGAGGGCGCGTCCAGACGCAACGCGGACGACCTCTGCGGGCGCGCCGGCAACAACAAGATGTGCGTCTTCCCGGCGATGGCGGCCGAACGCACCGCCCGGGGGCTCTCCCCGCTCAAGGCAGGGGACTATGTGGATGTCGAGGTCATGGACTGCACTTCGGCCACGCTGATCTGCCGGCAGGTCTGAACATGGTGCTCCGTAATCCTGAATGACCCGAACAGAAATGTTTCCGAGCCACAATAAAAGACACTGAAATGAAAAAGTTCATATTGGCCATCGATCAGGGGACAAGCAGTTCGAGGGCGATAGTTTTTGACGACGGGGGGAATGTCGTCAGTTCTGCACAGAAGGAGTTCACCCAGCATTTCCCGCAGCCGGGATGGGTGGAGCACGACCCGGAGGAAATCTGGGGGAGCGTGGAGGAAGTGGTCTCGCAGGCAGTCCGGGATGCGTCCGGGGAGCTTTCCTGCGGGGACGGCGCGGAAGAGTGCCGCATCGCCGGCATAGGAATCACCAATCAGCGGGAGACTGCGGTGGTCTGGGATGCGGAGACCGGCCGGCCGGTCTGCAACGCGATCGTGTGGCAGGACCGCCGCTGCGCGGACTACTGCGACTTCCTCAGGAGCGAGGGGCTCACGCACCGCATCCGTCAGAAAACCGGTCTCATCATAGACGCATATTTCAGCGCGACGAAAATCCGCTGGATTCTGAACAATGTCCCCGGAGCGCGTGAACTTGCGGAAAAGGGGAGGCTACGTTTCGGCACGATAGACTCATGGCTCGTGTGGAAGCTCACCGGAGGACGGGTGCATGTAACCGACGTGTCAAACGCCTCGCGCACGATGCTTTTCAACATCCGCGGGCTGAAATGGGATGACGAACTTCTTGAAATCTTCGGAATCCCGCATTCGATGTTGCCGGAAGTGCGTTCAAGCAGCGAGATTTACGGATATGCGGCCGCGCTGTCAGGTTTGGAGGATGTCCCCGTCTGCGGAATCGCCGGCGACCAGCAGGCCGCGCTGTTCGGGCAGATGTGCACGGAGGAGGGCAGCGTGAAGAACACCTACGGAACGGGCTGCTTCCTTCTGATGAACACGGGGGACAAAATCATAGAGTCCGAGAACAACCTGCTCACGACAGTGGCATGGAAAATCGGCGACCGCGTCGATTACGCCCTTGAGGGAAGCGTCTTTACGGCAGGCTGCGCCGTGCAGTGGCTCCGCGACGGACTCGGAATCATCCGCTCCTCATCCGAGGTGGAGGCTCTCGCCGCGGGCGTACCCGACAACGGCGGGGTATATTTCGTTCCGGCTCTGACCGGACTCGGCGCGCCGTACTGGGACTCACACGCCAAGGGCGCAATCTATGGCATAACCCGGGGGACGACCGCCGGCCACATCGCCCGGGCCACGCTTGAGGGGATTGCCTTCCAGGTCATGGACATAGTACGCGCGATGGAAAAGGACTCCGGGTGCCCGCTCAAGGAACTGAAGGCGGACGGAGGCGCGAGCCGCAACGACCTGCTGATGCAGTTTCAGGCCGACATTCTTGAAGCCGGGGTCGTGCGCCCCGCCGTGACGGAGACCACTGCGCTCGGAGCCGCCTCTCTCGCCGGACTCGCCTGCGGGGTGTGGCGCGACATCGGGGAACTCCGTGGACGCCGCTGTGCGGAGCGCAGGTTCAGCCCGTCTCTCAGCTGCGAGGATGTCCGCAAACTGAAGGACTGCTGGGACGAGGCGGTGCGCCGGACTCTCTCCCGCCCCGAGTGACTCGCAAATGAACAATAAGGAGGTCTGTCTCATAAAATTTGATTACCTTTGCGAAACATGAAAGGTTTCGTACGGCATATCGTGGCTGCTGCGCTGGTTTGTTCTGTCATGGCGCTGACCGGCTGCTCCGCTTTGAGGAAGGCGGCCGTCGACAGGTTGAGGGAGATTGAACTGACTTCCTTCGCTGTCGAAAAGATAAGCCCGAAGGGGCTCAAGGCTCTGGATGCGTCTTTCTTCGTCGGAATCAACAACCCGACGGTGAAACTCGAACTTAAGGAAGTGACCGTGCGGCTGTTCTGCGGAGATTCGGAACTCGGAAGCTTTGTCTTCGACCCGTTCACCGTGGAGGGGCACAGGGACGGGGTCTATCTTCTGACCGGTCATGCCTCTCTCGCTTCGACCTCGGCTCTGGTGCAGGTGCTCGGGGCTTTTGGGGGGTCCGGGGAGAATCTGACGGTGCTGATTACTGCCACCGGCAAGGGGCTCGGAGTCAGGCGCAGTCTTAGCAGGGTGATGCCGCTTGGAGAACTTATAAACATGGTAAAAGGATGAAAAGGACAGTCTGTGTCATATTTTTAGCGGCGGCATGCGCTTTTGCGCTCAATGCTCAGGATGTCGTTGTGCCCGAGGGCTATGAACTTGTGGATTCCCTGATCTACAGACCTTCGGCCGCAGTTGACACCACTCTTGCGGGGAAGTCGGTGTGGAGCGTGCTGCCGTCCCGCGACAGGGGGGATGCGGCCGATGTGGACATTTCACAGTCGGCAAAGGTCAAATCCGCTCTCGACGCGCAGGTTGCGTCGAATCATTCGCGGGCGATTTCGGGATACCGCATCCGCATATTCTTCGACAACGGGCAGAACGCACGGAACGAGTCGGAGGCGGTTCTGAAAAAATTCGAATCCGCCTACCACGGCATCCCCGTCTACAGAACCTACACCAATCCCTATTTCAAAGTGACGGCGGGCGATTTCCGCACGCGGTCCGAGGCGATGGCGCTGCTCGTGAACCTCAGGGATGAGTTCCCGAGGGCTCTGATGGTGAGGGAGAAAATCAACTGGCCGGCGGCCGACGCGAACTGCCGCTATGTCGTGGACACGGTGCGTGTCCTCCGGCCGACGGCTTCTCCGGCCGAGTCCCGGCAGACTGACTGAGCCATGTGCCGGTTGCCGTGTGACCGAGCCATATTGTTTGTGATAAAGAAGTGATCCGGAGTGATTCAGAGTGATATAGAGTGATATAGCGTCATATAGCGTCATGTTAAAGCAGGCATTAGAGCAGAAACAGATACAGAAACTCTCTCCGCAGCAGATTATGACCGCGAAGCTCATCGAGCTTCCGATACAGAGTCTGGAGCAGCGTGTCCGTCAGGAAATGGAGGAGAATCCCCTTCTCGAGGAGGATGACAGCAAGGAGGACAAGGAGAACACGCGCGAGGTTTCTCTCACCGACTACAAGGAGGACGATCCCATTCCCGCCTACCGTCTGCGTTCCGACAACTACAGCAAATACGACGACCGCCCGAAAAGGGAGACTTTCTCCGTACAGGAGTCTTTCCCGCAGAGCCTTGTCGCCCAGCTTGATTTCCGCGACCTGTCGCAGCGTCAGAGGGACATAGCCAACTACATAATCTACAGTCTCGACGATGACGGCTACCTCCGCCGCGACATCGACAAGCTTGTGGACGAGATGGCTTTCCGCGCCGGGATTGAAACCGATGACGGGGAAGTCGGGGAACTGCTGAAGATAATCCAGACTTTCGAGCCTGCCGGAGTGGGGGCGAGGGATTTGCGCGAATGTCTGCTCATTCAGCTCAACGCGCTCAAGAGCACTCCTGTGGTGGAAGATGCGAAGAAGATAATAAAGAACCATTTCTCCGAATTCACCAAGAAGGACTTCAACCGCATAATGTCCCAGACTGGGATGACCTCCGAGAGGCTGAAGGCGGCCATGGGGCGCATACTCAAATTGAATCCCACCCCGGGAGGACAGGTTTCCGACGCCTACAGCGACCGCACCCAGCAGGTCGTTCCGGATTTCATCCTGGATGTCGTCAACGGCGAGTTCGAGCTGACGATGCCGCGTTTCACCGTCCCAGAACTGAAAGTGAACAGGAAATACGCCGACAACATCATGGCGGAGGCCTCCTGTTCATCGGACAAATCCAGAAAAGAGGCCGAGTCGTTCGTGAAGAAGAAGCAGGAGGCCGCGAAATGGTTCGTCGATGCGCTGAAGCAGCGGCACACCACTCTCATGACGACGATGCGGGCGATACTCAATTACCAGAGGGAATATTTTCTCGACGGTGATGAAACCAAGATAAAGCCGATGATACTCAAGGATATAGCCGATGTCACAGGATACGACATATCCACAATCTCCCGTGTGGCGAACAGCAAGTACATAGAGACTCATTTCGGCATATTCCCGCTCAAATATTTCTTCTCCGAAAGCATAAAGAATCAGGCGGGCGAAGACGTGTCCACCCGCGAACTGAAGAAGATCCTTCAGGAGATAATCGACGGCGAGGACAAGCGCAAGCCGCTTACTGACGACGAAATCGTCGACATGATGAACGCCAAGGGCTATAATGTCGCCCGCCGCACCATCGCGAAGTACCGTGACCAGCTCGGAATTCCGAAGTCCAGGATGCGCCGTGAGATATTCTGACATATGTCCCGGCATTCTGAAATCCGTTCCAGACCCCGCATTCGAAAAAAGCGATAGCCGCGATAGGAACAAATCATAACCGCCGCTTGCCGGATTCGGGGCGGGTGCGTACCTTTGCCGCCGTAAAAATAAAGTGAAGGTAATATTATGAAAACGGCAATTTTTGTTTCTCTCGTCGTTGTATGCACGGTCGCTTCTCTGCTGGAGGCTTATGAGAAGTCAGGCAAACGCATCTCTCTGATTCCGAAGCGTCTTAAAGGAATGAACGTAAGGAACGCGCTTGTAAAGTGATTGTGAATCCAAGCTAATGAACTATATTTGCAGGTAAACTTTACCTGCATTTTTTGATTCTATGGAACTGCGTCATCTACAGGCATTTGTAAAACTCACACAGACATTGAACTTTTCGGCGGCGGCAAGTGAACTCTGCATCACTCAGAGCACACTGTCGGCGACCATCAAACAGCTTGAGGATGATCTCAGGGCGGAACTCTTCACCAGGAACAGCCACGGGGTGGTCATGACTGAGGCCGGAGAGCAGCTTCTTCCGTTTGCGCAGGAGACCCTTCTGCAGGCGGAGAACTGCGTGAACAGGATGTGCGACCTGAGCGGGATGAAATGCGGAAGACTGAAAATCGGGGTGACGCACTCCTTCTCGCTGATGATGGTTGAGGCCATCCTCGACTTCAACAGGCAGTATCCGGGGATAGATCTTGAAATCCATTACAAGACGATGGGCGAACTTCTGGACCGGCTCATAAGGCATGAACTCGATTTGGTTCTGTCCTACAAGCCTTCCGTGACAAGCCCGCTCATCGAGTCGCATGTGATTTCCGAAGACAGACTCTCGCTTGTCGTGTCGAAAGACAATCCCCTCGCCTCCCTTCCGTCGGTGCGTGTGCGGGATCTGGCGAAATACAGGCTCGCCCTGCCGGCGAAAGGACTTCAGACCCGCAATCTTCTCGACGAGCTGTGCAAGGCGGAGGGTGCTGAAGTGAACGCCGCCATAGAGTTCGACCTCATAACTCCGCTTCTCAGGCTTGTCTATAACAGCAGTTTCGCGACAGTGCTCTCCTCTGCGTCAATCCAGTCCCATGACTGTCTCAGAGCGATTCCAATCGAGGCGGAGCATAATCTGATGGAAGGCTCGTATCATGTGCTGAAAGGGGCCTACAAGAAGAAATCCGCCAAGGAGTTCATCAGGATTCTGTGCGAGACGGATGCCGTGAAGCAGCGGCGCATATGCGGGCTTGAATAGTGATGAAAGGGCGATTGCCGCGTCATGCCTGTCGTCCGAATGGAAATGAATGGAATGATTGAATTGTAAATAGGTTGAACGGATGGAATGGTTGAATAATCTCGTGTCGGGCCATGGCGTGGCACATTCGATAATCATCATAGCCCTGACAATCACGGCGGGGCTTCTGTGTGACAGAATCAAGATAAAGGGAGTGAAGCTCGGCGTGACTTGGATTCTGTTTCTCGGAATTTTTCTCGGTCAGCTCGGATTCACACTCGATCCGACGACCTGCCACTTCGTGAAGGAGTTCGGACTCATACTCTTCGTCTATTCGATAGGCCTTGAGGTGGGACCTCATTTCTTCTCTTCATTCAAGAGCGGGGGAGTGACGCTGAATCTGCTGGCCACCGGCATAGTGCTGCTCGGCACAGTCACGGCCTATCTCATACATGTCATCACGGGCGAGGATCTTTTCGCCATGACAGGCGTGCTCTACGGCTCGGTGACGAACACTCCGGGACTCGGCGCGGCCCAGCAGACCTTCTCTGACTTGAACGAGGGTCTGAACAACGCCAAATTCGCCTGCGGATATGCGGTGGCCTACCCTATGGGAGTCATGGGCATAATTCTGAGCATCATATTCATACGCGTGATTTTCCGTATCAGTCTCGACAGGGAGCAGAAGCATGACACGAAGATTGACCATGAGGCCAGAGCCGTCGCCGCGCAGAAAATCGAGTCGCCGGACGTGGGGCCTGTCTTTCTCGGCATAATGCTCGGAGTGCTTCTCGGCTCGATTCCGATTTTCTTCCCCGGCATGTCGGTTCCGGTGAAGCTCGGTCTTGCCGGAGGGCCGCTCATCGTGTCCATCATCATATCCTCTTTCAGCGCGAAAGTGGGTCTCCGCACAAGCATATCTCCGTCGGCGAATCTGATGATGCGTCAGGTCGGCATCTGCCTTTTCATCGCGGCTGTGGGCATAAGCGCCGGTGACGGGTTCATCGAGACGATAGCGGGCGGCGGCTACTGGTGGATACTCTACGCTTTCATCATCTCCACGCTCCCGCTGCTGATTGTCGCCGTCTTCGCGCGTCTTGTCCTGCATCTGAACTATTTCTCCATCATCGGCATGATTGCCGGCGCCACCACCGACCCGCCTGCGCTTGCCTACGCCAATTCCATCTGCGAGAGCGACGAGGCGGCCGTGGCTTATTCGACCGTGTATCCGCTTTCCATGTTTCTGAGGATTGTGGCTGCGCAGGTGCTTGTCCTTATTGCTTGACGTGGCGTGGACGGGGTGTGGACGGGGCGCATGAAAGGCGGTCTGGCTGCGTTGGACGGTTTGCATCCCATCCTTTCTGCATTTTGCGGTGTTTATGAAATAACCGGCCCGGGCGATTTGCCCGAGCCGGTTTTCGGTTTTTTGAAATATTGTTTTTTTGTGGGGGAGGTTGTCTTAAAGGATGAAGTGCAAGGCTTGCGACGAAGTT
>CAVFTG010000002.1:0-2110 GCA_963625415.1 Barnesiella intestinihominis
GCAGCCCGCCATGATAAGCAGCACCCCGAACCACTTGCTCAGGCTGACGGGTTCATGGAAGAAGACCATGGCGGCAATCATCCCGAAAACATAGCTGAGCGACACGAGAGGATAGGCCACGCTGAAAGGGTAGTGCTTGAGGATGTGGAACCACAGCAGAGTCCCGGCCCCGTAGCACAGCCCGCAGGCGGCGAACTGCCAGTTCACGAAGACCGATTTCCAGAAAGCCCCGGTCCACGCGAAAGGAAGCATGCGGCCGAGCGCGAATTTCAGGAGAACCTGCCCCGATGCGAGAAGCAGGCTCTGGAGCGCCGCGAGCGGAAGAAGAATCATGTTGCCGTTCATCGTCATACGAAAGTTTAATCCGACTCCATATCCTGTCTCACACCGTATATATCGTGGAGGTCGCGCTGAATCCGCAGGTCCGGCCGTCCTGGAGCCGTTCATCGAAGCCGCATACGAGGACCGAGCGGGCTTCGCCTCTTTCGAGCAGCCGTTCCGCATCCCTTTCCGCCCAGAGAAGCGAATCGTCACCCTGGGAATAGGTGATGTTGTAGCCGTGGCAGCCTGTCCGGATGGCTATCGCGGAACCCACGGTGTTGTGCGTGCTCTGCATGAAGAGGGTCGGCTTGAGCTGTTCTTCGTGATTCGCCGAAATGTCCTCGAGAAACTGAGTGCTAAGTTCAAGCATTCCCCGGGAAGTCGCGGTGACAATCGCGTCCGGAGCGGAAAGCCCGGCCTCCTTCAGAGCTTCGTAGGCGGAAAGAAGGCTGGCCTTCATGATTTTGCCCATGCGTCTCGTCTCCATTGGAGATAGATACTCCTTGAGACGCACAAGATCCGAATCATCGCTGACGGTCTTCCGCGCCGCGATTCTGATTCCGCCCCCGCGCGATTCTCCGCATGTTGCGGACGAGCCGCTCACGGGAGTTCCGGCGGAGCGCCGCCCGGAATTCTGCGGTTCAATGGAATCATCCGTCTCCGGAAAGCTGAGAATCAGCGAGGAGTCGTTGCCCCCGAAACCGAAAGAGTTGCACATCACATGGTCAAGACGGACATCCGACAGACCCCTTGTGGGGATCACTCCGCCGGGGAATGGCTGTTCCCATCCGAGAGAGGCCGGGATGAAACCGTTACGCATCGCGAGGACGCAGATTATCGTCTCCACAATCCCGGCGGCCGAAGTGGCGTGCCCGGTGTAGGACTTTGTGCTTGACATCGGAGGGACTTCAGGGCCGAACACCCGCAGGAACGCCGCGCTTTCCGAAGCGTCGTTGTCAACGGTCGCGGTTCCGTGGGCGTTGATGTAGTCTATGTCCTCCGGAGACAGCCCCGCCGACTTCAGAGCTCCGGTCATCGCGAGGAACGCTCCTTCTCCGTCCGGAGACGTGGCCGTCTGGTGGAACGCGTCGCAGCGGTTGGCGTATCCGGCGACACGGGCCAGCGGCGCGGACGCGTTTTTCTGAAGCACCACGAATCCCGCCCCCTCCCCGAGGTTGAGTCCTGCGCGGGAAGCGTCGAACGGCCGGCATTGCCGCCTGTCGAGAATCATCAGGGAGTTGAAGCCGTTGAGATGGTAGCGGCTCAGCGGTTCCGAACCCCCGGCAATCACGACATCGGCCTCATCGTTGCGGAGCATGTCCGCCCCGACCATAATCGCGTTGAGCGCGGAGGAGCAGGCGGTGCTTATCGTGCAGCAGCGTGCGTGCGGAATTCCGGCATACCGGGCGATCTCCAGCGTGCTCGTGCCGCATTCGTTGCTGTGCGGCAGGTATTGCAGAGACGGGTCGGACTTCATCCTTTCGAAATATTCCTCCGTCACGTCCATCACTCCGACAGTCGTACCGGAAATCAGCACGACCCTCAGTCCCTGCAAATCCCCGAGTCCGGCTTGGGAGAGGGCTTCACGCACGGCGAGAGCGCCCGAAAGGGAAGTCCGGCTCACCGGCAAGTCCTCCCGGAGACCCAGCATCCGCTTCATCTCTGAGTTCGAGAGCTTTATTTCGCCCACCGGAATGTCGTCGTGGACGGATTTGAGATATCTCATCCGCCCGATTCCGGAGCGTCCGTTCTTCAGGGAGTCCAGCACGGAGGGGGTATCGTTGCCGAT
>CAVFTG010000002.1:2120-32061 GCA_963625415.1 Barnesiella intestinihominis
ATCATGTCCTGTCACTTCGTCCGGTTCTCCGCGACATAGTCGGCGATGCAGGCCACGCTTTTGAATATCGCCTTGCCCTGGGCGGGGTCGGATAGTTTTATCCCGTAGTTTTTGTCGAGCAGGACAATCAGTTCAAGCGCGTCGATGGAGTCCAGACCGAGACCTTCGCCGAAGAGAGGGGCGTTCACGTCTATGTCTTCCGGAGTCATGTCCTCGAGGTTGAGGGCTTCGATGATCCGCTGCCTGATTTCATCAATCAATTCATTCTTTTCCATATCATTCCATTTTTCATATTATCTGACTTTTCCATACAGTACGACATCGGCCGAAAACGAATCCCCGCCGGTGCAGTCAACCCATCCGCAGACGGCGGCGTCGGGGCGGACGGCGTTCAGTGTGACACCCGTCACCGTACGCATCACGTTTTCGTCCCTGCGGGGCAGCATCACGAGATCCGTCTCTCCCTTTATTCCGTACTGCACGGCGATTTCGCCCAGAACGGCATTCGGAATTGTGTTGACGAACACGGCCGGACTCGGGTAGAAGCCTTCCTCGCCCCGGAAGGCCGAGAGATGCCTGCGGTCGGCCAGTACGGAGCCGTTTTCAGTGAACAGCAGCATGGCGATGCCGCACGGGTCGCAGTCTCCGGGAGCCCCCTTGAGCGCGAGAGACGCACCGGCATAGGCGAGCCTGCTGTAAAGATCCATCTTGTGGAATTTCGGATTGGCCGGCAGGCATTTCCGGTAGATTTCAGTCAGAAGTTCAACCCCTGTGCTTTCAAAAGAGACCGCCTCTCCGTCAATCCGGACTTCTGACGGAGTCAGTCTGACCCGCCGTAAAAGTTCATATCCGAGCTTCTCCGGAGCCAAGGATTCTTCGCCGCAGAAGCCTTCTCCGCAGGAGACTCCGCCGCCGAAAGCGTCACATCCGAAGATTTCACATCCGGAGGCGAGAGGTTCACGGGAATAGACGACGGAGGCGTTGCAGCTGCCGAAACCGGACTGAATCTTGACGAAAGTCTTTCTGTCCGTGTGCTCAAGCCCCTTGCAGACATTGATTTTCCCGCTGACCCCGAGTTCGCCGAATCCTCTGACCGGGAGAATCACCCCCTCGTCGAGGGCGCACATGGTCATGACCGCCTCCAGCACTCCGGACGCGCCGAATGTATGTCCGAAATGGGATTTCAGGGCCATGACGGGAACATCGCCGAGTCCGGCTCCGGCGATGGCCTTCGATTCCGCCTGATCGTTGAACATCGTGGCGGTGCCGTGCGCTGTGACGCAGGCGAGGGTGTCCACGATGGCGGACCTGCCTTCACAAGAAGCGGAATCGTCTCCCCCTGGCGCAGCGCCGTCCCGCTGAAGCGCCAGCGCCTCCTCCAGCGTGCGGCGCACCCCGTCGCCAGAAGGTATCGGGGCGCTGACGTGGTAGGCGTCATTGCTCATGCAGCCGGAGACAAGATTCCAGAAACCGCCGGCTTTTCCAGACAGAACCACCGTCGCGGCGCATTCTCCTATGTTGAGTCCGAGACGCTCCATGTCGAAAGGCCGGCATTCACGAGGGGACAGGGCTTTCAGGGAACCGAACCCGGCCAGGACAAAGGCCGAGACCGTGTCCGCCCCGCAGACCACGGCGCTGTCATATATCCCAGCGGAAATCAGTCTCGCGGCGAACAGCTGCGCCGCCGCTCCGGAGATGCAGGCATTGCTCAGAAGAAAGGGGGCGTTCACGAAACCGAGGGCGGACGCCACCTTTTCAGCCGCCGCACCGGGAGCGAGATAATCTCCGTCAGTTTCCGGAACCGGACCGAGTTCCTCGATTCCGGCGGTGCAGCTGCCGAGAATGAAAACCGTCTTTTCTGAAGCCGGGTCGACGGAACAGCGGTCCAGAGCATCTCTCACGGACCGCATGACCAGCGACTCGAACCAACTGAAGCCATCCAGCTTCAACGCGGCGCGTCTCTCCTGCGGAAACATCCCGACACAGAAGCGGCCGGGCACGCCGAGACAGCCGTCCGTCTCCCGCAAAGCCGTGTCGCCGCGCCTCAACGCGGCATAGTTTTCTGCCGTGGTGAGCCCGAGCGGTGAGGTGACGTTGGTGGAGACAATCCGTATCATATTCTTATTCTTCAGGCCAGACCCATCTTTCTTTTCCACTCCGCATAGAATGCGGGGGAATCCCAGAGGAGATTATAATTCCTGTCCATGAACACCTGCACGGACGTGGCGGTGAGAACCGTGGAGCCGTCCGTGCTGTCTATGATTTCGTAGTCGAAGACGATTTTCGCGGCGGCGGTCGGACGGTAGGTGATCCGGACTATGGGCTTCATCCCGTAACGCAGGGGCTTCACATAACGGAGTTTCAGTTCGACGATGGGGGTGAAGACATATTCGGTGATGTAGCGTGTGTAGGAGAGTCCGTATTTTTCTCCGAATGCCTCGCGCGCGTCTTCGAGATAGGCCGCATAGGAGCCGTGCCATACGACCCCCATCATGTCCACTTCGCTGAAGCGGACTTCGAATGCCTTTTCGGCCGAAAGTATAATGTCCTTGTCCATTTTGTCTGTCTGTTTCTCCGGCGACCCGTCACTGTCCGCCCCCTTTCACGGCAAGCTTGAGATTGGCGGCGGCCACGGTCCTGCCGTCACATTCCACGGAGGCCGAAGCGAGCGTCATCCCGAAGATTTCCTCAAGCACGTCAATCCTCGTCGTAAGGAGGGAGCCTGCGGAAACCCTCCCGGCAAAAGAACAATCGCGGATGGCTCCGATGTAACCTATCTGAACATCATTACCCAACACATATCTGTTATATATCCCTATTCTCGACGCGCAGGTCTGGGCGATATTCTCCATAATCCCGCAGGGCGAAAAAAATCCGTCTTCGACAAAAAGATTGTCCTCCCGGACCGTCGTCTCGGAAACGGACACCCCCATCTCGAAATGGACAATCCTGCCGACCATCACGAACGGCTCACGCTGCGGAAGGATGTCATGGACGTCCACCGTACGCAGAAAATCATCTGTAATGTCCTCTATCCGCATCAGAAACTGTCTTTATGCCCAGAAATCAAAGAAATTGTACCACTGCAGGGGATATTTCCTCACAATCTTTTCAAGTTCGGCGACATATGCCCGGCACAATTCCTCCTCCACCTTTCTGCGAGGAGCCGTCCTGTCGGCTTCGAGCAGAGCGAGGTGAATCCTGTATTTCTTCGTGCCGGCCTTCATCACGTTCACCGCCAGAGCCTCCACGCCCCTCATCGCCGCGATGCTGAAAGGCCCCTGCGGGAATCTTGCCGGAGAACCCAGAAAATCGGCCGTGAGACAGCGCGAGCCTTCAGTGTGCCTGTCAGCCGGAAAACTGACGATGTCCCCCTTTCCGAGAGCGTCGCCGATTTCGAACAGATGCCCCATGTCCTCACGGAGGGCGATCATCGAGACATTGTTCTTCGTGAACATGCTGTCCCTGTTCCTCATCACCGACTCCTTCTCGTGGGCATAGACCACGGCGTGAATCATCTTTTCTCCGGAATTTATGCTGTATCCGGCGATCTCATAGTTCCCGACATGCGAACTCAGCTGCACAAATCCCTCGTCCTTCGCGGCCAGAATCCGGAAATAATCCTCGTCCGCAATCTCCACGTCGAAGCGTTTTCCGGCATACATCGCGAAACGGTCAATCACCACCTGCGAGAAAAGACAGTGGTTGCGCCACGTCATCCAGCAGGATTTGAAAAACCCGCGCCCCAGACGGTGACGATAGAATGAATATGCCGTCCTCCGGCTTTCATTGAGCAGCAGACAGACCGGGACTATGAAGATGTCGGAAAAGACATACAGTATCCTGACATCCGTAAACCGCAGCAGACGGATGAGATTCCTGTGCATCCATCCGTTGCCGAAAGTTTTTCCAGCCCATTGACCCTCCGCCATAAAGCCTAAGCTTCCTGCTCAGAAGCCGTTTCTCCGCCGTTGACCTTGCTCTCGATGTAGTCGCAGAACTTCGAGAGAGTGTCGACACCGACCATCTCCTCCTGCTTGATCTTGAAACCGAATTTCCGGTCCACGAGAACGACTATGTCCACGAAGTCGAGACTGTCGATTCCGAGGTCGTCCTTCAGTTTCGCGTCGGGAGTAATCTTATCCTCATCGACTTCGATGTCTTCGATGAGGAAGTTCTTCACCTTCTCTTCAATTTCCTTTCTTTCCATGATATTGTGTTTCTGTTTTTTACGGATATATTATATCTTTCTGATGATCAACGCGCTGTTCGTTCCTCCGAAACCGAAGGAATTGCTCAGGACGGCATTCACCGGCGTAATGACCGTCTCCCTCGCGATGTTCAGTCCGGCGGAATATTCGTCCGGATTCTCGAAATTGACGTTCGGAGCCACGAAACCGTTCCTCATCATTATCAGCGAATAGACGGCCTCGCTCGCGCCGGCCATCCAGCATTCGTGCCCGGTCATGCTCTTCGTGCTGCTGACGAGCGCATGCTCCCCGCCGAAAATCCCGCCGAGTGCCTGCGCCTCGCACATGTCCCCCTGCTTCGTACCCGTGGCGTGGGCATTGACGTAGTCTATTTCAGACGGCTTCATACCGGCATCTTTCAGTGCGCGGAGAATGGCCCGCGAACAGCCTTCTGCGCTCGGCTGACTGATTACCGGAGTGCCGTTGGAGGAGAATCCGTAGCCGACGATCTCCGCGATTATGTCCGCGCCCCTCGCCACCGCATGCCCATATTCCTCGAGCACGAGAGCCGCCGCCCCTCCGCTCGGCACAAGTCCGTCGCGGTCCCTGTCGAAAGGACGGCTCGCCTTCTGCGGATTCTCAGAGTTCTTGGAGAACGCCCCGAGAGCGTCGAAAGACGCCATCGAGTAGAAATTCGTCTCCTGCGCCCCTCCGCACAGGATCATGTCCTGCAGACCGTCCCTTATGAACATGTATGCCAGACCTATTGAATGACTTCCGCTGGCGCAGGCGGCGCTCACGGTGAAATTTATGCCCTTCAGACGGAAGATGGTGCTTATGTTCATGTTGACGGTCGAATTCATCGACTGGAAGATGAAAGACTGCCCGAGAAGCTGAGTGTCGCGCCTCTCCCGCATTATCTGCTCCGCCTCGATTACCGGCTTCGCGGAAGAATCGTTGCCGAAGATGCAGCCGATTTCATTGCCGTCGAGGTAAGAGTCGTCGATTCCAGCCATCCCGAACGCCTGCGAACTCGCCATGAAAGCATATTCCGCCTCCTCCGAAAGCCCCCTGCGCAGATGCCGGTCGATGACGCCCTTCAGGGCCGGTTTCGGAACGATGCCCGTAAGGGGCGACTGGAAACCGTACTCCAACCTCTCCGGTTCGACTCCGATGCCGGATTTTCCCTGCATGAGGGAATTCTTCACCTCTTCGATTCCCGTTCCGATACAGGACCATATTCCCATCCCTGTGACAACTACTCTTCTCATTCCCTCTGAATTCTAAGTTCCAAACTATCAATACAGCCCGCCGTTGACGCTTATGACCTCCCCGGTGATGTAGGACGCGCCCTCGGAGCAGAGGAATCCGACCAGTTCCGCGACCTCTTCGGGCCTGCCGAAACGCTTCATCGGAATCAGCTTCCTGAGTTCATCCTCCGGAAGGTTCTTCGTCATGTCAGTGGATATGAATCCGGGGGCGACGGCGTTCACCGTGACATTCCTCCCAGCAGCTTCCTGCGCGAGGGCGCGGGTCGCACCGATGACGGCCGCTTTCGCCGCGCTGTAGTTCGTCTGCCCGGCCATCCCCTTCAGCCCGGAAAGGGATGACATGTTCACGATGCGTCCTCCGCGCCCCCTCGCCATCATCTTCGGCAGAAGAAAGCGGGTGACATAGAACATCCCGTTCAGGGACGTGCCTATCACGGAGTTCCAGTCCTCGTCGGTCATCATGAACATCAGGTTGTCCCGGGTGATGCCGGCATTGTTCACGAGGCAGGCGATGTAGTCGTCAGGATGGGCGCTCTCCCAGTTCCCGAGCGCAGTCTCCACTTCCGTCCTGTCCGCCACGTCGAATTTTATGGGTTCGGCGCTCCCTCCTTCGGAAACAATCCGCCCGCAGACTTCAAGTGCCTCCTTCTCCCCCGAACGGTAGCCCACCAGAACAGGCATTCCCATTCCGGCGAGTTTCAGACATACGGCTCTTCCGATTCCTCTCGATCCTCCTGTGACCAGCGCGAATTTTACCATGACAAAAAATCTGAATCAAAATTGCAAAGTTATGAAATTTTCCGTTTCCCGAAATCCATGGTTTTGACAAGCGGAGGTTTTTTCGTAATATTGCAGTATATATTCCTGCTACGGGAAACATTGTTTATGAAAAATTCCATAGTTACAATCAGCGACGTGGCGAAAGCCGCGGGAGTCACGAACGGCACGGTGGACAGAGTGCTGCACGAAAGGGGTGAGGTGTCCAAGAAGACGCGGGAGAGAGTTCTGAAAATCATCGAAGAACTCGGTTATCAGCCGAACGTGTATGCATCCATGCTGGCGAAGAACAAGTCCCACAGGATTGCGGTGCTGCTTCCACGGCACAGAAAAGGCGAATTCTGGGAACTTTCCCACTGGGGAATCGAGAAGTCGAGGGAATATGCCGGACGCTTTTCGGTGAACGTCGAGGAGTGTCCGTATGACCAGTATGATGTCGATTCATTCCTTTCAGAATGCCGCAGGGTCAGGGAGGAGGGCTATTCCGGAGCGATAATAGCTCCGATGTTCCTCGACGCCACGCGCACCGTCGCCGTGGAAATGGAGACCGCAGACATACCCTATGTGATTCTGAACACGAGCGTGAGCGGAGTCTATGGCCATCTGGCCTATTTCGGACAGCCCATCTACGACAGCGGAGCTTTCTGCGCCGACATCCTGATGTCAGGCTCCGAAAAGGGCGGGGACGGCACGGTCTGGCTCGTCAGAATCGAGCGTGACGTCAAGGGGCTGTCCGACCCGTCGCAGGAGAGGCGCCGGGGCTTCATGGACTATCTTTCAGCCCATTACCCGGAGACGGAGGTCAGAAACGTAGTCATAAACCCGAACAGCCAGGACGAGGCTTACGCCGCCATGGACGAGGCTTTCTCCGGAATCTCCGGATGTCCCGACGTCGTCACTCTCAACTCCCGGATTTTCCTCGTCACGGACTATCTCCGCGAACGCGGGTTCAAGGGATGGAATGTCATAGGCTACGACGTGCTTGAAAAAAACATGGCCGCCCTGAAGGACGGCTATGTGAAATATCTCATCGGACAGCATTCAGACCGGGACGCGCAGGAGGCGGTCACCGCTCTGACCGATTTTCTCGTTCTGGGCAAACGACCGCCCCGCCAGGACAATTTCAGTTCAATAGACCTACTGTCCCGCTACAACTGCCGGTTCTATTAGCAGTCATCCCGACGGGCAAAGCCTGCCCAGCCTTTCCATCCGGGATGACTGCCGCCCTATTTGTTGCGATACCACTCCTGCATCACATAGAAGGCCTTTTTCCTGCCTCCCTGATCGGAGATGAGTCCCTTGCGGTTGAAGTCGTCCTGGATGTCGACCATCTGGCGGCGGGGGGAACGGAAGTCCTTGAGAACCCACGGAGTCGTGCCGGCAAGTCCCGGAATGCGGTCAAACATGCCTGTGCTGCGGCGGTAGAGGTCTTCCATATATTCCTCAGTGAATCTCTCGGTCACGTCGCCATGGCGGCCATAGACCGCGCCTCCTCCGAACTCGGAAATGAACACCGGCTTCTTGATTTCAAAAGTCCAGTTCAGACTGTCGCATTTTTCCGAAGTCCCGTCATACCATCCAACATACTGGTTGAAACTGATCAGATCCACAAGTGACGCGAGTTCATCTTTGACCGTCACCAGATCTTTCGTCAGATACTCCTTCTCCATCGCGGCGCTCACGAGTCTCGTCCCGTCAAGTTCACGGGCCTTGGCAATCAGCGAACCGAGGAATTTCAGACGTGCGTCCCCGTGAGGGGTCTCGTTGGCGACGGACCAGATGACGATGCATGCGCGGTTCTTGTCCCGGGCAATCATGTCGACGAGCTGGGATTCGGCGTTGGCGTAGGTCTCGGGATTCTCCCACTGGATGGTCCAATAGACCGGAATCTCCGACCAGACCATGAGCCCCATCTCCTCCGCGACGCGCACCATGTGCTCGTTGTGCGGATAGTGCGCAAGACGCACGAAGTTGCAGCCGAGTTCCTTGGCCCAGCCGAGAAGAATCCTCGCGTGCTCTTCCGAATATGCCCTGCCGCTCTTTCCGTACGGCATCTCTTCATGGATGGAGACTCCCTTGCAGAAAATCTTCTTTCCGTTGAGAAGTATGTCCGTGCCGCGAGTTTCGATGGTTCTGAAGCCGATTCTGTCAGAGACGGAATCCGTTTCCGCAGTGAAGGTCACGTCATAGAGTTTGGGATTCTCCGGAGACCAGAGCACTGGCGAGAATCTGAACGAGAACTCGGCACGCCCGGAAGCATCGGTGTGTACCTTCCTGCTGATTTTGAGCTCCGGAATCGAAACGGTCACGGTCTGCTCCGCCGCATCACCGTCAAGCTGAATCCACCCGGAGGCCTCGTTCGTAGAACCCTTCTTGAGCTGGAGGGAGTAGTCGCGGATGAAAGTCATCGGAGTCTCGACAATCATCACGCTGCGGGTGAGACCGCCGTAGTTCCACCAGTCGGAATTGATGGTCGGCACGCCCTCCGGAAGCCTCTTGTTGTCCACCTTGACGACAAGCGAGTTCTCCCCGTCCACAAGACGGCCGGTGACCTCGAAGTTGAACGGAGTGTAACCGCCGACATGCTTTCCTATCTTCTTCCCGTTGAGTCCTACAATCGCCTCATAATTGGCCGCGCCGAAATAGAGGAAGGTACGCTTCCCCTCCTTCGGAGAATAAGGAAAACGATTCCTGTACCAGACCGTGCCCTCGTAGTAGTAGAGTTCGCTCCTCTGGGTGTTCCAGTCGCCCGGGACGAGCAGAGTCCTGTCGGTGTTGAAGTTGTATTCGTAAAGTTTCGTCCTGTCCGCATTGAAGTCACCGTCGGCGAAATAGGACGCGGCATCGCTGAGAGGAGTCCGCCGGTAGCCGTAATAGCCGTTCTCATAAGGATCGACAATGGTCTTCCAGAGCCCGTCAAGAGAGAAAGTCTCACGCCCCTGTACATTGATGATCTGCGGCGCAGGAGCCGGTTCTGAGACGGAGGCTCCGTCTGCGGCAACCGGTGTCATCACCGCAAGGGTCAGTGCGGAAAGTACCGCGAACATTTTTTCTGTCTGCATATCGTTTTTCGTGTGTATGTTTATGCCTATGTTTATGTTTTCTGCTACTTGAAGAACGTGAACTCGTCGAAGTACAGCACGCGCGGATTCGTTTCGGTCGCGGCTCCCGTAATGTTCTGCGGTTTTCCGTTGGCGTCAAGAATCTGGAACGGACGCGGCTGCAGCGGTTTGTCGCTACGCATCGTGCTAAAATCCAGGCTGTATTCAAGAACCTCCCATTCGCCGGTGAATTCCGGGCCGAAATCAGGCAGATGCTTGACCCCGTTGAAATCCATCACCGGATAATACCGCCCCTTGTCCTGCCATACGAGAACCTTTATCCCCTTATATTCCGAGAGCTTTATGCCCTTCGCCGCAACGGCGTCGTTAAGCATGGTGAAGAATCCCGAAGTGCCGCCGCTTCCCGGCGCCGAAGCCTTGAGCACTTTCGAGCTCGTGTTCAGACCCGACTTGTGAGGATTGTCGACAACTGCAAGCGTACCCTGCTTGAAACAGGTGTATGAACCGCTCTCGAAGTCCTCGAAAATCACCTCGTCGCGCGCCGCGACATTCAGCGTCCAGCTGCGCTCCGCCTTTTCGCCCTTGCCGTTGACACATTCATACCTTACTGTGAACTGTCCGGCTTCGGTCAGAACATAGGAGAGGGTGGAAGTTTCCGACACGAGATTTGAGCCTACATACCATTTCTGAACGGCCCCGGAACCTCCGTAAACTATCGTGGCGCTCAGTTCAAGCGTCTCCCCCTTCTTCGCGGAGATGGAGGCGGCCGTCTCCGAGAAACTTACGGTCAGCGGACATTCGTCCACCTTCACCGTGAACGTCCGGTTCCATGACCCTGCCGAATTGCGCCCCACATAAGAAACAGTGCGGTCGGCCGTGCCTTCAAGAAAATATGTCCCGAAAAATGCATTACCGCTCATCTTCACGCCGTCCACGCTCCACGAATGCTCCACATCCGAGCCTTTGTCCACTATCGCATAGAACTTCATCGTGCTCTGCTCGGTTCGCGTGACCTCAAGGGAATCCCCGACCGACAGGTGAATCTCAAGAACGTCGCTCACTGTCACGGAATATTTCTTTTCGACAGCTCCGGCTCCGTTCGACGCCCTGTAGAGGACTTCATATTCGCCTGGAGCATCGAAAGTATAGGTGAATTCATCGGACGAGGCCTCCAGAACACCGTCAACATACCATCCGCTGGTAAGCCTGTCACCTTCCCTGACCTCCGCCCTGAACGTGACCGGCTGTCCGACCTCCGCCGAGACCGTCCCGCCATCCCTGTCGAACACGACTTCCGGAGCCGTGTGGCTGAGCGGTTCGACCGCCGGTGCGCACTGCCAGAGAAAAACGGCCGAAACCGCCGCCGTCATCATAAACCTTTTCATTTCAGTCATTGTTTTTTATTGTCGTAATATTCCACAAGATTCCACACATTGCGGTTGAACGCGCCCATGCTTTCGGAAAGAGGTGTCCAATAGTCAAAGTTCCACTTGACGATTCCCTTGTTGGAGTCGCGGTTGGAAGCGTCTGCCGAAGTGTCCTCCGGGTCATTGTCCATGTACTTGAACCAATGCCAGCCCACGCAGGTGCGTCCCTTGATGAGCACGCGGGCGAAATTCTGATAGAAATAGCCCCGTTCTTTCTGCGTCTTCACGTTCCAGCCCGCACCGGTGGCGTTCGGCAGTCCGGAATCCTCGCCTTTCACATAGAACTCTGTCACGAGAAAAGGCTTCCCGGACCATGACTCCCAGTTTCTCATCGCTGTCTCGTCCGGCTCCCATTTCTGGTAGTGGTTCAAGGATATCACATCCATGTACTTGCCGGCGACCTTGAAAATCTCTTCATTCTTCAGTTCGTAGTTCCACTGATTGAAGCGGCATCCCAGATAGAGGTGATTCGGATCATACTTTTTCAGAGCGGCCGTGACTTTCTTGAGATAGGTTTCAAGGCAGTAGGCGATGAATGCTTTCCTGTCAGTTTCCGTCGCATCGGAGATTGTCGCACCGGTCTTGCCCTTTCTCGCGTCCAGCCATTCCTGGGCTTTCTCGTGATTGATGTGACCGTCAGGCCATTTGGTCAGGCACATATCCAGCGCATAGTCCTTCCACGGAATCTCGTTGTCAGTGAAATAGCCTATGCAATACGGGTCGTCACGGTATTTTTCGACAGCCTTGATTTTTTCTTCCACCAGAGCGTCAAATTCCGGAGAGAACACGAACGCGAAATCATAGGGATAACCCTCCCATCCGGCCGCCTTATAGGCCGCCGTTTCCTGACCGGCCGATTTCATGTTCCCGTTCAGAGCGCCCATCGGGCTGACGATCACCGTATAGGGAATTTTTGACGCATCGCCGAGTCCGGAAATCACATCAACACGCGACCATGCGCCCACAGAATTGATGCCCAGAGACTTGATGCTTGTTATCTCGCTTTTCGCCCATTGGCTCTCCGAACCGAACCTGCTTTGGCGTTCGGCCTTTGAGCGGTCGGAATTCCCGGGGCTGAATGCAGTGACCCCGTTGCTGAGGTAGAGATTGCCCTCAGGAGTGATCAGCCACCATCTTCCTCCTATCTTCTCCGTTCGGAAAAATCCCGTTGCGGTGCGGGTTCCGGACTTCCAACCGCCGTATTTGTCGGTTTCCGGTTCCGGCGCATCCTTGACGAATCCGTCGAGACAGTCGATGGTGTAGGCATCATAAGCAGTCCATGATGATGCAGTACTGTTCTTGCGGGTCTCGACCCTGTACGGCGGAAGCACGTCAGTATCCTCATCATCCGGGAACACGTCCGGAATCTTCGCAGTCTCGTTGCTGCAGCAGCACAGAGCGGCTGCGGCAAAAACGGACGCGAAGCATATATTCCTGTTCTTCAATCTCATAATCGTGTATCTCACAAAATCTATTTGTAATTCTCCTGATTTTCGTCCTGCCATTCGTTCACTCCGTCACGAACCCTGTTCCTGAAAGTCAGAGTGTCAGTCGCATGGCAGACTTTCCCGTCCCTCGTGAACTTGTATTTCAGAAAAATCTTGCGGTTCTGGAGCAGTCTGGCATTGTTGTACCTGCTTTCCCCGTCAGGTTCGACAGAATATTTCGCTCCTTCTGCCGCAGCCACGGTCACTTTTCCGTCCTTCTCCAGCGTCAGTTTCATCTGTGCGGAAGATGTGTTGAGTTCATCGGCGACCGCGTTGGCTGTCAGAGAATGGGGGCTCACGGTGGAAAGCGTCCAGACCATGTTGTCGGACTGCGGAATCGCTGTGCTGTAGGAAATCTCTTCGACGACATTTCCCTCACCGTCTTTGACTACGGTCTTTCCTCCGTGCCACCAGTTTCCGAAAAGCATGTTCTCATAACGCACGCCGATTACCGTAGTACCCCTGCCCTCTATTATGCCGAGTCCGTTCCCGTCGGTGATTTTCAGAGGGATGACGAACTTCGGCGACAGTGAAGCCGAACCGGCGAGGTAGGCTGCGGAATCAATTCTGACGGTAATTTTTCCAGAATGCGTCCCCTTTCTGATGACCGTGCATCCGGACTCCCCTCCCTCGTTCACGAGGGAATATTCCCCGGACGGGAGTTCCTCCAGTTCGGACAATGGCTTGGCAAGAGCCGTTATATAACTGTTAGGATTGACTTTCATCGCGGCAAGCGTACCGTCGCTTACCAACGAGGCGTCAAGCTCATAGTTGATTTTTCTGTCCTCCCCGTTTGAAATGACTCCGGCGAGAGCCACTGCGGTGGAGAATTTCATCCCCTCACCTACAATCACCGAACGGACATCGGTCTGATTCGCGAACCCCACTCCCTGCGTGTCGGAATCGACGATGTAGTCTCCATAGCATGAGGTGAGGGATAGCAATGATATTCCGATAATTACAATCTTCTTTTTCATTTTCATCTTCTTTCATAATGTTATTGCCAGCTTTCCCAGCCTTCGTTCTGCACAAGTCCTCCGAGGTTCAGCATCTCCCTGTACGGAATCGGAAGATATGCTGACCTGAACGAGCGCGTCTCAATCACGCTTTCAAGGTCATATTCAAAGTTCCCGCTGTCCTCGTCACGCACTATCGCCGCCCCGTGGACATCCTTGTTCAACGCTCCCAATGTGGTTGACCACCGCCTGAGGTCGAAGAACCACGTCCCCTCGAAACAGGTCTCGATTCTCCGCTCATTGCGGAGGAACTTGTCGAACGCGTCCTTGCCGGCGAGCGAAATCTCTTCAAGATAAGGATCGACAGTTATTCCCGCATCCCCGTCATAGGTATTCCTGCTGCGGAGATATGCTATCGCCTCCCTTGCGGAAAGCCCGTCAATCTTCGCGTTCGGGCCGCCGATCTGATTGGCCGCCTCCGCGAACGCCAGCACCATGTGAGCCCAGCGGATGAAGAACTTGCAGTGCGGCATCCTGTTCACGGAACTCTCGGTCCAGTTGAGACCGCTGTAGACGAACTTCTTGATGTGGTAGTTGGTCAGAGAGTTCTTGGAGTTGACCTGCGCGGCATCTTTTCCGCCGTTCGACCAGTTCTCGAAAGTGTACTGTTTCTTCGGGCTTACGGCACCGGTCTCGATGGTTCTTCCGTTATAGAAGATTACGCTGTAGAACCTCGGGTCACGGTTGACATAGGGATTCTGAGGGTCGTAGGCATAGGTCGGCGACTGTCCGAGAGGGTAGCCGTCCGCCATTCCGAACGCGTCCACAAGATCCTGGGTCGCGCCCATGGTTCCGTTGCCCTGGAAATTGCCGGGATAGAACATCTTCTCCATCGCTTCGTTGCCGCTGCTGTAACGGGAAGCATAGACGATGCACGGATTGTTCGGGTCGAACCAGTTCACGGCGCGGGAAATCTTGAACCCGTTGCTTACGCTCCCGTCGACCTCCATCTTGAAGTCCATCACCTCCTTGGCATATTTCGCGGCATTCTCCCAACGGGTCATGTCGTTTTCCGGATTGAACCTGGGACTCGCCCATGTCAGATAGAGCAGCGCCTTCACGGCAGTCATTGTGATTCCGTCAAGCCTCCCGTAGCACCTCGACCCGAGTATGCGCAGATCATCGGCATCCGTCACGAGAAAATCCCTGTGGGCCTTCGGAAGGTAACTGATTGCGATGTCGCAGTCTTTCAGAATCTGCTCCACGCACTCCTCATAAGTGGCGCGGCTGATGTCCAGATTCCTGATTTCCTCCGGCTGCATGTCCCAGATTTTGACAGGTTCGAGAATCAGCGGGACTCCGAGCATCCTCCCGTCAGTCCCCTTTCCGCCGAACTTCGTAAGCAGGTCATAGTAGAACCACGCCCTCAGGGCATGAGCCTCGCCCCACAGTCTGTTCCGGAGCAGTTCATCATAGTGGTCATTGAGCATATAGCGGACTTTCCTTCCGTTTTCGTCCTTCAGGAAGAGATTCACATTGTATATCCCCTTGTAGTCCCTGTCCCAATATGTCTGAAAGGGGTCGCTCGCCGGGCTCGTGACCCCTATGGCCATGCGGCTGATGACATCAGTCCTCGAAGTCCTGACGGCATTGTCGGTCAGACAGTCCAGATATGCGCCCTCGTTGTTGTCGTAGTTCTTCGACATATATTCGTAGCACTGGTCGACAAGTCCCTGCATCGCCGTGGAACTTTCAAGAACATAGTCCTCCGAACGGATCGCGCTCGGATACGGATTGAGAAAATCGCAGGAAACGGCTGTCCCGAGCAGTGCGAATAAAGTTATGATGTTGATTCTTTTCATATCCGCGCCCATTAGAATGTGATGTTGATTCCCCCGATGAAAGTTCTCATGAGAGGATAGTTCGTGAGTCCGGAATTGATGGCTTCAGGATCGACATCCTTGACACCGGACAGCGTGAAGATGTTGTTTCCCCTGAGATAGACCCTCAGTCCCCGGATTCCCCGTGTGATGTTCAGTCTCTTCACCGGGAGTTCATAGCCCAGTTCGGCCGTCTGCAGCTTGAAGAAACTTCCGTCCGTGAGCCAATAGTCGGACAACTGATAGTTGTTGTTCACCTTGTTGTAGGTGAGCCTCGGATGCGAAGAGTCGCCGGCATGCTCGAGGGTGTACTTCGAGTAGTTGCCGTCTCCCCAGCCGTTCCAGAAATAGGAGTTGGTCAGGGCGAGGTCGCAGAACGCCCGTCCCGTGCCGGAAAGGAACAGGTCGAAGTCACGCCATTTCAGGTTGACGCTTATCCCGTAGATGAGCTTCGGATTGCTGTCTCCGATTACGCAGATGTCGTTGGCATCGATGTAACCGTCCCCGTTCATATCCTGATACTTCAGGTCTCCCGCCTTCAGGCTCTCGTCGAAAAGCTGAGGGACTTTGATGGTCTCCTCATCGCTTTGGAACTGTCCCAGACAACGGTAGCCCCAGATGGAAGTTGAAGAATAGCCGACTTTTGAACGGTAAGGCTCGCTGTAGCTCAGCTCGTCAATGCGGAGAATCTTGGAGAACTGTCCGGAAGCCCAGCCGTTGACGGAGTAGGAGAAATCCCCGCCGACAGAGTCTTTCCATCCGAGAGAAATTTCATAGCCCTGCCAGCGAGTCTTGTTGTAGTTCATCCACAACGCCCCGGAAGACACGCCCGCGACAAGCGGTATGACATTGCTCAACTGGGAGACGGGACCGTCGGAGAGGGAATACCACCAGTTCAGCGAAGTCGACAGTCTCCTGTCCAGGAACAGGCCGTCAACTCCGACCGTGAACTCGGTTCTCCTTTCCATACGCAGATTGGGATTGCCGAGCATGGAGATATAGGTCCGGTTGACGCTCTCTCCGGCAGTGCTGCCGAACCACTGGTTGGTGGAATACGGACCGAACTTCTGCCCGGAAGAATTCCACGAGTAGTTGTCCACGTCACGGTTGGCGGAGGTCGCGCTGTCGTAATGAAGCAGACCGCCCTGAGCCCGGATTTTCAAGAAATCCACTCCTTTCACCCCCTTCATCCATTCCTCCCCGGACAGCACCCAGCCAAGTCCTGCGGAGGGTGAGTACGCCCAGCTGTTGTTCAGCAGTGAATAAGTTCCATGACCGTTCATGGCCGTCTGGACTATGAACCTGTCATCATAGACATATCCGGCGTTGAAACCGACATTCATCTCACGTCTGTGCTCGGTGATGAATTTCTGCGAGCGCTTCGTAATCATGTAGTCAAGGCCGGCGTTCACGGAATGCTTCCCGACCTTGCGGTCATAGGAGAACTTCTGCACGAAGTAGAGCCTGTTGGAGAAGTAGTCCAGAAGTTTTCCTTTGTCCGACATTTCCTTGACGCTGTGGCTGCCGCTCTGCACCGGCTTCATCACCGTCTGTCCGTCTTCCACCGTCGGAGTGAGAAGATAGGCGGCATAGTCCTCAGCTGTTCCGAGGCGGACGAGGTTGGTCACGTCGTAAGCCCCGTAGGTGTATGATTTGAGACCCCTCGTGATGAAGGACAGGTCAATGTCCAGCGCCACGTTCATAAGTCCTTTTCTTATCGTTTCGGTGTAGGAACCGTTCTCGAGAATGTTGGCTATCGGATTCTGGGTGTAGAGTGACGACACCGCATACCACGGGGACTCCAGTTCCGGGTCGTTGTTCGCATAAATCGGGAATGAAATCGCCGGAATGTTGTTGATGTCGTCGATTATGTCGGGAAATTCGGTGATTCCGAGCGTGGTATTGGCACTCTCGTCATCGCTGGACCAGTTCGAGCTGTAGCCGTAGTTCGGAGAACGCCTGATTCCCATGGTCGAGATTATTCCGAATTTCGCGGTGATGTACCTGTGAATCTTCACGTCAAGATTCGCGTTTATGTTCACCCGGTTATAGTCCGCCTTCGGACCGATTTTGTACATATCGTCCTCACCGGCATAACCGAGATAGGCGTAATAGTTCACATAGTCATTCCCGCCGCCGGAATATATCCCCGCCTTGCGGTAGGAAGTGACCTTCTTGAGCATCATGCTTCTGAAATCCACATTCGGATGCGACAGGTCGAGGGCATCGTTCTTTCCGTATTCTTCGATGTCCGATTTCGTGTAAAGCATGTCCATGCCGCTGTTGTTCCTCGCGATGTTGTTCAGACGCGCATAATCGACGCCTCCGACATATTCCGGCATCCTGTCGGCGATGTTGACGCCGCCCTCCGCATAGACATTGAGCGTGCGGCTGTTGGACTTGCCGCGCTTCGTCCTGATATAGACGATTCCGTCAGCCCCGGACGCGCCGTAGAGCGTCTTCTCCATGACATCCCTGACAATCGTGATGCTTTCAATCTGCTGAGGATCAAGCGGAGTTTCGCTGATTGCTACGGGGATGTCATCGACCATGTACATCATCCTCCTGCCCCTTGCAGTGGGGGTGACTTTCCATGAGGCGTCATATTTCCCGGCATTCTCCAGCGGGGTGACTCCCGGGCCGCCGTAGTTCTCCGTAACCTCAACTCCGGGAGCGATGGCCGTGAGGGCGTTCCTTATGTCCGTCGAGGAATATTTCTCCAATTCTTCTCCCTTGATTACAATGGTGTTCCCGAGAGAGTAACGCTGAAGAAGTTCAGTGTATGGAAGAGGTATGACCTCTTCATAGAGCCCCTTGCGGCTGAGCGTCACCGACTTTGAATCCGCCAGCGCATCAACGGGGACTTCGGACGTAAGATAACCGTCCATACTGATTGTCGCCCGGTCTCCGGCATCCGCCGTGAACCTGACGCGTCCGTCGGCGTCAGCTGTCTCACGCAGCGCCCCCTCTCCCACGGAAACCTCGGCAAACGGCACTGCGTTTCCGCTGTCGTCCACAATCTGCACGGACACGTTCACCTCCCTCGACGGATTCCCCTTCGACTGCGCGGAGGCATCCGTGCCGAACGGGGACAGAAAGGCGGCAAAGCCGAGGAGAAAGGCGGCAAACTGTCCGATTGTATTTCTCATATTGTTCTGTATCATAAACTTAATGCTTACCAAGCCATTTTAGGTGTGTAATTCTTCATCTTGACAAGATCGCTGGTCTGGAACTGGATGTAATACATCCCGTCATTCTTCCATGCAATCTGCCGGTTGGCGGGAAGTTCAAACCTCTCATACCTGAATCCGGTCGGATATTCGGCGGTGACTCCGCCGGAGAGTTTCGTGGCCCGCATCCCGTAGAGTCTGCTTCTGCCGATTTCAGGAGCGTCCTTCCACCTGCGTATGTCGCAATAGTAGTGATAGCCCTCGAAACAGAGTTCCACCGTCCTTTCGTTCTTTATTCTCGAACGGTAGATGTCCGGATCGGTGAGATACTCCTCCCGCACGGACGGCATGTTCACCCTGTTCCTGATGACATTCAGGGCTTCGACAGATGTGAGCGTGGCATCCGGGGATTTGCCCCGAGGGTCACCGTAGGCCTCGAACGCAGCTTCAGCATAGTTCAGATAGAGTTCGCCGAGACGGATTATCGGGTCGGTCAGAGTCACCGTCTGAGACGGCTGCCAAGGGCCGCCTATCCGCTTGCACTCGTAATAATATGTCTCCGAAACACCGTCCGAAGAACCGCTCTTCTTCTGGAGAAGCGAATTTGCCGGAAGTGAGCCGTCTTCATTTACATAGAGCGACGCTCTGCCGTATCCGCCGGAACTGAGATCCTTCTGGTTGTAGACCACGATGATGTCGAATCTCGGGTCGCGGTTCACATACGGATTCTGCTCGTTGTATTCGCCCGCCGCGACGGCTGCCGCACGGTCAGCATCGCTGTTGAGCGCGTAACCATGCGCGGTCTCGAATTTGTCGACGAAGTTCTGGGTGGGGCACTGCGCCGAACTGTAGGAATCCTTTGAGAACACGTAGCCGACAAATGCCTGAAGCTTGTCATTCTTGTAAGTCATCGAACCCGGAGAGAATCCCCAGAGCTGCTCGTCGGAATAATTGGTACCGTTGTAGTTCCTGGAATATTCGCTCAGGTCGAGCAATCTGAATCCGTTCTCAAGAGCGGCTTTTATCGCCTCCATATTCGCCTCAGCCGCCTCTTCCCAGATTGATTTGTCGTTGTCCGGATTGTTCAGGGGGCTCGCCGCATAGAGCAGGGCGCGTCCTTTCATCGCCAATGCCGCCACTCCGTTCGGCTTGTCCTGATCCGGTGCGGAAAGATGTCCGGCTCCGGAAGCTGGGTCGCGGCGCATGAGACCGGCCTTCCTGAAATGATCCGCAGCCGTCTGAAAGTCATCGGCAACCTTGTAGAGGAATGTCTTCTCGTCCAAGGCCGGCAAATCCCATTCATCGTCCGCGCCAAGGACTTTGTCAACATAAGGCACCGCCCCATAGAGACGGAATATTTCGAAATTCACGTAGGCCCGGACGAAATAGGCCTGTCCGAGCAGGTCCTCCTTCTGCTGCTCCGTGGCATCCTGAAGCATGTCTATCTTGTCTATCGCGATGTTGCATATGCGGATGATCCGCCATGCATAGGTGACTTTGGCGGCTTCCTTGCCGGAGACTCCGGTGTTGTATCCCACGACCCATATCGCCTGCTGACCGCCGCCGAGCTTGATTGCCTGGGGGTTGGTCAGACGGGCCATATCACACATGTCAGTGATTCCCTCGAAAGTGAATTTCTGATTGTTGAACGCGAAAGTGAGCGGATGGAAAGCCCTGATCTTGGAATTGCTCCCTGTGTAGGCCGCATAAAAGAAGCTCTTGTAGTTCTCGTATTTGGAGAACACCTCCTCCTCTGACAGTCCGGAATCCGGAGACCTGTCCAGATAGGCGTTCAGGCAGGAGGTCGATGAAAGTGTCAGAACCGCAGCGAGTGCTGGCGCAAGTATGTGTCTTAATGTCTTTTTCATCATCATCCGGTTTAGAAAGTAAGTTGAAGCCCGAGTTTTACCGTTCTCATGTAAGGGTAGCTTCCCCAGACGAGATACTTGCTCTCCGGGTCGCCCTCAAGCAAATCCGTGAAAGTGAGAAGGTTGTTTCCGGTGATGTAGGCTTTGATCGCCTGCATTCCGGTTCTTTTCCTGAACGAAGGACTGTTCCAAGTGTAGCTGAGGGTGGCCTCCTTGAGTCTCACATAGTCCGACCTTCTCCATGACTTCCCTTCGATTTTTCCGTAGCCTCCGTCAGTTATGCTCTCGGAGTAGCCGGTCCACTGAAGGTTGGCAAGCCGCGCCGCAGAATAGTGCACCGCTGCGTGATTCCCGTTCGGATTTGCCGGCGACCACCAGTCAAGCGAAGACTTGTGCGTACTATAGTTTCCTTTGTAGAATTCGTATTCATAAATCTGGTTGTAGTTCACCCACTTCCCCGCATATCCGTGGAAAAGCATTCTGAATTCAAGACCTTTCCACGAAAATCCCGTGTTGAACGCAAATGAAATCGGAGGATAGAGAGAGCCGCGAATCCGCCCCTTGTCGTCAGAGTCGATGACTCCGTCCGCAGTGTAGTCGAGAAATTTGTAGTCGCCGACCACGACATTGTTCATGGTGACTGGCAGGAAGCTGCTATGGATGTCGTCAATTGATGTGAGGAAACCTCCGTCCGCAAGATAGACCCCGTTGGTGGGAGTCCCGATAGGCGCACCTATCGCGCGCTGGTGATTGAGGGCGAAAGGAGCGTCATCCGTATAGACCACCCGGTTCTCATTGAACGAGAAGTTTCCTCCGATGTTGAATGTCCAGTCCGGGCCGAAACTCCGGTTATAGTTGACCTCAACCTCGATTCCGTGCTTTTTGATCGCGCCCTTGTTCAATTCTTTGGAAGATGTTCCGAGCCAGATCGGAGTGTTGTTGTTCACCGAGATGAGCATCTTGTCCCTGTACTCGTCGAAGAGATCGACATTGACCGTGAGGTCGTTGTTGAAAAAGCCCATCTCTATCCCGAGGTCTTTCTTGAAGGCCTGCTCCCACTGAGCCGACAGGTTGGCGGACTTGTCCTCGACTATGTGCCCGTTGCTGTCCTTGGAATATTCACTGATGTAGAGCCATCGGTTATTTGCATAGTCGCTTCCGACAAGTCCCAGCGAGAAACGGAACTTGAGCTTGCTCAGCCACGGCTTGAGGGGCTGCATGAACTTTTCCTGACTCATCACCCATCCTATCGCACCCGAAGGGAAGAAGCCGAAACGGTTGCCCGGAGCGAACCTTTCAGAACCGGTATAGCCCATATTCAGCTCCACCAGATACTTGTGCGCATAGTCGTAGGTGGCACGTGCGACGAGAGCCTCGTTGTAGTACGGGAAGGCCGTACCCTTGTCCTGCTCCTGCCTGTTGAAAAGGAACAGACCAGTGACCCCGTGGTCTCCGAATGTCCTGTCATAGTTGACGGAGAGGTCGTAATAGAGGTCGAGGTAGTAGCCGCTCTGCAGTTCGTTGCCGGCATTGGTGTACATCGGAGGAGCAGTGTAGGCGTAGCCGTCGTCACCGGTTCGTCTCCACGGATTTTCGCCGGTCCCTATCTTATTGAAGTCCAGCACATAGCTCGGCCGGTTGTACTCTGTCCGCAGCGTCGTGTACTTATAGTAGCTGCTCAGGGAAACCTTCGCCTGGACGGAAAGCCCCCTTGTTATGAAATCGAGCTTCTGGTTCACGATGATGTCCGAGAACAGCTTCGTGTCGGTGAGCTGGATGAAACTTCCCTTCATCAGCTGATAGTACGGGTTGTAGGTGCTCTGGTCGGCTTCGCTGAGCAGACGGTCTTCCGACGCGTCGGGATAGTCGAGGTCGGGAACCTCGCTGAGCACCCATGACGGATAATACATCGGATATTTGGCGGTGCTCGATCCGAAAACTGCGAGCCACATCTCATCGTCCCCGCCCTGAGGCTGAGGCTTGTTCTTTATCCCGACATTGCCGCCGAGCTTGAACGAGACCTTGGTGCTCCTGGTGACATTGAAATCGACGTTCGTTCTGAAGTTGAAACGGTTGTACTTATAGGCACTGTCGACCTTGTCATCCTTGAAACTCTTGAATATGGAGCCTTCGTTGGTGTACCCCACCGACGCGAAGTATTTCACGAACTTTGTTCCGCCGCTGATGTTGAAGTTGGCGTTCGTCGTCGAGGCGAAAGGCCTTGTCATCTCCTTGAGCCAGTCGACATCCGGGTAGCGCAGCGCATTGATCGCGGAGGAAGGATTGCCGTACTCGTTGAGAACCGCCTGCGAACTCAGTCCCTCGAACTGCATATCGTTCATCTTCGCCACGTTGAGCAGAGACATCGTTGTGTAAGAGTCTATGTGCTCCGGAGTGTTTATCGGGGTCGCGAAGCCCTGTGACACCGTTATGTCCATCTTCGGCTTTCCCTCTTTCCCGCTCTTGGTGGTGACTATTATGACTCCGTTCGCGCCCTTGGCCCCGAAGACAGCCGTCGCCGACGCATCCTTGAGGACGGAGATGTTCTCCACCTCGTTCGGGTCTATGGACGCGAAGTCCCTCTCTATTCCGTCCACGAGGACAAGAGGACTCGAATTGCTGAAACTTGATACGCCGCGGATGACAATCTCGGCGTCATTCTGTCCCGGCTGCCCTGAAGACTGCAGAGTCGTGACTCCGGAAAGTTTGCCCGTCAGAGCGTTGGTGATGTTCGAAAGTCCGGAGTTGACGAGAGCCTCCCCCTGCACCTGCGAAATCGCGCCGACCACGCTCTCCTTCTTCTGTACGCCGTAGCCCACGACCACGACATCATCCAGCAGCAGGGCGTTTTCCTGCATCACGAGAGAATAGTTCGCCGTGCCGGACGACAGAGTGACATACAGGGTCTCGAAGCCGATGCAGGAGACAATCAGCCGCCCCTTCTCCGGAACCTGCATTGTGAACCGGCCGTCTATGTCCGAAATCGCGCCGGAGTTTTTCGTGCCCTCAAGAATCACGTTCGCACCGATTACCGGATTCCCGGAATTGTCGGTGATGACTCCGGAAATCTTCCTCGGAGCACCTCCGCTTACGTCGGCCTTCGCCGGGAAACCGGCGGCAAGCGGAAGCAGCAGCGCTGCAAGCCCTGAAAGCACAATACGAATGAGTTTTCGTTGCATGTGTTGATTATTTATGGATTTTTTATTTCCGTGCAAAGTCAAGTCAGGCCCGCGCCTTAAATCTCGACGACCTTGTATCGGGGAACGAACGCCTTCATCAGCAGCCAGCCGATGAGGTAGGCGAAGGCGCAGATGCAGAAGACGATGAAATAGCCGGCCGGCTTGCCCTCGAAGCCGAGGAAATGCAGACCGACCTTGTCCGACCAGACGAAGAGTTCGCCGGCGAACTTCTGCATGATCATCGAACTTATTCCGCCGGCCATTCCGCCTATTCCCGTTACTGTGGCGACCGCCGATTTCGGGAACATGTCGCTGACCGTCGTATAGACATTCGCCGACCACGACTGGTGAGCGGCGCATCCGAGTCCTATGAGAACCGTCGGGAACCATGGGGATATCGTTCCGAGGGGCTGCGCGAGAAGCACGCAGATCGGGAATATGGCGAAGATGAGCATCGCCTTCATCCGTGCGGCGTAAGGGTCGAATCTGCCGCCACCGCCCATGGCCCTGTTTATGAAGAGGGTCGGTAGCTTCCCGCCGATTATGGAAAGCATCGTGATTGCGTAGAGAGTGAAAATGAGCGCCATCCCGAGCGGTTCGGTGGTCTTTATGCCGAACTGGGAGTTGAGGTAGGACGGTGTCCAGAAGAGGAAGAACCACCACACGCCGTCGGCCATGAAACGCCCGGCGATGACCGCCCATGTCTGGCGGAATCCGAGCGCCTGCCGGATGGTCATCTTTTTCGCAGGAGCGCCGTCCGCAGGAGTTTCCTCCACGCCGCTCCCGTCCGCTGCGGATGCGGCGGCCCCGGAAGCCTCGATTAGCTTGTCCTGCTCGATGTAGGCAAGCTCGGTCGCGTTCACGAACCGGGACTTTTCCGGCTTGTCATAGACGAACACCCATATTCCCATCCAGATGAAACCGAGCGCGCCGATGATGATGAACGCCATCTCCCATCCGCAGTGCTTCGCGAGCAGAGGGATCGTCAGAGGAGCGATCAAAGCCCCTATTGAGGCTCCCGAGTTGAAGATTGACGTCGCGAAAGCACGGTCTTTCTTCGGAAAATATTCGGCCGTGGCCTTGATTGCCGACGGGAAATTTCCGGACTCGCCGAGAGCGAGCACGCTGCGGGCGACAAGGAAACAGTACATGCTGACCGTTGAAATCAGCACCGCCGCATCCCCGGTCGCCTGCACGAGTTCGGCGGCGCTGTGCAGCCCGACGGCGCTCTCTGTGACAACTCCGCAGAGGGCATGAAGGCACGCTCCCGCAGACCACACCCCGATGGCCCAGAGATAGCCCTTTTTCGTGCCCATCCAGTCCACGAAACGGCCGGCGAAGAGCATGCAGACCGCATAGACGATTGAGAATATCGAGGTGATGGTCCCATAATGGGATTCATTCCAATGGAATTCCGGCTTTATGAATTCGTCCCATGTGAGGGAGAGCACCTGCCGGTCAAGGTAGTTGACGGTGGTCGCGAGAAAGAGCATCGCGCATATCACCCACCGGAAGTTGGTCATTTTGTTTTTGTCTGTCATTGTTTCATGTGTATTGTCAGCCGCGCACCTCCGCGATTATTTTCAACGAGTCGGCGCAGAGTTTCGTGACGGCCGCCCAGTCGCCCGCCTTCACGACATCCTTCGGAAAGAGGTTGCTCCCCATTCCCACGCAGGAAGCGCCCGCCTTGAACCAGCCCCGGAGATTATCCGCCTCGGGCTTGACTCCGCCGGTCACGAGAATCCGGGTCCAGGGCATCGGAGCCTTGACCCCCTTCACGAAAGCGGGGCCGAGGACATCGCCCGGGAAAACCTTGCAGATGTCGCAGCCGGCCTCCTGGGCCATCCCGATTTCAGTCGCGGAGCCGCAGCCCGGGATGTACGGCACGCAGCGGCGGTTGCACACCGGAGCGACTGCCGGATTGAAGAGCGGACCGACGATGAAATTCGCGCCGTTCTGAAGATAGAGCGCCGCAGTGGGCGCGTCTATGACCGAACCAGCCCCGAGAATCATGCCCGGGAGTTCCGCATCCGCATATTTGACCAGCTCTGCGAACACCTCGTGGGCGAAGTCGCCCCGGTTCGTGAATTCGAACACACGGATTCCCCCGTCATAGCAGGCCTTGAGCACCGCCTTTGACGTCTCCGCGCAAGAATTGTAGAACACCGGCACCAGTCCGGTCGAGACCGCCGCCGAAATCACCTGAGTCTTATCGTATTTTGCCATATCCTCCCAATTTTATATTTCATTTCATATCATCCAGAAATCAAGGATTCGTGTCCTTACATCATAGTTCAAGAATTTCCATTACCAATCTCAAAGACTCCCTGAAAAAGCACCAGGGAGAAAGGGGATGTATAAAAGGATGGGATGCAAGGCGGACGGTGAAGATGAAACCGCAGCAACCTGTCGGTTGTGAGGATTTCATCAAGGCATCCAACGAAGCAGACCGCTTTTTATACGCCCCGCCCGCCCCGTCATCGTGAAACGCGTCCCGAGCCATCCCCCCTCATCAGCGTCTCCACCTCCTTGACACTGACGCGGTTGTAGTCCCCCTCGACGGTGTGTTTGAGACAGGATGCCGCCACGGCGAAGTCAAGCGCTTTCTGACTGTCCCCGCCATAGTTCAGCAGACCGTAAATCAGTCCTCCGCCGAAAGAGTCGCCGCCGCCCACGCGGTCCACGATGTCCGTGATGTCGTAGCGACTTGAGGATAAGAGCGTCTTCCCGTCGTAGAGAACCGCGCCCCACGTGTTGTGGTCGGCGTTCACCGAGCCGCGCAGGGTAATCGCCACCTTCGACGCTTTCGGAAACTTCTCCATCAGCGATTTGGCCACGAATTCGAACTTCGCGCCGTCAATCACGCCGGACTCGGCTTCGAATCCCTCCGGCTTGATGCCGAAGACCTTCTCCGCGTCCTCCTCGTTGCCGATGATCACATCGCATCCGGCCACGAGAGCGGGCATCACCTCCGATGCCGTCTTGCCGTATTTCCAGAGATTTTTTCTATAGTTGAGGTCGCAGGACACCTTCACTCCGTGTCGCGAAGCCGCCTGAACGGCCTCAAGGCAGACATCGGCCGCGCTCCGGCTGATTGCTGGGGTGATGCCTGTCCAATGGAACCAGTCCGCGCCCTCAAAAACCCTGTCCCAGTCAATCATACCGGATTTGATTTCCGACACGGAAGAGTGCGCACGGTCGTATATGACTTTGCTCGGCCTCGAGACAGCTCCTTTCTCGATGAAATATATCCCCATCCTGTCCCCGTTTCTGACGCAGAATGACACGTCCACTCCTAATCCGCGGAGTTCCGCGAGACAGGCGGCGGCTATATCGTTGTCAGGCAGCACGGTGACGAACACCGCGTTCTCTCCGAAATTGGCGAGCGAAACGGCGACATTCGCTTCTCCGCCGCCGAAAGTGGCTTCAAACTCATGAGCCTGGGAATATCTCTGATGTCCCGGGGTGGCAAGTCTGAGCATAATCTCGCCGAAAGTGACTATCTTGGCCATAAATCTTTGTTTTGGCTGCAAAATTAGAAAAATATAACCGATTCCGTGCACGCACACGGAAATATTTTCATATTTTTGTAAAAATTCCGTCAAAAACCGGAATCACATATTTTTTAATTTCGTTACCATGGACAGCTTCATCAACGACGATTTTCTTCTGGAGAACGGATACGCGAGGGAACTCTACCACGAGAGCGCGGAAAATCTCCCGATTATAGACTACCACTGCCATCTTGTGCCGCAGCAGATTGCGCAGAATCACAAATTCGCCGACATCACGGAAGTCTGGCTCGGGGGCGACCACTACAAATGGCGCGCGCTCAGGGGCAACGGAGTGGACGAGGAGTTCATCACCGGGAACCGGGGCAGCTGGGAGAAATTCGAAAAATGGGCGGAGACCGTGCCCTACACCATGCGCAACCCGCTCTATCATTGGACTCACCTCGAACTTGCACGGGCGTTCGGAATTCATGACATACTGAAACCGGAAACGGCCAGGGATATCTACGACCGGTGCAACGCAATGCTCTCGACGGAGGATTTCCGCGCACAGGCACTGATGCGCAAGTTCAATGTGGAGACCGTCTGCACGACTGACGACCCCGTGGATTCGCTGGAATGGCACAGGCAGATTGCGGAACATCCTTTCGGAGTGCAGGTGCTGCCGACATGGAGGCCGGACAAGGTGATGGGGATTGACTGCCCGGAAAGTTTCGCGGAATATGTCGCCGTACTCGGCGAAACTGCGGGAGTCGAAATCACCGGTTATCAGGATCTTCTTGACGCGCTGCGCCGCCGGCACGACTTCTTCGGCCGTGCCGGATGCCGTCTCTCGGACCACGGGCTGGACACTTTCTATTCCGAAGACTGCCCCCGCGAAGAGGCTGACCGCATCTTCCGCAAGGTACTGAAGGGGCGGAGTCCGGAAGTGCACGAAACGGCTGAATTCAAGAGCGCGGTGCTGTACGACCTTGCGGCGATGGACTGCGAAAGCGGATGGACGCAGCAGTTCCACATCGGCCCCAACCGCAACAACAACAGGAAGATGTTCGAAAAACTCGGCCCGGACACGGGCTTCGATGCGATTGACGACAAGCCGCTGGCAGCCGCAGGGCACAGGTTCTTCAGCAATCTCGCCTACGGGAACAAGCTCGGCAAGACAATACTCTACAATCTCAACCCGAAAGATACGGAGGTGCTCGCCACTATGGCCTACACTTTCAACGACGGCACGGTTCCGGGAAAAATGCAATACGGTGCGGCGTGGTGGTTTCTCGACCATGAGGACGGGATGCGCAGACAGCTCAACGCCCTTTCGTCGCTCGGTCTGCTGAGCCGTTTCGTCGGAATGCTTACGGACTCGCGCAGTTTCCTGTCCTATCCGCGCCACGAGTATTTCCGCCGCATCCTCTGCGCCGTTCTCGGCGAGGACATCGCCTCAGGCCGTCTCCCGAAGAGCGAACTTCCGTTCATCCACAGGATGGTCGCCGGCATCTGCCACGACAACGCCGGGAACTTCTTCGGCTTCTGAAAAAGAGGCTGACCCCAAAGACCTGAAATTGGAGCGTAGCGACTCAAGGGGTCTGGGGAATATGGTCCCCAGCGCCCCCAGGGGCTGTCACGAAGTGACTGGGGGTTGAAACAAGAAAAAGAGGATGACTTTTTAGTCATCCTCTCTCATGTTCTGCAATTCGCAATCGGACTACGCCTCTGCCGGAGTCTCCTCCTTGGCCTCAGCTGCCGGAGCCTCGGCTGCAGGCGCCGTCTCCACTTTCTTGGCGCGGCTGCGGCGGGTGGTCTTCTTCGCCTCCTTCTTCGGAGTTGAAGCGAGAGCGGCCTCGTTGAAATCGACAAGCTCGATGATTGCGAGGTCGGCGCCGTCACCCTGACGGAAGCCTGTCTTCAGAACCCTCGTGTATCCGCCCGGACGCTCGGCAATCTTGGGAGCAACGGTGCGGAAAAGTTCAGTGACCGCCTCCTTGTTCTTGAGATAGCTGAAAACTGTACGGCGGGATGCCGTGGTGTCGTCCTTTGACTTTGTGATGAGCGGTTCAACGTACATCTGCAAAGCCTTTGCCTTGGCTACAGTTGTCTGGATTCTCTTGTGGAGAACGAGAGAAGTGGCCATGTTCGCAAGGAGAGCCTTGCGGTGACCGCTTTTGCGCCCAAGGTGGTTGAAAGCCTTATTGTGTCTCATACTTTATACGTTCTTTTTCTTTTGTTCAATATTATACTTGGTGACATCCATGCCGAATGAAAGCTTCATCTTGTCAACCAGAAGGTCGATTTCGTTGAGCGACTTCCGACCGAAGTTGCGGAACTTCATCAGTTCTGACCTCGAGTAGGAGACAAGGTCGGCGAAAGTGTCGATGTCGGCAGCCTTCAGACAGTTGTACGCCCTCACTGAAAGTCCCATGTCGGAAAGCTTGGTCAGAAGAAGATGTCTCATGTGGAGCGACTCTTCGTCAAGTTCCTTGGAATCCGATTCGATGGTGCTCTCGAGAGTGAGCTTCTTGTCGTCGGTGAACAGCTTGAAATGGTAGATGAGGATGTTGGCGGCCTCCTGAAGAGCCGTGTTCGGAGAAATTGAACCGTCGGTCACAATCTCCAGATTGAGCTTTTCGTAGTCGGTCTTCTGCTCAACACGCCAGTTCTCCACAGTCCAGTTCACATTGCGGATAGGGGTGTAGATCGCGTCCACCGGAATGGTTCCGATCGGAGTATTCTCATCCCTGTTCTCGTCAGCCGGAACAAATCCGCGACCCTTCGCAACCGTGAGAGAAATCTCAAGTTTTACGGACGGTTCGAGAGAGCAGATGTGAAGTTCGGGATTCAACACCGTGAAAGAAGACAATCCTTTTGAGATTTCCTCAGCGGTAAACTCCTGCTTCCCGCTGATCACAATGTTCGCCACCTCAGAATCAACCGTATCAACCATTCTCTTGAAACGCACCTGCTTGAGATTCAGGATAATGTCCTGCATTCCCTCAACTACGCCCGGAATGGTGTCGAACTCCTGGTCAACGCCGGAAATCTTGATTGAGTTGATAGCAAACCCTTCTAATGACGACAGGAGAATACGCCGGAGGGCATTGCCGATGGTCTGTCCGTAGCCAGGCTCAAGAGGCCTGAACTCGAAACGGCCGACGGTGTCGGTGCCCT
>CAVFTG010000003.1:0-28913 GCA_963625415.1 Barnesiella intestinihominis
CGATTTTGGTGACTCCCGTGAGGAATCCGAAACGGATGAACTCGTCCTTGCCCTTCAGCACGCTGTAGAACCCCTCGAGGGTCTCGCGGAACGGCTCCCTCAGTTCGGGGCGCGTGAGGTTGTCGATGACCGGCTTGTCATATTCATCGATAAGAACGACAACTTTGCGTCCGGTCTTTCCGTAGGCGGCTTCAATTACACCTTTCAGACGTGAATCGCAGGCATCGCTTATGACCTCGACACCATATGTCTCTTCCATCTGTTTGAGGTGAATGTTCAGTATGTCCGGGAGCGCGTCCGGCGTGGCATAGGATTTCCCGCTGAAATCGAAGTGCAGCACCGGATACTCCGTCCAGTCCTTTTCAAGGCTTTCCATCGCAAGCCCCTTGAACAGTTCCTTCCTCCCCTTGAAGTAGGCCTCCATCGTGGAGACGAGAAGACTCTTCCCGAAGCGGCGCGGACGGCTCAGAAAATAGTATTTACCGGTCGCGGCAAGGTTGAAAACGGCCGCCGTCTTGTCAACATAGGCATATCCGCCTTCGCGGATTTCCGAAAAAGTCTGTATTCCAATCGGGTATAGCATAGCACATCCGTTTAGTCCGAAATCGGGCGGAGCCAAATCCGACTCCGCCGATTTGGCGAAGATACGACTAAAATCTCACACTGCCAACCATAAGGGGAATAAGCGCGCCCAAAAATCCGTCACAAATCTTCACCGGCTTATTTCTGACGCTTGCTTGCATAGTACTCCCGCATCACATGCCATGCTTTCTTGCGCTGACCCTGATCGGAGACGAGTCCCTTGCGATTCCAGCCATCCTGGTTGGTCGGGTGGAAACGGTACGGGGAACGGAAATCGAAGAGAATCCACGGGGAGACTCCGGCAAGGTTCGGAATCTGCGAGAACATCTCGATGTTTTTGCGGCAGTTGTCCGCCTGATAGTCCTCGCTCCACGAGCTTGCGCGCTCCCCGTCGCCCCTCTGCCCGTACAGAGCCTCGCTGCCGAACTCCGAAATGATCACCGGCTTGTCCGGCACGACATTCCAGCGGCACTGCGACGGTTCGGCAGGCCACGGGGCGTACCAGCCCATATATTTGTTGAACGACACCACGTCAAGTTCCCTCGGGAGCTCGTCATCGATGCGGAACTCGCCGTACTCTTCCCTGAAATGGACATTGTCGAAAGCGGCTGTGTAGAGCCTTGTCGGGTCGAGACTGCGGCCGAGAGCAAGTTCACGGCGGAGGAAAGCGTCCCGCTCCGCTGAAGGACGGGTCTCGTTCGCTATGCCCCAGAAGCCGACGGCGCAGCGGTTCTTGTCGCGGTAGAGCATCTCGGAGAACATCCGGAGAGCCTTGTCCATCGTCTCCCCATTCCCGAAATCAATGCCCTGCCACACCGGAATCTCCTGCCAGAGTATTATTCCGAGACGCTCCGCAAGACGCACAGTGTATTCGTTCTGAGGATAGTGTGCCAGACGCACCATGTTGACTCCCAATGCCTTCGCTTCGGAAAGAAGCTGCCATGCGTCAGCCTCTGTGCAGGCGCGCCCCATCCGCTGAGGAATCTCCTCGTGGAAAGACACTCCGCACATGAAGACCGGCTTCCCGTTTACGAGTATTTCCGTGCCGTCCACGGACATCGTCCGGAAACCGATCTGCTCCGAAATCCTGTCCGACCCTCCGTCAGCTCCGGAATACTCCAGCGTCACGTCGTAGAGTTTCGGAAGATCCGGAGACCATCGCTGCAAGTTCTCCGGCCTCAGAGATATGCTGCCGCAGCCTTCGGCATCGAGAGCGATGTCCGCCCGGCATTTGAGTTCAGGGACGGAGACCGTGACATACGAACCCGCCGGAACGGCTTCCGACATCCGCACGGAGACATTGATTCTGTCGCCGGAGTGAGGATCGAGAGCGAGGAAATAGTCTTTTATGTAAACGGCAGGAGTACGCACCAGAAGCACGTCGCGGGTGATGCCGCCGTAGTTCCACCAGTCAAAGGACATCGCCGGAATGGCATCCGTGCGGCGGCTGTTGTTCACTTCGATGCAGATGAAATTATCTCCTTCTGATATGCTGTCAGTCACGTCAATCTGGAAAGGGGTGAATCCTCCCTCATGGCTGATGAGTTCCCGTCCGTTCAGCCAGACGGTGCATCGCTGGCTCACGCCTCCGAAATAAAGGAACAGCCGCCCGCCCTCCACCGCAGGGGCCGCGTTGAAATGCCGCGCATACCAGACTGTGCCCTCATAGTACTGGAGCTGGGGAATCTGGCTGTTGAAGTCGCCCGGCACATTGAGCCGAAGTCCTCCGTCAAAGGAATACTCGAAAAACTCGGTGTCAGTCACAGGCTTGCGGTTCTCCCAGAGTTTCTTGCCGCGCCCCTGGCCGTAGAGGTCGATGATGGCATCCCATTTCCCGTTGAGAAGTTCACGGTCGCGGCCATAGACGTTCTGCATCAGATCCGGCGTTCCGAAGCGGAGGATGTCGGAAGCGGTCTGCCGCCCGGGAGTCCCGACCACGGCGCCTGCGGACATTGGACCGGCGGAATATTCATACACAGAAAAACTGTTTTCCCGGGGAAGAGAGAACTCCACGGCTCCGTCACGCCCTGCGACCGCCTCGAAAGAGACCCCGTCGCCGAGGACTTTGGTGAACGAAACTTCTGTCCCTTCGTCGAACCATGTGTCCACGGCGGCCTTGGCATCAGGGTTAAGTTCGCGATAGACAATTACATAGCCCTTCTCACCGTTTGAAGAAAGCGACTGGAAGCCGGTCCACGAACGCCCGGAAGGCTCATCCCCTATCGGGAGTATGACTCCCCGGTGGAAATCCGCCATGATTTTGCGCCAGTCAGCGACAAGTCCGGAAATCCCGTACGCCTCCTCCGGAAGATTGGAGGCTTCCATCCACGCGAGCGGCTGACCCGCCATCGCCGTGGCGAAGACATAGTCAAACGGACAGGCGGACGGGGCGAAAGGGTCGCCGGCATATTTGTCAGCATTGCGCCATTTGTTCAGAAACTCCACCTGAATGCGCTCCGCCGGCACATAAGGGCTGAGCTGCCAGAGATTGCGGAGAGTCTGGTAGGGATACCAGTTGCCCCAGTCGGTGTAGCGGTTTTCAAGGAATATGTTTCCGTATTCGTTAAGAAAATGGTAGCCTCCGCGACGGCCGGCCGTCACGTCGAGATTGAAAATCACCTTGTTGTCAGTCTTTTCAAGCACGGTGTCGAAGAACTTGCGCAGGTTGGTCTCGGCTTTCTTCGTCGGGATGGAAAGTCCGTCGATTTTGAATACGCTGATGCCGTATTCCCTGTGGAGTTTCACCACTGCCTCCGCATCCTTCTCCCAGTCAGCGAAGTCGTTCTGTATGCTCGGGTTGAACCACAGGCCGAGCTCAATTCCGAGTTCCTCCGCCTTCTCCACCACAGGAGCAAGCCCGTGCGGGTACTTGTCCCTTGCCGGAGTCCAGTAGAGAGGGTTGTCCCAGATGTTCTTGAACGAGCCTCCAGCCACTGCGGAGTTGGGACTCCTGCCCTCCTGCCAGCCGTCGTCAATCTGGAAATGCGTGACGCCAAGCCGCGCCGCCTTCTCGAGTTCGGCAATGCAGAAGGACTCGTTGACCTTCGAATCACGGCTGCGGTCTCCCCAGGTGTTCATCATCACCATTTCGTCACGCTCCCGGCGATGTTCGCGGATGTTTTTCTGATAGGAGCGCAGAGCCGTGAGCGGCGAGAGCCTCCCCTGCCCGAAAACGCCGATGACGCAGGAATAGAGTTTCACCCAGTCGGACGACCGGAGTTCGGACTCCGACGCGCCGATTCCCGTGACCGTGAAGTTTCCGAACTCACAGACGAAATCCGAGCCGGGATAGCCCAGCTGGACACCCGAGCATGGAGCTTCCTTCAGGATGAAGAATCCGTTGCCGTCACGGCCGTCACGGGCGAAAAGCAGGTTGCCCCTGCAGCCTGTCCTGCGGTATGGGATGAAATCCCTTTCAGTCACAAGATTGTTGTTCCAGTCCGTCACGTCGAGGAACTCGACCGCCCGGCACTGCCAGTGGTTGCCGCCGAAAGAAAACGCCTCAAGCTGCGGTGCACGGGCCTTTTTCTGCTTCATGTCGGCTGCAGATTCGATGTTCTTGTTGTCGGCGACATTGCCGGCCGCACCTTTGGGGGCGCCGCCATGGATGCCGGCCGGAGCATTTCCCGGGACATTGCCGCCGGGATTCCCTCCGTTCCGCCCGGACGGGTCTCCGGTCTCCCTGACATAGTTGTCACAGGCAATCGCCGGGCAGCCGTCATAGATTCTGAAGACCCTGCGGATCATGGTTGTGCCGAGAGAATATGAGACCTCGGCTTCAAGATGCGCCGGGCGTATGCCGTCGGAGGCGACCATCTTCGCCGAGAACCTGCCGTCAGCCGCCTTCGCAGCCCGAGGAGTCACGGAGAATGACGGCGCGGAAGATTTGTCGGAGAACACCCGTCCCGTCCGCAAATCCCTGACCGCGACATTTATGAGGTCTCCGCCGTTCCAAAGGAAAGTCCTCTCAATCAGAGAATTGGAAAGCCGGAGAGTGTCCGCCTCAAGGACTGCCCGGCAGCCGAGAAACTTCCTCGTCGGCACGCTCTTCCGCTCCGGATTGCTGTCTGCGGGAGCCACCAGAAGGCGGTTCTGCTCGTTGAACTTCTGATTGGAAAGAGGAACGTCAGTGCGCCCCGCCCCCTTTTTCATCATGGTCTTCAGTTCGTCAAGATGCTCCTCACAGACTTCCCTCGGCAGACAGCCGTGTTCCCTGCAGATTGATGCCGCCATCCCGACCACCTCGCCCATCATCCCAGTGGTGCGCATCACCCGTACGGTTCCGAGAGCCACATGCGAGCAGCTGATGTCGCGCCCCGCCATGAAAAGATTGCCGACATTGCGGGAATAGAGGCAGCGGTAAGGGACAGCGTGAGGGTAAATCCAGTTGTGAACAGTCGCGGACTTGAACTCGCCTCCCGGGAAATTGCGGGAATTCTTCGCGTCGGGGAAATGGAGATCTATGCTCCATGCCGTGGTGAAGGATGCGTCAGGGTGAGGGATATTCCCGTCTATATCTTTCTGCGTCAGCACATAATCTCCGAGGAGACGGCGGGACTCACGCTTCCCCGCGACATATGCCACCCAGTCGAGACTGCGGTCGGCGAACTTGGGGTCGCCGGAACGGTTCTTCAGCCAGCTCCAGTTCGAATAGATGACAAGGAGACCGTAGTCGCGCACACGCTCCGCCTCAAGCACCTGATCCATATTCATTCCTGTCTCCCAAGTCCACTCGCCCATCGTGACCTTCTCGCAGTTGGTTTCATTGAACTCCATGCCGTAGGAGAACTCCGGAAAAGAGGTCGTGCCGTCATCCTTGCGGCTGCGCCACATCACGGAAGCCCCCATCACCGTCCTGTCCGCCTTCAGAGGGGCGAGAGACTCCCCGTATTCGTCGCGGCTCTCGCGCCCGTATGTCCAGTCCGCACCGGAGAGGAAGCCGACCGTGCCGTCCCCCGTACAGTCGGCAAAAAGCGGCGCGGAAAGCCTGACTTCCCTTCCGGACTCCACATGTCTTGCCGTCAGCGCAGTTATCCGTCCTGAAACGGCATCAGTCTCCGCTCCGGTCACATGATAGGGCGCGAACAGGCTGAGATTCTCCTCCGCAGCGACGAAGTCCAGCTTCTTCCCGTCCTCATAATTCGAAGCAGGTCCGGCGTTTCCGCTCACTGTCTGCCCGAATTCACGGATCATCCGGCCGAGTCCTTCGTTCGGTCCGAGTTCGATGCTCCCGCTCAGATGCACCCGGATTTCCGAACTGTTGTTGCCCCCGAGCACCGGACGGTCGTTCACCAGAGCCACCTTGAGACCGTTTCTCGCCGCCGTCACCGCCGCGCAGATTCCGGCGATTCCGCCTCCGGCGACCACGAAGTCGAAGCTCTCCTCTGACGGAGCCGGATTGCCGGCCAAAGTTCTGCGGAACTCGTCAAGTTCCTCCGCCGATGCCGGAAGTTCCGGAGCGGAATCCCCCGAGACAAAAAGCACGGCGTCGCAGCGTCCGTCAAAACCCGTGAGGTCGCGGAGACGGACTTCTGTTCCGCCACCACGGACTTTCACCGCCCCGGCCCGCTGCCATTCCCATTCATTGCCGGAAGTGCCGAGTTCCGTCCCGAGGGTCTTTCCGCCCACGGAAACGGTGAAAGCTCCGGGGCCTTTCCCTTTGTACCACGGGGATGTCCAGTTATAGGTGCGCACCCAGACGCCCCACACACCCTTTTTCAGAGTCACCGAAGTCACGGCATCCTCCACCGTCACGCCCATTCCGTGCGCGAGAAGATAGGGCGACCCCATCTGATCCATGAACTGCTGGTCAACGCACCAGCCTCCCTTTTCCGCAAAGCTCTCCGCCTCGACAAGCACATATTCCGTCTCCGGCATCACCCGGGAATATGCCCTCGACGGGCAGAGGACGGCGAACAAAAGCAATATCCTCAAATATCTTTTCATACCTTATTGTCATTCTTGAACTCCGTCGGAGTCTGGCTGAAATGCCGTTTGAAGCAGACGCTGAAATACTTCGGATTGGAAAATCCGGTCATGGTCGAAATCTCGGCGATGGTGCAGTCCGACTCTCTGAGCAGCTGCCCGGCACGTTTCAGCCGGATGTCGAGGATGAACTCCTTGATTGACATCCCGGTGAGCTCCGTGATTTTCTGGTAGAGCCTCGTTCGTCCCACCGCCATGTCGGCGGCGAAGTCGTCAACCCCGTAATATTCGTTTTCGATGTTCTTTTCGACGCAGGCGACGGCTTTCCTGATAAGTTCCTCGTCCATAGAAGAAATCGCGATGCGCGAAGGTTCGGCGACATATTTCTTGCTGTAGAGCTCCTTCAGCTGATTCTGATTCTTGAGGAGGTTGGAAATCTGCTTCAGCAGGAAATCTATGTCCACCGGCTTGTCCATAAACACGTTGGCTCCGCATTCGAGAGAATCGATTTTCGCCGTTCTGTTCTCTCCCGCCGCCGAAAGCATGATTATCGGGATGTGGGAGGTGCGGATGTCGGAACGGATGCTCCGGCACAATTCAAAACCGTCAGCCTCGGGCATATAGAGATCAGTCACGACTATGTTCGGCATGACCTTGCCAACTTTCGCCGCACCGTCAGCGCCGTTCATCGCGGTGTAGACGTTATAAAACTCCGACAGCCTCTGTTCCAGATAGTTCCGCAGGGATGCATCATCCTCGACGACAAGAACATCATACTGCTTCCGCGAATGTTTCACTCCTTCCGCCTCGCTTTCCCTGAGGTCGGAGATGATGTTGTCAATCTCGGAAACGGCATAATCGTAGGCATTGCCTTCGGACTCGTCTTCCCGGGCGTCAGTCTCCGGAGCCTCGCACGGAGGCAGAGGCAGAACGACGGTGAACGAAACCGTGGAGTCCGCAGAGAAGACCGAAATCGTTCCGTGCATGTCGCCGACAAGTTCCCTGACGATTGCCAGACCGAGTCCCGTGTGGCTCTCAAAGGCAGGGTTGGTCTTGCCGGTGCTGTTGAACGGCTCGAATATGCTGTCATACCTGTCTTCCGGAATCTCCGAGCCGCTGTTGGTCACGACGAAAGAAAGCTGCCCCGTCCGGGCGGCCGGGGATATGCGGATGCTGACATATCCGTTCTCGGTGGTGTATTTCACCGCATTGGAAATCAGATTGGTGAAGACTTTCTCCACGGCATCGTAGTCGAAGCGGGTCATATAGCTCTCGACCGAAGAATTGAACTCGGTTTCAATCTGCCGCGACGACGCATAGGGTTCAAAAAGGGCAAAGATGTCGTCGATGAATTTCACGATGTCCCCGGATTTGAGGTTCAGCGGCATCTTGAGGGTTTCTATCTGTCTGAATTTCAACAGTTCGGATATCATCCTCTGGATTTTCTGCACATTGCGCCCTATGGTGTCCACATATTTGCGGTAAGGCGCATCCTCCGGAATCTTTTTCTCCAGCTGCTTCAAAGGGTCGAGCACGAGCGTGAGAGGAGTCTTGAGGTCATGGGATATGTTGGTGAAGAAGTCCATCCTCGCACGGGTCAGCTCACGAAGATTCCGCTCCCTTTCCTGTTCCATTTTCAGGTTCTGTTCCAACATCCTGCGCTTGGTGGTCCAGTTCCACAGCCATACGGTCACGGCAATCAGCAGCACGAGGTAGGCCACAAGCGCCCAGGGCGAGGCCAGCGGGGAAGGATTCACCTTGAAAGTCAGTGAGCTCACACGGTCTCCCCAGACTCCGTCGTTGTTGGCGCAGCGTATCTCAAAACGGTACTTTCCCGGAGAAAGGTTGGCGAAACGGACATTCTGCTGTCCGGAGGGGAGAACCGTCCAATTGTCGGAGATGCCGATCATCCTGTAGGCGAAGCTGTTGCGTTCGGATTCGAGGTAACTGTCCGATGCGAAGCCGATTTCGATGACCGACTGGCGGTGGGAAAGCCTTATCACGTGAGAGCGGTCATCCATCCCGTTCAAAGTTGAAACTGCCTGAGACAGCGGAGAGTCCTTGGCGCACGGCTCGGCGTTTTCGTCGTTTATCTTGAGACCGGTGAACCACACCCCAGGCTTCTGGGGATTGACCTTGAAATTGTCCGGATTGAACATTATGAATCCGTCCGTGCCTCCGAAGAGCATCTCCGAACGCGAGGTGAGGAAGCAGGAGCGCAGATAATAGGCTCCGCAGCGCGTCATCTCATCGATTCCCGAACGGACAATCTCCTGCCGTGAAGAATCGAAGAAGAAAAGTCCGGCGTCGGTGCTCAGCCACACGTTCCCCGATTTCCTGTCTTCGAGTATGCCGAAAACGGTTCTCCCGGTGAAGGAGCCGTCAGCGGAGCTGTCGAAGTTAAGATAGCGTCCCTGCGCGTCAAGACGGTTGACTCCGCCGCCGCGCGTCCCGAACCAGAGTTCCGAGGAGGAAGTCCTGCACCAGCAGCAGAGGTTGTTCGGGGCGTAGGTCTCGCCCGGTATGGTGTAACGGCCCACGATTCTGCGGGTCTTCACGTCCACGACGTGCACTCCGGAACGGGTGACGAGCCACAGTCTGCCGAGTTCGTCATGGAACAGCGCCTCCACCCTCAGACGGATTTTCTTTCCGCCGTCATAGAAAAGGACATTCTCCACTCTCCGTCCGTCCCAGTACATCAGTTCGGCGTCGGGGTCGGCAAGCCACATCCCCCCGTCAGCCTCCGAAAGGAAGTCATAGACGGCAAGCGGCTGACCGGTGGAGGGGTTGAGGATTTTCAGGTCGGTGAGCACGCCGGTGGAGAGATTCAGTTTCATCACTCCGCCGTTGAAGGCGGCAATCCACATCTCGTCCCCCTCGCAGACCAGCTTCTTTATCATATTGGAATTGAGATGCCGCCGCCCTAACCGTCCTGAGGCTATTGGCGTGTCGCCGCTCTGCCTGAATGTCGTGAAACTGCCGTCATCCCTGTTCCACCGGCATATTCCTCCGCCTTCCGTCCCTATCCACAGGTTGCCCGAGGCATCCTCCGTAAATGTGCTGACTATCGGATGGGAAAGCCCGCCGGGGGTGGGGCGTATGCTGCGGATGTCGTTGTCATAGTCCGAAAGATAGGCCAGCTTGCCGCCGTAGGTCCCGATCCAGACTCCCCCGTCCGGGTCGGGATAAATCGACCACACGGAGTTGTTCGGAAGCGAAAAGTCGTCAAAGAGATTGGAACTGAGCAGTTTCGTCTCCCCCGTTGACGGTTCGACCAGCAGCAGTCCCGACTGGGTGGCGACCCAGACCGTCCCCGAGCCGTCCCTGTAAAGTTCTTTCGCGGTGCTGGACTTGTCGTAGCCTTCCGGAAGCCGGTAAACACGGGAGACCGCTCCGGATGGGCCGCATTCATAAAGCCCGTTCTTGAGGGTGAGCACGAAAGTGCGGTCTTCCGCGTCAAGAGCGTCCACGATGGCTGCGGAAGGGTTCCCGAGATCGGTGCGGAGAGTCCAAGAACCGGAACCGGCACCGGACGACCCGGCGGAAGCCGTTCCAGCCGAAGATGAATCCGTGAGGTCGAGAGAGTAGAGCCGCCCCCTGTTTCCGACATAGACGGAGCCGCCGGTGCAGGAGAGCGTGATGTCTCCGGTTCCGCAGTCCGCAGGCAGACCCCACTGCCGCCAGATGCCGTCTCCCGCAAGCGAGAACAGCGCTCCGCCCATCAGAGCCCAGACCCGTCCGAGGCTGTCCGTGTCCATCGCGGTGACATCGCCGTCCCGCTCCGGAAGCATTGTCTGCGAAAGATAGTCAAGAGTGAAAAGCCCCACGTTTGTGCCCACGAACATCCGCCCGTCTCCCCCGACCTTGATTGTCCTGAAGTCCACAGGCTTCTCCGGATGCGGATTGGGCACCGTGCGGTTTTCGAACTGCCGTCCGTTGAACATATAGAGCGCGTCCGTCCCGCTGAACCACATCCTCCCAAGACTGTCCTTCGCGATGCTGTTTATGCCTCCGTAGTAGGAAGTTTCGGGCATCTGACGGAAACGGAAACTCCCGCCGCCGAAAGCCGAGGCCACGAGCGGCAGCAGGAATGCGACCAGAAAAAGCGGGTATTTCTTCATCGGGGAATTGTTTTTAAGGCCATTCACTCAGTGTCCGGCAATGTCCACGACTGCAAATTTAAGATTTTCAGCGATATTATTCCACTGTAATATCCCCGACTTTCAGCCAGCCGTCCGCAGTGTATGAGCCTTTCGCCGAAATGAATATCCCAATCTTCTTGTCCGCCGAAGCATCGTCGACGATTCCCGTCGCCAGGACATATCTCCCCGCCGTGACACCCTCAAGAGGAAAAGTGAAGACATATTGCTTCGGAGCACCCTTAATCCAGTCGTGCGGCTGCGCCTCAGTGTCATAGAAAATCTTCACGGGCTTTTCCGTGTCAGGGTCAAGCAGCGCAAACGCGACCTTGTACTTGCCGATGAAAGGGCTGAAATTGGTCGGGCAATAGGCATATCCGAGATTAGCCCAACGGTGGCGGATTGTCACGTCCCCGCCGTTTACGGCAGACTCGGGATAAACAATCTTGAAAGGATAGACACGGTAGTTCCCGTCCTCTATGAAACGGAGGAAATATTCGTAAGCCTCATTGAACCACGACCATGCCTCGCTCACCTCCATATTGTCGTTGTAGCGCAGATCCATCATGCTCGCGCAGGCCTCGCGCGCCTGATCGAATTCCCCCTTGCGGACATCCGCCCAGTCTGCATATTTCTCCGTGTCCCAACGCATCGGGGCGTCGCCGTGAGAGGCCTTGACCCATCCGCCCTCGGCGATGAGAGGCACCTGATAGCGGTATTTGGCGGCGATTGCCTTCTCCCATGTCCCGTAGTAGGTCTTCATCCCGAACGCGCCGCTGCCGATTCCGAATCCTTTCTTGACCGCCGAGTCAATCATCCCCTCGGAATCCGGACTCTCCCTGTCTCCGCTCGTGGAGCCTATGGCCTTGTGATAGTTGATGAAAAGCGGAATTTTCGTGAACTCCCGCACGAACAGCGAGGTAACCCATTCGAAGACGGCTTTCTTCGGGGTCTCGTCGCCTGTGGAATATATGCAGGAATGATATTCGCCCCATTTCCCGATGCCCACTCCGTGCACGAACTCCGTGACGTCCGGATCGTTTATATGCTCCGCGAAATCATGGATGAACTTTTCATAGCATTTCTGAAACACGGGGTCATCCGGATAGGGAGACCACACCTCCATCGACCCGGTCATCGTCGCGTAGCCTTTTGCCCCTTTCACGTCGCGGACATAAAGCGGAGTGCAGAACTCGTGCTTGTCCCGGCTGTCGATGCCGAATCCGTAGCCTATACGCATATTCCGCCTGCGGGCCTCCGCGACAAGCATTTTGTAGCGCTGCGCATGAACCGTGTTGCAGTCGTCCTGCCAGATGTAAACCCCCTCCTCGGGATTGAGCTGCCCCCAGTTCGTGCGGATCAGAAGCGTCTTCGCATAATCGCTCACCCGCACGGAAGTGCCGTCCGAGGTCGGGAAGTTGTCATACCGCTCCCAGAAGCCGCTCAGGTCATTCCCGAGTCCGGCATAAAGCACCCAGCCGCAAAGCGGATTGGGATGCACGATTGTCCTGTCCGGAGAAAAATTCACGGTGACATCCCCGTCGTTTCCGCCCGTCCCCTCATCATCAGGCAGTCCGCTGCTGCAGGAAACCGTCAGAAGCGACAGCGCGGCCGCGCATAAAAGCATGATTCTCTTCATTTTCATGATCCTGTTCATAACCGGCGTTCAAACCGCCGCATTTCAAAAGATTACAGTGTCCTTCAGACGGATGTCCCCGGAAGAAGCCCCGACAAGAATTCCGAATTCGCCCGGCTCGACGACAAATGACTTCGTTTTGACATCATAGAACGAGAACGCCTCCCGGTCGAGAGTGATTTCGACCCTGACCTTGCCGCCCCTGGCGATGAAGTTCTTGCTGAAGCCCTTGAGTTCTTTCAGCGGGCGCGGAACGGAGCAGGCATTGTCGCTGACATAGACCTGCGAAATCTCGGCGGCATCGTATTTCCCGATGTTCGCGACGGTGTAGGAGACTTTCACGCTGTCTGCGGCGAGTTTCTCCACCTTCAGGTCGGAATAGTCGAACTTGCTGTAGGACAGCCCGTAGCCGAAAGGATAGCGCACCGGAGTCCCGTTTTTTTCATATCCCCTGTAACCGTAGAATATCCCCTCGCGGTATTCCACCCTCTTGATTTTCGTGTTCTGGGTGAACACCGGAGTGTTTTCGTAGTAGCTGTCATGCACCGGATTGTCCTCCCAGCGGTTCTCGATGCACACCGGCAGTTTGCCGTTCGGAGAGACTTTCCCGGAAATCACTTCGGCCACGGCGTCGCCGCCCCTCTGACCGGGATACCATGCCATCAGCACTGCCTCAACGCCCTCGCTCCAGCCGTTGAAATCCACTCCGCTTCCGGCGTTCAAAACCACGGTCACATGCCTGCTCCTCGCTGTCAACTCATTGATTATCCGCCTTTGAGCGGCAGGGATGGCAAACGGACGGTCAAAGCCCTCGCCCTCAATCCTGCTGTCGAATCCTCCGCAGAAGACGACCCTGTCCGCTTTCTTCAGCGCCGCTGCCAGAACATCGCAGTTCACCGCCCCCGCCTTGACTGAATCCGCAGGAACGCCCGCGAACAGGACGCTGTCCGGGAGAAAGGCGACGCGCTTTCCGCCGAACGCCTTGCGGAGTCCGTCGGCGACCGTCACACTGTGGAACGGCTGCACGAATCCGCTGCCACCGCCCGTAGGAGTCACGAACGCGTTCCGTCCGATCACAAGCACACGGTCTTTCTTTCCGAACGGAAGCTCATCCCCCCGGTTCTCGAGCATCACGATTCCCTCCCGTGCGATTTCGAGAGCGAGATTGTCGCTTTCAGGATTGTCGAGAGGTATGCCGGCATCAAGAATGTCCCGGTCGAGAAGTCCGAAACGGTTGAGAGTGTGGAGAATATGATAGACTTTGGTGTCTATCGCGCTCTCCGGGATTACGCCCGCCTTCACCAGCGGGACGAGTTTTTCCGCAGTGAAATACACGCCCTTGGGGCATTCGAGGTCAAGTCCGCCGTTTGCCGCTCCGGAAGACGAATAGACTGAAGTCCAGTCGGACATGAGTATCCCTTCGAACCCCCACATATTCCTCAGCACCTCGATGTTCATCCATCCGTGCTCCGATGCGTGCACCCCGAAAACCGGGTTGTAGCTGTCCATCACCGCGCCGACCCCGGCAACCTGCACCGCCTTTCTGAAAGCCGGGAAGTAAATCTCGTGGAGAGTGCGCTCATCGACATCGGAACTGGTGTGATGGCGGCTCCACTCCTGATTGTTGGCTGCGAAATGCTTGACCGTGGCAATCACGCCCTCGTCCTGCACCCCCTCTATGTATCTGACGGCAATCTCCGAAGTGAGGTACGGGTCTTCTCCGAAATACTCGAAATTCCTTCCGCACAGAGGAGCGCGGCAGATGTTCACTCCCGGGCCGAGCAGGAATGAGATTCCACGCGCCTTCGCGTCCTGTCCGAGTCCGTGCCCCAGTTTCTCCGCAAGTTCCCTGTTCCATGTGGACGCGGTGAGCACTCCGCAGGGATAGAGCGTGCTCACTGTGTTCTTCCTGCGGATGTTGCGTATGCCCTGCGGACCGTCGGCCATGAGAATCTGAGGTATTCCGAGCCGCTCGACCGGGCGGATTACGAACGACGTGAGTTCACCGATGTAGTCGCACTTCTCCTCAAGCGTCATCTGCGACACGAGATTCCACGCCCTCACGTCAATCTGTGAACTGTCTTTCCCGACAGGCGACGTGCTGTCCGGAAACTGCACCTGCGCGGAGGCGTCGACGACGGATGCCGTCGAAACAAGCATCAGCGCGACGGCGAAAAGGAATTCATATGTTCTGGTCATTGTCGTATAAAATCAAGTCGTGTGAAATCAAGTCGCGTAAGTTCAAAAGGCTTCACCACGGCGTCATGCGCCGCCGCACGGACAATCTTCGCAGTCTCGGCGCTTACCGAAGCCGGAGCATAGACGGTCTCCTCCACATTTTTTCCGGATATGGATTCGAACCATGTGCAGGCGGCCGCATATCGGCCGTAATTCACTTCAAGATGGTAGCCGTCACGGTTGAAACTGTCCCCGAGCGAAGAAGTCCTTCCGTTCTGAATCGCCGTTCCGCACGGAATGAGAATGTCAAAGGAATATGAGGCATTGCCCATGATTTTCCTTGCGACATCGATTATGGCGTTGAACATGACGATTTGGTCGCTCTGATATTTCGGAAAATCCGGATGGGTGGAATCGCTTGAATACGCCCATGTGGAATGCCACATCAGTTTGACATCGTACTTCGAACGCGAACGGACATAATTCAGTATTTCGGGGAGATATGGTGAGCAGGTCTCATATTGCCCGGACAGGCCGCTCGCCTGCTGCAGACTGATGCAGTCCCACTGTTCATCGGCAAGCGCCTCCGAGACTTTGACTCCCTTGACATTGGTCTTCTGTCCGTCCACGATTTTGCGGTACTCGTATGCCGGGCTGTCGTTCATCATGTTGTTGTAGTGCTTCTCGAGACTGCATCCGCCGATATAGAGATTCCCGATTATGACTTTCTGCCCCGAGGCGGCGAAAAGTTCGTAGAGATACTGCTCCACGGCATCCTGAGAGAAACTGTTGCCTATGGCGAGAATCCGCAACACGCCGTCCCCATCCCCGCTCACTTCAACCGTCGCTTTCGCATTGACCTTCCCGCATTCCGCAAGATAGACAAGGACAGAGGCTCTGCCGCCTTTCATGGCGGTGATCACAGCCTTGTCCCCGTTCTCCGTGAGCGAAAGGACACCGGGGTTCAAGGATTTCCATTTGAAAGCCGAGGAGACGGAGGAAGCATTGCCCCCGGTCAATACGGCTGAAATTTCAGCGGTCTCTCCGACCGCAAGCTCAGAGGGAATTCCCGTCAGTTCCAAAGACATGCCGGCATACCGGTCAATCTCGGCACAGGCGGTGCCCGGAGCAAACACGAAAGTGAATGCCAGCACCGCCTGCGCAATCAAAAATTTCTTTACTTTCTCAAACATATGTCATCTTGAAGATACCGTTACAGTCCCAGCGCGCACCCATCCGTCGGCAGTCACGTTCCCTGCCGCGGCGGCCGGACGGATTCCGACGGCATTGTCCCGCGTCGTGTCAACGATGCCCACTGCCCAGGTATATGCTCCGACCGCAACCCCCTTGATTTCGACCGCGGTCTTGTAGGAGAGAATCTCACCTTTCAGCCATCGGGACAGATCCGTGTCAGCGGCGACAACGACCTTGACCGGCTTGTCATTGCTGTCAAGCAGCGCGACACCGACCTTGTACTTGTAGTTCCACTGCGGAAGATTCACCGGGCAGTAGCCCCATCCGAGATTGGTCCAGCTGTGGCCGACGGTGACCTCGTCCCCGAACTTGACCGCAGAGGGAAATGAAACCGACGTAGGACAGAGCCTGTAACCTCCTTCCGCCACAAAACGTTCCACATACTCGAAAGCGTCCTCAAACCAGGACTTTGTCTCGTCGCCGACACGGAAGTCCATCGTGTTGACCTTCGCCTCCATGGATGAATTGAACTCTCCGGCACGTACATCGCCCGGGTATCCCTTGCGGTAGCCGGCAGGGTCATTCCAGTAGGAATGGCTCGAAACGATGTAACCGCCTTCCATGAGTATCGGCACCTTGAGAGCCCATTTCATCGCGTACGCTTTCTCCCAGTCGTTGTAACCCCAGTCCTGATTGTTCATTCCGAATGCATCCGAACGCAGACAATAGCCGTTGTCAAGCGCAATCCGGAGGACAGCCTCGCTGTCCGGCTGGGCATTTCTCCCTTCGCTGACAGGGTGTCCGATCTGGCGATGATAGTTGATTACAAGAGGAATCTTCGTGAAGTTGGCGGCATATAGCCCGGTAATCCAGCGCATCGTCTCCGCCTTGTACTCGGAAGTCCTGTCCGACACGGCATTGTTCTGCTCGTAGCAGACATTGTGCCCCTCCCCCCATTTTCCAAGTCCGTATGCATCTATGAACGCAGTCTTCTGCGGGTCATTGAAACGGGCGGCAAATGCCTTGACGAATGTCTCGTAGTGTTTCCTCCAAATCGGGTCAATCACAATGGGAGTCTTGCGGTCAGGATATTTCGCATCGGAGAGCCAATACTCCGCGCCGTCGTCAAAGACGAACTGCGGGGTGTTCTCCCTCTGGTCGCGTCCGTCCACGACGACACGGAAAGCGATCGGGAGTCCGAGTTCCTCGGCACGGTTCACCAGCCTGCCGATGCTGCTCGTCGGATCATCCCATGCGTACTGTCCTTTCGCCGGGTTAAGGTTCTTCCAGCCGGTCCTGATGTAGCAGGCGGAAGCATAGTCCCTGACATATACCTCCCTGCCGAGATCCGGGACATAGATTTTCGTGTCGAAATACGAAGGGTCGGCCGTTCCCGAAACATACATCACCCAACCATTCAGAGGATTTTTCAGCACGGTCGTGCGGTCGGGACTGATTTTCACCGTGGTGTTGCCGTTCGTCCCGCCGCCATCGCCGCCTCCGGCCTGCGTCTGCTCTTTGGCGCAGGCGCAGGCGGAGACCGCCACGGACACAAGTAAAAGGATTGCCTCTTTTATCGATTTAGTCATCATCGTTCCCATCATGATCAGTCGAAGCGTACAAGATTGTTTCTCGCGTCAATTATGATTCTGCTGATTTTGACGGAGGAGGCCGGTTTCCATTTGCGGTTGCTCACCACCGGAACGGTGTCCATCCACTCGCCCATCTTAAGCTCCTGATCGACAGTTGCGGCGACACCCGGAGCGGTTGCCGGGACAAACGCGAGGCATTTGGAGATGAAATTCATTCCCGCCCCCTGTTTGACGGGGTCGTTTCCGCCTGTGCCTTCACCTGCCCTGATGTCGTCAACCTCAGCCGGCCCCTGGGCCACTTTTATGCAGATTGCGTCAGAGATGCTGAACGACGAGCCCTGCCATATCAGAATCTGCGGATCCGTCTTTGACACGGAGAACGGGAACGCCTTTCCCTTCCAGCTGTCCCATCCGGTCATTGAATTGACGTAATAATTGCCGGCCTTCAGAGTCTTTGTGAGAATCCACGATGCGGGGTTCCTGCCTTCGTAGGAGAATTCAACCGTCAAAGGTTCAAGCCTGTTCTTCGGAGAGAAGAACTTGACGGTCTTGTTCTCTATGTCGATTATCACCCTCCAATAGCCCTCCGACGGGATGTTCCATGAAGGAAGTTCCGAACCCTCCTTGAGTTCTTTGACGGAAGCGTTGTAAAGCGTCCCTTCCGGTTTCGAACCGGCCGGGTCGCTGTCCGGGATGTCGACGGTTCCGGAAGAAGGGCAGATGTAGGATGTCATCCCCTGATATTCAATCGGGATGGACATCTTGCCCGGACGGAGCCAGACTTCCTCCGCATAGATGTAGTCGCTTTCCGGAGTCTTCCCCATTGCCTGCCTGGTCGTCCCGGTCACGGCGTCGCCCGAAAGGAAAATACGGTCGGCGTCAAAAGTGAGCGGGCGGTAAGGACGTACGCTCACTTCGACTGTCCTGACCTCGGGCATCACGTATTTCTCCCCGCCGTCCCACTTCGCGATGACCTTGAACTGCATGTTCACGGCACGTGAATAATTCTTGTTCCATTTCTCGACAAGAAGCGTCTGAAGTTCCTGGGTCGTGTATTCCTTGGTGAACACGCCGTCATCCACAACCTGACGGACGGCATTGCTGAAATCGTTGCCTTCGATGTCAAGGTAAGTGACATATGTCACCAGATAGTCGTCCGACATCTCACGCGCCGGAGTCCAGCTGAAAGTCAGAACAGTTTCATCCAACGCCTCGGCATCCAGCACGACTTCCTGCGAAGACGCTTCGAGAACCATCGTCTCCACGACATCGTACATGCTCCGGTCAGGACCCTCGAAGCCTCCCTTGTCACACGCAGCAAAGACTGCAAGCCCGGCTGCTATTCCTGATATATATTTCTGTTTCATATCGATTCGCATCTGTTAAATAAACGCCTACCATTCCGGGAACTGGCGGAGATTGGTGTTCTTGTCAATATCATCCTGAGGAATAGGCCACCAGTAGCTTATGAAACGGCGGGTCTGATACTGTGTTCTCGTATAATACGCATCCCTGTCGGACTTTGTCGCACGGGAATCCATTCCGTAGAAAGGTCCGTCAAGAACCTTCTCCGCCTCTTTCCAGCGTCTGAGATCATCGAAACGGTTTCCTGCCTCGCAGTTGAGTTCGACTCTCCTCTCCCTGCGGATAAGGTCGCGGAGCGTCTCGCCGTCGGAAGGCGGCGCAATCATTTCAACCCCGTCGGAATCTGTTCCGGTTCCGTATTGAGGAATGCCGGCCCTTTCCCTGATTTTGTTGACATAGGTCAATATCTCATCCCTGTTCGCACCATAAGTCCCCCGGGCGATGCTGTATTCATTCAGACATTCGGCATATGAAAGATATGCCTCCGCGAGACGGTAGATTGCGCCGTGACGGGTCTTGTATTTTCCGGAACTTTCCGATGGTATGGCGGAAGGGTCGACCATCTTCCTCACGAGATAACCTGCGGTCGGGGCGTCATGGCTCGGGCCTCCGTCCTGTCCTCCCGAGAAGAAGTCGGTGTACTTGTTGGACGACTTGTGCTTGTCTTTCCCCCAATGGTACTCCTCGTTGTAGAGAACTGAGACATAGAATCTCGGCTCACGGTTGCAATACATGTTGTAGGTGCCCTTAGTCGTGATGACATGATTGGTCTTCTGTCCCTCGACGGCGCCCTGCTCAAGGTAGAAATACTTGGTGTCGTCCTTGTAGTCGGCGGTGGAATACCCGGTCTCCGTATAGCCCGACTCCGGATTGATCACCGGCTGCCCGTCACCGGCATATCCGGTAATCGGAACAAGTCCGTTGTTCATGAAAAACGCGTCGACGAGATTCTGTGTCACTCCGATGGCTCCGGCGCCTCCCATGCTGCGAGGATTGCACTGCCTGTCGAAATAGGCCCCGCTGTCATAAGTCTTCGGGAATATGACTTCGTGGTTTCCCTGATCCCAACGCATGAGCACAGCGTTCATATAGGACATGTAAGGATCCACCGAACCGTTCTCAAGTCTCTCGACATAAAGCTCATAGCCGCCTTTTTTCGCGGCATCGATGACATCCTTGTTCGCATCTGCGGCCGCTCTCCACCTTTCCGCGTCGAATTCAGAAGAGAAAAGCGGTGTGCCGTCGCAATTTGTCATGGACGCGAGAGCCGGGTTGCCGTTCACGAGCGGGCTCGCCGCGAAAGTGAGCAGACGGGCGCGGATGGCAAGACACATGATGGAAGTCGCACGGCCGTACTTGTTCGCCTCCTCATAGGATGACGGGAGAATCTCGGAAGTTTCCTTCAGCTCCTGCGCGACCCAGTCGACGACTTCATAAAACGGAGCCTGCTTGAGCAGCATGTCGGAAGCATCCGTCCCCTGCACCGGCCCGGTAATCATAGGCACGGCACCATAGGTCATGACAAGCATCGCATGATAGTAGGCTATGAAAAAACGGCATTCGCCTTTCATCCACTCGACTTCCTTCGCGGAGACATCGAAAAGCGGGTGCGCGTTCTCGATGAAGATGTAGGCGGAACGGATTCTTTTGGAGAACTCCTTCCAGTAGCTGATGATTCCGCCCTGGGCCGGAGTGAAGTTTCCGTTCTGATAAAGGATGGCCTTGAAGCCCTGTGACTCCCAGCCTACAGGAGGCGTGAGGTCATCAGCGATGGCAATCGCTCCGTCATAGTGATAGAACGTAGGGATGCCGTTGTAGATGTAGGCGAGCCAGCGTTCCAGATTCGTTCTGTTCTCGAAAGCGGTCTCGATGTCAAGCTGGTCGTCGGGCTGCTTGTCAAGATAATCACAGGACACGGCCGAGAAAACGGCGATGAGACCTGCCGCCAGATATGCTAATTTCTTGTTTTTCATCTCTCTCAATTTTAGAATTTGAATTCGACACCGGCCGAAATCGATTTCATGACAGGATAGGCCGCGCCCGTTGTCGATGAAAGTTCAGGATCCCAAAGTTTGAACTTGGAGAAAGTCAGCAGGTTGGTTCCGCGCAGATAAACCCTTGCGCTTGAAATGAAAGACTTCTCGGCAATCTTCTTCATGAGGGAATATCCTATCTCGATGTTCTTCAGACGAAGGAAACTCATATCCTTGAGCCACCATGTGGAGGCCTGGCTGTTGTTCGCGTTCACACCGTAGTCAAGACGCGGATAGAAAACGTCCTGACTCGGATTCTCTTCCGTCCAGCGATCCGTATAGTTCGTGAAAATGTTGTAGGTCGTGCCTTTGTTGGAAGCCGGGATTATGTTTCCGGAAAGGATGTTCCATGTCTTGCCGACGCCCTGGAAGAGAGCGGATATGTCGAGTTCCTTCCATGCGAACGTGAATCCGAAGCCATAAACCATTTCGGGGTTCTTCGTCCCGCCGATCGGAGACTTGTCATAAACGTCGATTTTCCCGTCATTGTTGACATCCTTGTATTTTATGTCACCGGGACGCACTTTTGACACGAGAGTCACGACAGGCAGATCCGGGCGGAGGATTCCGTTTTCCACATCCACAAAGTCATCGTAGGTGTAGAGACCTTCGTCGATATAGCCGAAAAGCTGTCCGACAGGATGACCGGTCTCGGCTCTGTTCGTCCCGACCACGGCTGCCGGTTCATCCATCTCAAGGATGGTGTTGTGGGCATATGTGAACGTGCCCATCGCGCTCAGGAAGAAATCGCTGCCGAACTGTTTCCTTATGTTCAGAGAGAGGTCGAAGCCCTAATTCTTCACCTTTCCGAAGTTCTGCCATGGAGACTTGATGAATCCGGCGGTCATAGGGATGGACGTTCTCTCCATGAAGATGTTGTTTCTTCTCTCGTCGAAGAAGTCAATCTGGAAGTCGGCGACACCGTCGAGAAGTCCGATTTCAAAACCGACATCGGCCTTGTTGACCTTCTCCCAAGTCAAATCCGGAACGGCGAAATCGCCTTCGGCCATACCGTTCTTGTTATAGTTTGACTCATAGCCCCAACGGTATTCACCCAGCGTGTTCCAGTCATCGGTGATGGTCGAAAGGTAGGCGAAACGGCGGCCGTCAAGAGAGGCGTTTCCGGTCTGACCGTAGGAAGCGCGGATTTTCAGTTTGGAAAGAACCGGTCTGATTCTCGCCATGAACGGTTCTTCCGAGATGACCCATCCAATCGCCCCCGACGGGAAGAAGCCGTATCTTTTGCCCGGAGCGAAGTTCTCCGAGCCGTTGTAGCCGAAGTTGAACTCGGCGACATATCTGTTGGCATAAGTATATGACGCTCTTCCGGCAAGACCCTGCGTCCTGTACGGGAGCTTGCTTCCGTCGTCATAGTTCCTACGGTTGAAAAGGAGGAGTCCGGAAACGGAGTGGTCGCGGTTGAACGTTCTGTCGTATGTGGCGGCCGCCTCGAGATAGACGCTCTTGTTTCCGAAAGTTCCGGACGACGAGTGTCCGAGAGTGTTGCTGCCGTTGGATTTCACCGTGAGTATGAGAGAGCCGTCCTCGTTGCGCCCCGATGCGGGGTTGTAGATGGTCGGGTTGGTCGTGCGGCTCACCGTTCCGGTCGAGTAGCGGTCAAAGGAGAATGACGCCCTCACCTTGAGGCCTTCCGTGATGAACTTGAGATCCTGCTCAAGCGTGACGAGAGTCTCGATCTTGCTCGCGGTGGTTCTGTTGTAACCCCGCTGAGTCGCCATCGCCCACACGTTGGACTCCTCGGTTCCGGCGATTTCCCCTGTGGAATACTGCACCGGAAACTTGAAAGGGACAGCCCTGAACGCGCGGTTGAAGATTTCGCTCACGCTCTCCGGAGTGGAATTGCGCTCCTGAAGATAACCTCCGATGTTGATGCGGAGTTTCGTCGTGTTGGTGAGCTTGATGTCGACGTTGCTTCTGACATTGTAACGCTGAAGCTTTATGGAAGGATCCCACTCCTTCGTCTTGTCGCGGGTGAGTATTCCCTTTTCATTATAGAAGGCGCATACCATGGAGTAGATCACCCTCTCGTTACCTCCGCTGATTTCAGCCGTGACGCGCTGGTTGTCAGCCCAGTCCTTGGATATGGCCTGCACCCAGTTCACGTCGGGGTAGATGTCGGGGTCATAACCTGCCCGAGTCTTCGCGATCTGGTCGGTGTACATCGGAAGTGAACCTGTGTCCACAAGCACGTCGTCAAGCAACTGCATATAGTCGGCCGCTCCGATATATTCCGGAAGTTTGACAGGCTGCGTCCCCGCGAATTCCGCCTTTATCGTGACCTTCGGCTTCCCGGCCTGCCCGCGCTTCGTGTTGACGAGAATGACGCCGTTGGCTCCGCGCACGCCGTAAACCGCACTCGCGGCGGCATCCTTGAGGACGGAGAACGAAGCGATTTCCTCGGCGTCGATGGAGTCAAGACTACGCTCGATTCCGTCAACGAGAACAAGCGGGTCGCCGCCCACGCCCTGGAAAGTCGAGATGCCTCGAATCCAGAAAGTGGAATTGTCGTAGCCCGGTTCTCCGGAACGCTGGATTGCAAGCACTCCGGCGACATTTCCCGCAAGGTTGTTGGTCAGGGAGCGTGTCGTCGAGACCTTCAGAGCCTGCGGTTCGATGGAAGTGATGGAAGCGACGACGGATTCCTTTTTCTGGGTTCCGTACGCGACGACCACGGCATCGTCAAGCTGACCGATGTCCTCGACAAGTTCGACGTTGATGACTTTGCGTTCTCCGACAGTCTCCTCTTTCGTCAGATAACCCACGAAATCGAAGACGAGGACAGTCCATTTGTCCGGGACCACAATTGAATAGTTTCCGTCAATATCGGTTATCGCATTGACGGACTTGTTGTTTTTTGCATAGACGGTGGCTGCGACAAGGGGTTCGCCTTTTTCATCGGTGACATTTCCGATTACCCTCAATCCGGATTTATCCTGTGCGCGTGTGGAGAACATCGCCCCACCCAGCACCAACAGGAACGTCACCAGACAGCCATGTCTCAACACATTTGAAAATCTGTTTGAAAACATATGAAATGCGGTTTGGTTATTAATTTTCGCAAATGTCAAAAAAACGTGAGAAACCGGAATACGGGCTTCTTCCGAAAATGGTTCAATTTTGTACAATCCTCCAAATATAGCCATAGAAGTGCATAGAACGGCAATATTTTTTGTATCTTTGACAACTTTCCGGACTTCCGCATCCGGTGCGGGCTGCGGGAATCCGGGTTTCACGGGGATATATATTTATAAATAGGTATGGATATGAAAAGGATTATCTTGACATTGGCGGCGGCACTCGGGCTGTCGGCGGCGGCACAGACAGCGATGGCACAGACCACTTCAGACGGGCCGACGGCTTCAGGCGGACTGACGGAGGAGAATCTGAAGGAGATCGCGGGAAGCTACCGGAACACGCCTTCGGACAAGGCATTGAGGAATGCGCTGGCCGGGACATCAATCTCCGTCCTGGCGGTCAACAGCGAAAATGCGGCGATGATTGACACGCATTTTTCGGACAGGGTGAAGACCAAGGGAATCACTGACCAGAAGTCTTCCGGACGGTGCTGGCTGTTCACAGGGCTCAACGTGCTGAGGGCAAGGATGATTGACGAATACGACCTGCCGGAGTTCCAGTTCTCGCAGAACTATGTCTTCTTCTACGACCAGCTGGAGAAGGCCAACCTGTTTCTTCAAGGAATCATCGACACACGTGCGCTTCCGGACGATGACAGGCAGGTCGACTGGCTGTTCAGCAACCCTCTGGGCGACGGCGGGCAGTTCACCGGCGTGTCCGACCTGCTCACGAAATACGGAGTCGTGCCTGCGGAGGCGATGCCTGAGACCTTCTGCAGCAACAACACCTCGCAGATGTCCATGCTTCTGAAACTGAAGCTCCGCGAAGACGGGCTGAGGCTGCGGCAGACATACTGCGAGGCCGCTCCGAAGGGGAAGAAAGCCGAGGCTGCGGCGGTGAAAAAGCTCGAAGCGCAGAAAATCGAGATGCTCAAGGATGTCTACCGCATACTCGCGCTCTGCCTCGGAACGCCTCCGACGGAGTTCGAATGGACGCGCTGCGACGGGAAAGGAGAGATTGCGAGCGTGGAGAAGTTCACCCCGAAATCCTTCTACGACAAATACATAAGCGAAGACCTCGAGAACGGCTACATCATGGTCATGAACGACCCGTGCCGCGAGTACGGAAAGGTCTATGAGATTGACTACGACCGTCACGTCTATGACGGAAAGAACTGGCTCTATGTGAACCTCCCCGTCGAGCGCATCAAGGAGATGGCCCTCGCAAGCATCAGGGACAACCGGGCCATGTATTTCTCCTGCGACGTCGCCAAATTCTTCAGCCGCAGCAAAGGCACACTCGACCTCGCGAACTTCGACTACGAGTCTCTCATGGGCGTGAAGTTCGGGATGGACAAGAAAGAGAGGGTTCAGACCCACGCAAGCGGCTCCTCCCATGCGATGACCCTGATTGCGGTCGATGTCGATCCCGAAACCGGAACGGCGAAAAAATGGATGGTGGAGAACAGCTGGGGCGCGTCGGCGGGCTACAAGGGCTGCCTCATAATGACAGACGAGTGGTTCGACGAATACATGTTCCGCCTCGTCGTCGCAAAGAAGTATGTCCCGCAGGACATCCTCGAAATGCTCAACCAGACACCGATCAAACTCCCGTCCTGGGATCCGATGTTCAGCCCCGACGTCGATTGATCCGGCTGACGAAAAGTTGAAAAATGAAAAGTTGAAAAATGAAAAGTTGAAAAATGAAAAGTTGAAAAATGAAAAGAGAGGGTGACTTTTGGGTTACCCTCTCTCTTATTATCAAGCTGTCCAACGCAGTCAGACCGCCTTTCAGTCGGCTTTCCCGTTGGAGCCCAAAACGTCGACAATCTTATGCTCGTAAAGCTTCTTCATCTCGTCACGTGCAGGGCCGAGGTACTTGCGCGGGTCAAACTCGCCCGGCTTGTCGTTGAAGACCTTGCGGATTGCGGCCGTCATCGCCAGACGTGAGTCAGAGTCGATGTTGATCTTGCATACGGCACTCTTCGCTGCCTCGCGGAGCTGCTCCTCAGGGATGCCGACAGCGTCAGGAAGCTTGCCTCCGTTCGCGTTGATGATGTCCACATATTCCTGCGGAACTGAAGAAGAACCGTGGAGAACGATAGGGAAACCGGGCAGTTTCTTCTCAATCTCATGAAGCACGTCGAAGGCGAGAGGCGGCGGAACGAGACGGCCAGTCTTCGGGTCGCGGGTGCACTGCTCAGGCTTGAACTTGTAGGCTCCGTGTGAAGTTCCGATTGAGATTGCGAGAGAGTCGCAGCCCGTGCGGGTGGCGAAGTCGATGACTTCCTCCGGCTTCGTGTAGTGGGACTCCTCCGCTGCGACCTCATCCTCGACACCTGCGAGAACTCCGAGCTCAGCCTCGACAGTCACGTCATATTTGTGTGCGTACTCGACGACCTTCTTCGTGAGGGCGATGTTGTCCTCGTAAGGAAGTGAGGAACCGTCGATCATCACTGAAGAGAAGCCCATGTCGACGCAGCTCTTGCAGAGTTCGAAAGAGTCGCCGTGGTCGAGATGGAGGACAATCTGCGGATGCTCCCATCCGAGTTCCTTCGCATATTCGACAGCACCCTCTGCCATGTAGCGGAGAAGGGTCTGGTTGGCGTAGTTGCGCGCGCCCTTTGAAACCTGGAGAATCACAGGAGACTTCGTCTCGGCAGAAGCCTGGATGATGGCCTGGAGCTGCTCCATATTGTTGAAGTTGAATGCTGGAATCGCATATCCACCCTTGATGGCCTTGGCGAACATCTCTTTGGTGTTCACAAGACCGATTTCCTTGTAAGATACCATAATCGTTAAAATTATATTGGGTTATATATTTATATCTTCCGCAAAACGGGGCAAAAATAATGATTTTTGCCGAAAACGGGAAATCATTGTCACATTATCAGATTCGAAACATCACCTCCCCCCGCAAGAATCTCCCTGATCCGGGTCGAGGAGACGTCCACAGGGGGCATGTCCATGAGACGGATGCGGTAGTGCGGATTTTCCCCCAGCAGTCCGTCGCGAATCGCCCCGATGTCAAAGCCCTCACGAGGGAACACGACAATCCCGTAATCCGTCAGAATGCGTCCGTAGTCTCTCCACCGGCGGAAATCCGCAATCTGGTCTCCTCCGACGACAAGCGTGAACCCGTCCTGCGGAGAGCGGGTCTTCAGCGCGTCGAGAGTGTTTATCGTATAGTTCGGAAGCGGCAGCGAAAACTCGATGTCCGAGACCTCCACCCGGCTCAGCGACCCGGGGACATCGGCTGAAGGACAATCCTGAGACAAATGACCCGGGACCGGGCCGTTCAACTCGGGATGGCGGGCGAGAGCCTCCCTGGCGGCCTGCAGACGCTCCGCAGCATCCTCCGCAGTCGCCGACGGCTTGAGGGGATTCACCGGGGAGACGACCAGCAGCACCCTGTCGTACAAACCGGCGAGCGCCCGCAGAATCGCCAGATGCCCGACGTGCAGGGGATTGAAAGAACCTGAGAAAACCGCTGTATCCACCATGAAAAAGACTTTTGGGACATTGTCCGCGAATGTCGGCCGGGATGCCGCCCGGAACATACGGACAAATCCGGACAAATCCGGACAAATCCGTTGCGCCGCCGGCAGCCTCAGCGTCCGTCGCCGCCGAGAAACTCCCCGACCACGCGTTCGGCATCGGCGTAGGCGGTCTGAAGGTCGTCGTTCACGATGATGTGGTCGAACTGACCGGCATAGCTCATCTCCTCGGCCGCCTTGGCGACGCGTCGTTCAATCGCCTCCGGAGAATCCGTCGCACGGCCCACAAGCCTCCGCCGCAGCTCCCCGATTGACGGCGCCTGGACAAAGAGAGCCAGAGCCCTGTCTCCGAAATATCTCTTCAGGTTCAGGCCGCCTTTCACATCCACGTCGAAGATGAGCGCGTGCCCCCTGTCCCAGATGCGCTCCACCTCGGACTTCAGAGTCCCGTAGAACGAACCGCTGTAAACCTCCTCATACTCGACGAACTCCCCCGCCGCAATCTTCCTGCGGAACTCGTCCTCGGAGATGAACCAGTACTCCACTCCGTTCTTTTCAGTCCCTCTCGGCGCGCGCGAAGCCGCCGAAACCGAAAATTCCAGTTCCGGATGAAGCTTGAGTATATGACTGACTATCGTGCTCTTCCCCGAACCCGACGGGGCCGAAAAAATCACTGCCTTCCTGTTGTCCATATCGTCTTAGAAGCTGTTTGCGGGCGCAAATATAGCAATCTTCTTACAAACATTTGTCCTTTTGAGGGATTGTTGTACCTTTGCGCCCGTTTTAGTGGTTTTAGTGGTTTTAGTGGTTTTAGTGGTTTTTAGTGGTTCATTGCAGTACCTATGAAGTACACAAGAGTATTCCGTCCCAAATTCTTCCATCTCTTCCAGAAAGGACGGTACAGCAGGGAGAGATTCGTTTCTGACCTCATCGCCGGCATCATAGTCGGCATCATCGCCCTTCCGCTCGCAATCGCGTTCGGAATCGCCAGCGGGGTCACTCCGCAGCAGGGGCTCATTACGGCGATAGTCGCCGGATTCATCGTTTCAGTCTTCGGCGGCTCGCGCTTTCTCATCGGAGGCCCGACCGGGGCGTTCATAGTGATTGTGGCGGGCATCGTGGGGCAATACGGAATGGCGGGGCTTACGGTCGCGACGATAATGGCGGGCGTGATGCTGGTCGCTATGGGATTCTGCCGGCTCGGAACCATCATACGCTTCATCCCCTACCCGATAGTCGTGGGGTTCACCAGCGGAATCGCGCTCACGATTTTCTCGACGCAGATGAAGGATTTCTTCGGTCTGACCGACGTGGCGGTGCCGGCCGGATTCGTGCCCGAGTGGGTCTGCTATTTCCAGAATGTCGGAAATATAAACTGGACGGAGACCGCTCTGAGCGCGGGATGCCTCATCGCGATAATTCTCTGGAACCGCTTCGGGCCCAAGAAGATTCCGGGCTCGCTCACCGCTCTTCTGCTCGGCACGCTCGCGTCAGTGCTGCTCAGCAGGTTCTGCGGAGTGGAATTCGCCACCATAGGCTCGAAATTCCCGGAACTCGCCAACGGGCTTCCCATGCCCAAACCGACAATGCCGAGTCTGAGTTTCAATGACATACGGGAACTCGTCTCCCCGGCGTTCACGATTGCGATTCTCTGCGCGATCGAGTCGCTGCTCGCCG
>CAVFTG010000004.1:0-28107 GCA_963625415.1 Barnesiella intestinihominis
GATATATTACTGTGTTTATTTTACTTTTGTTATATTTGCGGGTATATTCTTTGCAAGTCTCATTGAACGTCGTGTTCTCCGACGGAGAATGCGGCGCGAAGTTAGTAAAAATATTGGGTTATGACAAAACGGCTTCATATATCAGGAGTGTCGGGAATCGTGGCGCTGGCGATATGCGGCGGCATGATGTCTTCCTGTGGAACGACGGCACGGACGGCAAGTCAATATGACGGGATATATTACACCAGGCCGGAAAAGACGGATTCAGAAAACCTCGCCCGAAATGTCGAGGAGACGGAAGCCCTCGCCGCCCTGACGGAAACGATGGTGCTTGATGCGAGGGACAGCACGTCCGGGACTGCGGCGGTGTCCGCAAAATCATCGAAGACGCTGACAATCAACCTCGAAAATGCAGAGGTTACGACCGTATACATCGACCCGTTCATGGGATATTACGGCTATTCGCGGACTCCGTACAGATATTGGGGGATTTACAGCCCCGTATATTACGCAGGCTATGACCCGTGGTTCTACACGGGCGGGTATTACGATCCGTGGTTCTACGGAGGATACTATGACTCATGGTCTCTTGCGGGAAGATGGTACGACCCGTGGTACTGGGATTCGCCATGGTACGGAAGACACCGTTGGGCAGGATGGTACGACCCGTGGTACAGCCCGTGGAGAGACCCGTGGCGTCATGACATCCATTGGTATCACGACTGTCACTGGAATCATCCGCACGGCGGCCCTCACTTCCCGGGGCATCACGACCCGTTCTTCGGCGGAACGTCACACGGACATGGAGGACATGTCAACATCGGCTCAAGAGGCACAGGCAGCGGAATAGCAAGCAGTTCAAGAACTTCAGTCGGGAGTTCACGCTCATCCTCGACAAACGGGACGACATCGGTTTCATCACGGACATCAGTCAGAAGAACCTCTTCGGCCGCTTCCGGCAGGACTTCCGGAACAAGTTCGGTGACGCGGGTTGCAAGACGTTCATCATCGTCATCTGGCGGCAGCGGTACGGCGGCTGTCAGAAGAAGCGCAAGCACAAGTGCAAGTTCCTCTTCAAGTTCAAGCCGCAGCAGCTCCTCAACTGTCAGAAGAAGCACAATCTCGGGTGCAAGCTCCTCTTCAAGCCGAAGCAGCTCCGCATCCGTAAGCAGAAGCTCCGGCACAAGCTCATCTTCAAGCCGCAGCGGTGCAAGTTCGACATCAAGTTCTTCCAGAAGGGCGACCTACAGCAGGCCGTCCTCCGGCAGCGGCTCCGGCGCCTCTTCCAGCAGGAGTTCCTCAAGTTCATCATACCGCAGCGGCTCTTCGACAGGCAGTTCCCGGAGTTCAGGCTCCTACAGCTCGCCGTCATCGACCCGCAGCAGTTCAAGCTCCTCATACAGCAGGAGCTCCTCAAGTTCATCGTACCGCAGCAGCGGTTCGTCCGGCGGCAGCCATTCTTCCGGCGGCGGAGCAAGGAGGAGATAGCGCAGGACCAGCTTGCCTGAGTTATGCAGAACGGAGAAAAGTGACGTGCAATACGAACATATATCATGAAGAAAACAATACTCGCAGCGGCGGCGATTCTCGCCGCAGGTTTCACGGCGGCGGCGCAGAACTATACCGACGCTCTGAGATTCAGTGAAAACGAATATGAGGGGACCGCCCGGACGATGGCCATGGGCAACGCGTTCACGGCACTTGGAGGTGACCTCGGGTCTCTGGGAATCAATCCGGCAGGATCCGCAGTGGCGAGAAGCTCGCAGTTCACCGTCAGCCTCGGGCCGGACATCACCATCGGGACGGCGCAGGGGACGAAACTGCCCGACGGCGGGACGGAATTCGGGAAATATCTGCGCCAGACCGGGGCGAAGTTCAGTCTCCCGAACATCGGAGGGATGCTCAATTTCAATACCGGCAGAAGCCGCGGACTCAGAAACTGGAGCATGGGCTTCGTCTTGAACAATACGGGGACCTACAACGAGGACTTCACCGCGAGGGGGACGAATTACAGGACATCAGCCTTCGGAGCAATGGCCGACAGTGCCGACAAACTCGGATACACTGCGGACGAGCTCGGCTCCGGCAGCATATATGACAGGCTGTCCCCTTCAGACTGGGCCATAGCCGCAGCGTATCAGAGCGGCGCGATATGGGACACGGGCGACGGAAGTTTTGCGGGAATCACCGAGGCGTTCGACGAAGACGGCTATCTGACCATCGGGCAGAGCGGACTTGACCAGCGCTACGGAAGGACACGCACAGGCTCGAAACAGGACTTCGTCTATAACCTCGGATTCAACATATCAGATGTCTTCTATTTCGGGGCGAACATCGGAGTTACAAGCGCCAAATACACCCACAACGAGTTCATGCGTGAAGACGCGGTTTCCCTTGACGACTTTGACGTCACCTTCACGGATGACACCGGGCATGAAACCACGACACACTTCACGTCGGCGAAGAACAGCTATTCCTATGAGGCAGGCGTCGCGGGAGTATATGGAAAATTCGGGTTCATCCTCACTCCGTGGAAAGGGCTGAGGCTCGGCGTCGCGATTCAGACTCCGACTGCGCTCACCGTAAAAGAGAAAATGACCAGTGCCGTAGAAGGCAATTACGAGAACGCATATTACAGCGGAAGCGCCCAGTGCTCCGGGGAATTCACCTACAATCTGAAGACTCCGATGCGCGCCAACTTCGGAGCAGCATACACTTTCGGAAAATACGGCCTGCTGAGCGCCGACTACGAGATTGTGAACTGCCGGAACATGCGTTTCAGCCATCCGGGAACATCTGACAACAGCGATTTCGATGATGCCAACGACGAAATAAGCGACCTGTGCGGTGCGCAGCACCACCTCCGTATCGGAGCCGAAATCAAACCGGTCGATTTCCTTTCAGTCCGTCTCGGCTACACGCTCAAGACCGCCGGACAAATCAGGGAATACACGGGAACATACAACGGAGACACGAAACTTACCGCAAAACTCCCGTCCGCGAACATCCACACGGCCTCGTTCGGTCTCGGCTTCTCCGCCGGAACATTCTTCGCCGACCTTGCCGCCGTCGGCTATTTCTATCCTGCGGAGTACATACGCCCGTATCAGGACTACATTACCGGAGTATGGTCTCCTGAAATCCGCTACAACCGCAACTTGGTGAAAATCGTGGCCACCCTCGGAGTCCGCTTCTGAGAGGGGCTGCCCCAGACGGCCCGGAAACTTCTCAGAAAGGCTCCATTGAAAGGGCGCTGTAGGTTCTTGAGCCTACGCTCTCCCTCAGGTAGGTGGAGCCGGTGGCTTTCTCCGAGCTGAAGAGCAGGAACTGATAGGTGTTCACCGCCGCAACGGATTCCGGAGCCGGAACCATATGTATGACCCCGTCGATGAACCCGAGGGCGATGCCGCCCGCACCCCAGTAGATGGACAGTCCGTCGGAAAATCCGAGAGTGACATAATTGCCCTTGTAGGTTCCGAGCCGCTGCGGCTCGATGATTACCGCGTGGATCTCAGAGTCGAAATAGGCGCTGACCTCAGGGGTGAAATCGTTCATGTTCGACAATCCGGAGATTGTGAGGTCGTCGCCGCCGAGGCTGTAGATATCAACGCGGAAGGAAGCCTCCGACGAGGAAGATGAAGCCGTCACCGAGGCGGAAGCCCTGAACGCGCCGATGAAGTCATCCACAGTTCTGCTCCTGTCGAAGTCCGCCGCGCTATAGCCCTTGGTCGAGGCTGTCTTCTTCACCACGGTGGTGTCCCCGAACTCATTGACCACGCAGGCGCAGAGAGTGTAGGACAGCCCCTGCTTGAGAGAATTGAACGCCGTGGAGAATCCCTCCTCCGACACGAGTTTCTGAACATATTCCTCATTGACCTCATTGCCCTTTTCCCAGACAAGTTCCTCGACGCTCTGTTTCTGGTACTTCGCGATATATTCGAGGTAATCCGTCCTCATACATATATATTTCAACGCCACCGCGTTGTCTGCCTGCATCTCCCAGAAAAGGGTCGTATACGGCGAATACATCACGTTGGACTCATCCCTCTTCCACTCGAACACATTGACCCTCGGAGCATAGCGCCCGTCAGGGTCGCAGGTGAAACGCCGCATATAAAGGAACGACGCCTCGGATTCCTCATCATAGGCGAGAGCCACGGCCGTGCAGTTCCCCGCCCCGACATTCCAGAGTTCGGAACTGTCCTCGTAGAGCGTCAGAACCGGAGCGCTTCCCGGCCGGCCGTCTTCGGAGAGAATTTTCCTGATTTCCTCCTGCCGGGACGCGTCCGCCGTGATGTCCCCGCTGACGACTGTGGCCTTGTAGAACTTCGTGAAGTCGTTTTTGTAGAAAGAGAGTCTCGGAGCCTTGAATCCCGTTTCCGAGGTTTCAATTCCGTCGAACGAAATCTCCACGACCGGTGTCCTGTCCTCCTCCCCGTCGAACGTGAGGGTCTCGGCACCCTGGGCGAAATAGCCGGAAGAAACATAGTAAATCAGATAGAACGAAAATGTGTCCTTGCCGTCGAAAGTGCATGGATATGAGCTGTAGGCCGCGTCGTTTCCGGTATATACCGCCATATCCGAGACTTTGACATATTCGTTGTAATTTGAATTGTAATAGCCTATGGACTGCGCCGGAACCGTGCAGGAATTGTCATCGTTGAGTATGAACTTGAACGAAACTCCGCTGGCCCAGTCGTTGACCCTGAATATGTTCGTCCCGACCGCCTTCTCGACCGCCAGCCCCGAATCCCGCCCGGTGTAGAAGGCGTTGTAGCGGTAGGTGGCTGTCTGCGGCAGCTTTTCCCCGTTCTCGTCTGCCCGGTAATATGTCTCCCATTCGAGCGTGTAGGAGACGCTTATCTTGACTTTGTCCGAAAATCCGGTGATATATGCGCCCCCGGCCGTCTCCTCCTGACGGCCTTGAATCAGAATCTCGGCACTCAGCGACGAACCGGCCTTGAGATTCTCCAGATTCACCTCGACGGGGACAGTCACGGAATAGCCGCCGTCCGGGAGCGTGACGGTTTCGGGAACAGTGAACGACTCAGCGTCATCCCCCTGCGTATGCAGCTCCACGGAAAGTTCGCCCTTGCAGCCCGGTCGGGCGAGTGCGATTTCAATCGTCCCCGATTCGGTTTCCTGAGGAAACTCCTTGGTCAGGGAGGACTGGATGAAATGAATTTCTTTCGAGTCATCGGCGTTCGGACTGAAGACAGTCCCTTTCTGCTCCTTGTCACAGCCGGCCGCAAGAAGCAGCGATGCCGTAAGACAGAATATTGATCCGGTATATCTCATTTTTCTACAGATTCTTAAATGTCAAGTGTCGTTTCAATCATCGGTTCCGCATCAAGGATTCTGGTCTTCCTCGTTGATGTTCGGGTTGGCGTCAAGTTCGGCTTTCGGAATGGTCAGAACCCAGTCGTAGGTGTCCGCGCTGCTGAGGTCTATGCCATTCCTCCTCATCGCCGATATGCAGTCCTCGGAGAATCCGTCCTCGGTCTTCCTGTCGATTCCCTGTCCGGTGCGGCGCACGTCGAAGATGCGCCCGTATTCACCCCAAAGCTCCACGCGCCGCTGAATCAGGATATTCTCAAGCAGAGAACCGGTCCATGTGGTCGTCGTCGCGCCGAGATTGGTTCCGGAATATCTCCCGGCATCATACTTCGGGTTTCTGCTTGCCATCACCTCGTTCATCAGTTCGCGGGCGGTGTCCTCTTCCCCGAGCCTGAGAGCCGCTTCGGCGGCCGTGAAATACATCTCCTCTATCCGCATGTAGATGTAGTCCCCAAGCCATGACTGGACATTGGAGAAAGCGAATTTCTTTGAAACGTAAGGAGACTCGCCGTCCGTCGGATCCCACCATTTGAGGCGGATGTCCCCGGAACTGATGTGGTTGTACAGTTGCTTGTTTATCAGTTTCGGCGCGGATTTGGCGTAGGCCCCGTCCGTGTTGTCCATATGCGTGAAGAATCCGGCGTAGGCCCCGGACTGCTCCGAGGTCTCGATTCCCGCCCCCCACATCACATTGGCCGCCGAGATGGAATTCATTCCTCCCATCAGTTCGCTCTCGCCTCCGATTTCGTAGCCGCCCTCTTCAATGGCCTTCGAAGCCGATTCGTACGCCCCTTTCCAGTCTCCGACGGCGAGGCAGAGCCTGGATTTGATTCCGAGGGCGACATATTCATTGATATGGGATTTGTTTCCTTTGTTGAGGGAGGAGACCGCCGCTTTCTCAAGCCGGACTATGGCGGAGTCTATGTCCGATTCAATCTGGGCATAGACGGTTTCAAGATTCTCGCGGGGCTTCCCGCCCGTGGAAATCGTCGTCGGCTCAGTGTAGACCGGCACTCCGGGGTCGCTCCAGCGGTATCTGCCCGTCAGGGAGTTGTACGGGGCGCGGGCGAACCATGTGGCGAGGTTGAGATAGGAGAACGCCCTGATGGCATAGGCCTGTCCCACGACATAGGAGACATCGGAGGAAGCCCCTCCCATCGTCTCTTTCGCCGCGATGACGCTGTTCGCGTCCGAAATCCATTTGTAGTTCGCATACCACACGTCATAGGATCTGAAAGCGGAGGACGAGTACTGGTTCTTCACGTTGTAGATGTGGTCGTACCAGAACCATCCGTTGCCCATCGACTGCATTATGAGATCGTCGGCCATCACGCACTGGGCGAGGTTGTAGGCGGACACGCCGAAGCACTGGTGGGTGTTGCCCGAGGTTGACCAGCCGGCGGTCCACATCGAACGGTAGATTCCGTTGACGGACGTGATTGCCGTCGAAGCCTCCTTCATGAGCTCTTCGCCGGAGCCTGAATCGGTCGGATTGAACTCAAGCAGGGAACTGTCACAGGAAACCGCCGCGAACGCGAGAACGGCAAGAACGTATTTTTTGTTTTTCATTGAAAATCCTCCTTAGAATTGAATGTCCAGACCGGCGACCACGGCTCTTGACGGCGCATAGGAATATGACACGCTTCCCGTGAAATTGTATTGCGGATCCATACCGTCGAGATGATTGAACATCGCGATGTTGTCGGCCGTCAGGAAGATTCTCAGCGAGCCGATTTTCACTTTTGAGAGCCATTCCTTCGGGAAGGTGTAGCCGAGAGTGACGTTCTTGACGGCGAAATAGGACGCGCTGATCAGGGACGAGTCGTTGGCCGGGGCGCTTCCGCCGATCTCCACCATGGGCACGTCGGTGATGTCCCCCGGCTTCTGCCATCTGCGGAGAACGTTCCTGTGCCAGTTGTTTCCGGCATACTGGACATTCATCGTGCCGGAATACAGCCCGTCATAGACCTTTCCCCCGATTGACCATGTGGTCAGGAACGAGAGGTCTATATTCTTGAATATCACGAAACTCGATCCGAGACTTCCGGACACCGCCGGTTCCCGGCTGCCCATATAATATTTGCTCAGGGAGGCGAGGGAGACGTTGTCGGTGACATATTCGTCGCATCTGACATTGCTCACCGCCCCCGTTTCATCGACTCCCCTTTTCCAGTAGGCGTAGTAGAGACGCTTTCCGGTCGCCGGGTCGACTCCGGCGGTTTTTGAGAGGTAGAAAGTGTAAATCGGCCTTCCGACCTCGATGACCGACGTTCCGGCGCTTATGAAGTCCTGCGACGCGGTGAGGCTTGTGACCTTGTTGCGGTTCAGAGACACAAGGGCGTTGATGTCCCATCTGAAGTTCGTCCTGTCGATTATGTTGACCCTCCCGGAGAATTCGAAACCCTGGTTGCGCATCGAGCCGACATTCGCGTCATATCCCGTGAAACCGGTCGAAATCGCGAGCGGGCTTTCGAGAAGCATGTCTCTGGTGTGCCGGTTGTAATATTCTGCTGTGAACGAGGCTTTCCCGCCGAAGATCGAGGCTTCGATTCCGGCGTTGAGATTGCCGTTCTTCTCCCATGTGACGGACTTGTTCTCAAGCTTCGTCGCGAATGCTCCGGCCTCGCTGCCGTTGGCCCAGGTGTAGTCGTAGAGTCCCTGCCATGCGTAATATGTGCCGAGATTGTCGTTGCCCTGCACTCCGTAGGAAACCTTCAGCGTCAGGTTTCCGAGCCATGACGAGAACTGCTCCATGAACTTCTCCTGAGATATTCTCCATGACGCTCCCACAGACCAGAAGTTTCCCCAGCGGTCGGTCCTGTAGAACCTTGACGAACCGTCAGTACGCCAGCTCGCGTCGACATAGTAGCGGTCTTTGAAACCGTAGTTCAGTCTCGTGAACCACGATTCGATGGCGTAGTTGTTGGAATAGCTGGAGTTGCCCGAGGTCGTGACGGCGGGGTCGAGTTCATCGATTCCGTCCTGGATGCCGGTCTTCTCGCCGGAGGCGTAGTTGTACCTGTAACGGTAGTACTCGTGGCCGAGCAGAACTTTGACATCGTGTTCGGAGAAAGTCCTGTCGTAGTTCAGAATCTGGTTGAAAGTGTAGCTGAGCGTCCTCGTATTGGTCTTGCTCAGACGGCCGCCCTGACTGGCGGCGTTGCCGTGGTATTTGTCGTTCGTGATTGTCCGCTGGTAGTCGTTGAAGTCAGTCCCCAGATTCACAGTCAGGCGGAGACCGTAGAGCAGAGCATCCCTGTCCGTGGCTCCGAGAGTCAGGTACGACCTCGCGGACAGCGTGTTGCGGTTGTAGTACGCCCTGTTGTTGTAGAGTTCGGCCTTGGAGTTGAAGCCCTGGGCTGAAGGACGGTTGGCGTAGCCGTTGTCATCCTCGTCCCCATATTCATACTGACGGTTTCCCGATTCGTCGAGAATGTCATTTCCTTCCATATCCTTGAGATAGACGGGATAGACGGGGGCCATGAACTGGGCGGTGTACCAGACGTTCGATGTCGAAGACCCGGAGAAATTCTGATAATCGGCGTTCGTATGCGAATAATTCGCGCTCATTCCGACTTTCATCCACGAATTGGCCTGAGAATCGACGTTCACCCTTCCCGTGTAACGGTCGAAGTCGGTGTTCTGAAGGATTCCGTTCTCCTTGTAATAGCCCATGGACACGAGATAGTTGACCTTTTCAGTCGCCCCGTTCACCGAAAATATGTGTTCGGTGCGCAGGGCGGCGTTATCGCTGATTTCGTCCATCCAGTTCTCGTCCCACGCGGCCACGGCGTCCGACTTGACTTTTCCGGTGGCACGGTCGATCACCGTGTCCCAAGTGCAGTTCTTGTACGGATTGTAATACTCGGGATTCTTCAGACCGCCGATTGTCTGTCCGAGATTGGCCGCGGCATATTCGCTCGCGCCTTCGAAGTCCATTCCCGTGCCGTACTGGGCGCTGTTCCGGAGAGACTCGTAGGTCAGTTCCACGAACTCCTCCATATTCACGAGGTCATATCTCTTGAGCGAACGCGACGCGACTCCGGCGCTGCCCTTGTAACTGACGACCGCCCTGTCTCCGCTGCCTTTCTTCGTCGTGATGACAATGACTCCGTTGGCCCCCCTGGCTCCGTACAGAGCACCCGCCGACGCATCCTTGAGGACGGTCAGCGACTCGATGTCCGCCGGATTTATCGCGTTGAGCGAACCGTCATAAGGGATTCCGTCCACGACATACAGCGGAGTGGAGACGGCATTGACCGAACCTATTCCGCGAATCATTATGGAAGCCCCCTCTCCCGGCTGCCCGCCGCCGGAAGTCACCTGAAGACCGGCCACCGTACCCTCTATGGATTTTGTGACGTTCCCCGTCACCCTTTTCTGAAGTTCATCGCCCTTGACGACGGATGCCGAACCCGTGAAACTGCTTTTTTTCGCCGTTCCGTAGGCCACGACCATCACCTCTCCGATTTCGTCCGCAAGAGCCTCCTCCTGAAGCACCGCGTCAATGACTGTCTTTCCGCTCACGCTTATCCGCTGAGTCCCATATCCGATGCTCGAAAACGTCAGCACCGCGTCGGACGGGATTCCGGACAGCGACCAGATGCCGTCCGCGTCCGTGACCGTTCCCGTGACAGTCCCCTCGATGAAGACTCCGACCCCGATGAGCGGGATGCCGGCACCGTCCCTGACCGTACCGCGTACGGAGATGTTCTGGGCTTCGGCCGTCAGAACGCAGAGGACCGCCAGCAAAACCGAGACGATTGCTCTCCTGATTGTATTATTCTTCATTTCCTAAGATGTGCATATTGTGAATGATGGTCCAGAAGTCCGCCTCCCCTGCAGCATATACCGGCGCAGGCATCGCCTCCATGCCGTCAAGTCTCGCCCCTACTTCCGAAGCCTCGGCGTTTTCAGCGAGATTGACAAGGCCGGAGACTGCGGTTTTTCTGAGGGATGCGGCTGAGGCCGCCCCCTCCTGAGCCGCAGCGGTCGTGGTCACCGAGGCGTATCTTGTCAGCCTGTCCCCGGCTCTGTTCACCACGGTCGCAAGAACGGTGTAGGAGGTTTCAGGCTCGACTGTCATAAGCAATGCGAGACCGTTGCCGTTTATCGGCTCAAGATAGGCTTCCTTCAGCTCCGTGCCCTTGTCCTCGATGAGAGCCGGATACGAAGATGCCGGAATCCCCGCCAGCGACTCCGTCTTGAACAGCACAATCTTGCCGGAAGTGACATCCACGCCCCTGAGGACGCATGCTATTGTGGTCGAAGTCGGCCCGTATTTCGCGTTGACCAGAGCGGAAATCGTGAACCATGTCCGGGCCTCGCTTGAGACTTTGGTCGTAATCGAATTGACCGTCAGCTCCTCTTCGCCGGAAGATGAGGCCGCAAGCGCCGACATCGTGTAGGACACTCCCGAGCTGCACGGAGTCAGCGAGTTGTAGCCGGCGGCGGAGTTGACCAGCGTCAGGTATTCGTCCTTGACGGCATAACTGTAATCCGGGTCTCTGAGGAATGCCTTGACGGCCTCTTTGTCATAAGGGTCATCGAACAGCTTGTTGAAAGTCGCAGTGGGCAGGAGACGGTAGCGTATGCTGCTGACGTCGCTTCCTTTCCATGTCATCCACACGGAGTTGGTCCAGCCGTAGCCGGAGAGCGCCGCATAGTCGTTCGTGAGGTAGAATCTCTGGCTGAACCATTCCGAACCGCCGTAGTTCGGTCCTGACGACCATCCTGTGGATGTCGTGGTGAACCGTGCGGTGTGCAGTCCGGTGGTGACATTCCCGTCATAGTCCATTCCGAAGGCTATGATGTCGTAGCTCAGCTCCGAGGTGAGTCCCGTAATGCTGAGATTGTTCGTGCCGACCTTGAGCGCAGAAGCCATCGCGAGTCTGAAGCTTATGCCGAGGCTTTCGGCATATTTGATTATCGCCGTCCGGTACTTGTCGATTATGGTGGCCTCGTCATACTGCATCAGCGCGGATGAGGACACCACATCGTAATAATATGTCTCGTCCGGAGAGGCGTAGATGTCGAACGCGGCCGCGTCCGCAAGCACCGTTTCCGGAACTATCAGCAATGCCGGCACATCGTCTTCCTCTGTCGTGAAAGCGGCGGAAGCAGTCTCCGAGGCAGTGTATCCCTCCCCGGCCGGAACTGCTCTGACGGAGAAGGTATAGTCCGTGCCCTTCTTCAGGTTCTGGAGCGTCAGCCTGTTTCCCGATGTCGCCCCGCTGACTTCACCCACGGAGTATTCGTAGCCCCCCGCTCCGGGTATGACGCTCCAGCTGATTATCGTCTTGGACGCATATGCGCTTCCTATGGTGATTTCCGGTTTGTCAAGACTGGTCACGGACGATGTTCGCACGTGGACGTATGCACATTCCGACGGTGCGGCGGAGCCTCCCTCCGGGGGATTTGCCTGAAGCCGGACGACATACTCAGTTCCGGCCTCCAGCCCGCGGAACTCCGCCGACAGCCCTTCTGTCGTTTCAGGCTCATTGTCGCCGAAAGTGAAGGTGTAATCCGCCGCTCCATAGACCTTCCCCCAGTCTATGCGGAATCCGGACACCGTCAGCCCGCTGACTTTGACTTCCGGAGTCTTGAGAGTCCGCGCATCGGCTTCCTCCGCATTTTCCTGACTGCATCCGGTGAGAAACAGGATGACCGCAGGCAGGGCGGCGGCAATCACTTTCGAGACATTCTTCATCTTCGTCATTCTTCCCGTCTTTCTCATTTCACTGTTACATTGATGATTCTGACAGACTGGTTCCCGTCTGTTATTCTGACTGCGGTGTCTCCGGCAGCCACCCCCCTGATTGTGAGGATTCCGTCCCTGAGGCTGACTTCCGCGATTCCCGGAACGGTCACGGACCAGACAAGCACATCGGTCCTGTAGAAATAGTCCGCGAGGTCAACGGACTTCTCCCCGCCTATGCCGATCGTGATGTCGGGAACCGGAGCCACCTTCTGAACCGCGAGCAGCAGCTGCCACGTATCCAGAGAGCCGGCGCCCATATTCCCGTAATACGGCTCTCCGCAGAACGGGTCGACCGGTGTCACGCTGGACAGCAGGGCTTCCTTCAGCATCCCGCAGGTGAGCCCCTTCTTCTTTTCCGCGCCGTAGTACAGGCTCACCGCGAGAGCGCAGGCTCCGGAAACATGAGGGCAGGCCATCGATGTCCCGTTGATTCCCGCATAGGACGAACTTCCGTCCTCGGCCACGGAGGTGCTGTAAACTCCGCCGTATGTGGAATTGAGCGTAAGGTCTCCGCCCGGAGCCGAGAGGCTCACCCATTTGCCGTAATTGGTGTAATAGGACGGAGTCCCGAGCCACGATGTGGCGGCCACGCTGACCACGGCCTCGTCTGAGGCGGGGTAGCAGAGTTCGCCGGAAGCGTCGTTCCCGGCCGCGAAAATCACTATCCCTCCGGCCATCGGCCCCTCCTGTTCACCGTTTTCGTCAAGTCCGGCATATTTCACGAAATAGCGTATGGCCTCGGCGAGCGCGGAGTAGTTCCCCTTTGTCCAGTCGGTTCTGGAAAGTGCGCCCGATGTGTAGCCCCAGCTGTTCTGGCAGATTACCGCCCCGTTGTCAGCGGCATACTTGATTGCACGCACCTGCGCTCCGAGCCCGCCGCCGGAATTCCCCGATTCGGACGCACCCAGGGTTTCGCAGGACATTATCCTGACCCCGTCGCCCTTTCCGGAGCCTCCGGCGATTCCGTTGACTCCGATTCCGTTGTTGTTCACCGCTGCGATTGTGCCGGCGACATGCGTGCCGTGCATATTGTCGGCGGAGAAAGTGAGTTCCCCCTTGTTGTCCGTGAAATTGAATCCGTGGATGTCGTCGACATATCCGTTCCCGTCGTCATCTATGCCGTTCCCGGGAATCTCACCCGCGTTCACCCACATATTGTCGGCAAGATCCTCGTGGTCATATTTCACTCCCTGGTCAATCACGGCGACTATGACGTCCGGATTGCCCGTGCAGAGCTGCCATGCGGCATAGACGTTCGCATCCGCGCCAACGACGGTGGGATTGGCATATACGTTCCCGGGGTTGTTGTAGTGCCACTGCATCCTTTGGGAACGGACGCTCTCGTTGAAAGGGAAGGACAGAGTTCTTGCCGACCGGGCGGCTCTGACTGCCGGGACGGCCGCCTCCGTACAGGAGAGGTTTTCCTCCTCCGTTCCATTTACTGTCCCGGAATCCGGAATCACCGAATATGAGGCCGCTTCCGTCGGGATGGAATATTCCACGACTTCCACGCCATCGCAGCCGGAGAGCATCTGCGCGACTTCGGACACCGGTATCATTTCATCGTATTTCGCGATGAACCATCTGTCCATGCCTTCGTCCCTTGTACGTTTCTCGAAACGTCCGCAGTCCGGGAACAGACGTTCGAAGCTGACCGTACCGATGTCCATCAGTATCCTGTCAACCCCGGAGCCGCCCGAGAACGGGGCTGAAGCCGGGACTGTCCCCGAAGATTTCGACGGCACGCCTCCGGAGGCCTTCATCTTCACGATGATCTCCCCCTGAATCGCCGCATCCGGCGAGAATACGACAACCGGCCCATCGCTTTCAGCTCCGGGCCTGCCGCCGTCATCCCCTCCGATTCTTTCACATCCCGCCGCCGCTGCGAGCAGCGCGACGGACAACAAGAATCTGTTTCTCATCATCTGATTTTAGAATCTCTCTTATTCCTTGACGCATCTCACCTGACCGGTGAAAACCTGCGACCTGGTCTCATAATAGGCCCAATATCCGTTGAACGACGCCACGAAATGTTTGCAGCTCTGATTGGTTTTTCCCGAATCATAAACGCCTTCCTGACTTGTCAGATAGAAAGTCTGACCGCTGGTGTAGTTGTACGGGGTCACATTCACCGAGTACGAAGACGGGTAGATGTTTCCGACCATAGGGTAGAAGTCCCCCGTCGGTCTCCACACGCGGCCGCAGTCCTTCTCCGCATTCCAGAGATACTTTGCGCTGACACCGTTCTCGTCATACTCATTGTGCCTTCCGCCCGTCTGGACACCGTCATTTCCGGCAGCAGAACCCCACATATTCTTTCCCGGCACCCTGTAACCCGGAGGACAAGGGTCGAAGATGGTTTTCTCCTCGCCCCAAAGACCGGGATTGACGCTGTCTTCATCGCTTGAGTTGACATACCAGTCTCCTCCGCTCGTGTAATAGCTCGTCAGGAAACGCATGGGGTTGGCAGTCGCGAACGGGATGTTGCCCGGCGCCCCGAACGAAGCCTGCGCCCTGAACTTGGAGTCTATCTCCCAAGCCCCCGTACCGTCGCCGATTTCGAGATTCTGCCTGTTCCATTCAGGGTCGTTGCCGCAGTAGTCCTTCGTCTGCTCCGGATCCTCATAGTCGGTGATTCCGCTGTAGTCCATATACGGGGAGCGTGAAGGGATGAAAGGGTCTTTGCGTCCCATCTGGTAAATCATCCCACGGTTGTCTATGTCCATCGGAGTGTTGTTGAGCGCCCCGAGGTTGCGATCCATAATCTGAGCTATGACGCTTCCGTCCGACCCGATGTGGTCGTGAACCGTCACTTCATTGTCGGTGACCCAGATGTGCCAGCTCCAGAGCACCTTTCCCTTGATGTTCTTGACGGCGATGAGGGCGTTCCCTTCGCTTCTGCCGGTGGTGAAAGAGACATATCCTCCCCCATAGACCGGCGTTCCGTCGATGATTTCATAGGACATCGTGCGGTCTCCGTCATTGCGGGCCTCCCAGAGCAGTTCCGCATAGGCGGCGTCCTCTATCCCGAGACCCTCGTTCTCGATGTATTTCGACTTTCCGTCACCACCGCCGTTGCCTTTTATGTCGCAGCGGAACTTATAAGTGCCGTTTGTCCCGGCGATGTAGCAGTTCGCGGTGCCGCCCGCGCTGAGGTCTTCAGCTCCGTCGGCCCTCTGTGTGACAGTCAGGGTCGCCTCTTTGGTCTCTTCGCCTCTTTTCGCGGCAATCTTCAGATTCACGCTTTTTGCCGCTCCGCTGTTGATCGGGGTCTCCACGACTATGTATTCCCCCTCCTCGTCGGTGCTGACTGTGAGCCATCCGTCCGAAGGAGTGTCAAAACTCCATTCCACGGCATTTGTCGCGACCGTGACAAGAGCCTTCCCGCCATCGTTGCCGAATACGATTCTTGAATCCGACAGCTGGAGAAAGAGCGGGGCCTGATAGGCTTCCGGATCGACTTTCATGGTCTCGGTGCAGCCGGCGGCTATTGCCGCCGCTGCGATTATCGGCATTATATGTCTGAATTTCATATTCTTTTGCATTTGAAGATTATTCTTTGCATACGTCAGGGATGGATGCATAGTCCGTAAGCTTCGTGCATCCCCTGAACGCCAGCTTGATGTTGGTAGGCACAGCGAAGCCTGTTTCCGCAGTCCTCTCATAAATGTGGCACTTCGCTCCGTTGACCACTGTGTACGGAGACTCCCCCGAGAGAGAGGTGCAGCCGTCAAATACGGCGTTGAAACTTGTCGCCGCCTTGAAGTTGTCGAAAATCCCGACAGGGACGCTCTCCAATGCGGAGCAGTCCTTGAATACGGATGTCACATTCTTCACTTTCTCGGGATTGATGAAAAGATTCTCCCCCACTTCCTTCAACGACTTGCATCCGCTGAATATGCTGCCGATGGTGGCGGCTCCATAGGCGAAGTTGAACACTTCAGAGCCGACTTTCTCAAGGGCGGTGCAGCCGCTGAACGCACCGGTGAAAGTGCTGATCTTCGCGTTGTTCTTGAAAAGTCCAGAAGGAACTTCCTTGAGAGCGGTGCAGTTCTGGAAAACATACATGACGGTTGCACCGGAGGTGTTGATTCCGTTGAACGCATCGGCCGCTATGCCTGTAAGAGACGGGCAGTCGGCGAACATTCTGCTGAGAGTCTTCATTTTCGTCGTGGTTCCGAACAGTCCCGACGGTACGGACTGAAGAGCCTTGCAGGTCTGGAAGCAGCTTTCCACCGTTGTTGCACTGCCATTCTTCGCGAACAGTTTTTCAGGAATTGTCGCAAGGGCGGTGCAGCCGTAGAATGCCTTCTTGAATGTGCTTGCGGCCGTCAGAGCGTCAAAGAGTCCGGACGGGAGACTTACCAGTGCCGTGCATCCCTCGAAAGCGGATTCGAGAGAAACACTCTTCGTGCTTGCACCGAATATGTTGCCGACGGTGGTCAACGCTGTGCAGCCGCTGAACGCCGTCTTGTAAGTCGTCACGGCGTTGTTTTTTGAGAAAAGTCCGTCAGGCAGGCTCTTCAAGGAAGTACAGCCTTTGAACGCGCTTTCGAACGACGTTGTCTTCACGATTGCGGAGAACAGTGACCCCGGAACCGATTCAATCCCGGAAGTCGAGAAGACCTCCTTGGCGGTCGTGACGGCTGTAATCGGCGAGAAGAGACCTTCAGGAACGGTTTTCAGGCTTGTGCAGCCGTAGAACATCTGGGAGACGTTGGTTATGGCCGCAAGCGATGAGAAGAGTCCTTCAGGCACAGTCGCAAGATTTGTACACCCGTAGAACAACCCTGAAGCATTGGTTACTTTCGCCGCTCCTTCAAATGCGTTTTCTGAAATCTTGGACAGACCCGTGCAGTTCTTGAAAAGGTTGGAGATGTTGGTGCAGGCATTGCATCCGGACAGGATGCCGGCACCGACTTCCTTGATTCCCGTGCAGCCGGTGAACACCCCGGAGAGGGAAGTGACTTTGGAGAGCCCCGTGAACACGCCCTCAGGAACGGTTTCAAGAGCCGTGCAGTCCTGGAATACGCTTGAGAATGTCGTCACCGCGCTGAAATCCCGGAACAGCCCGGATGGAATTTTCTTCAGCGAAGTGCATCCGTTGAATGCGCTCGAAAACTGGGTTATCGTCGTGAAACCGTCGAAAAGCCCTTCAGGAACTTCAGTGAGGGAAGTGCATTTCTGGAACACCATGTTGAGACCGTTCTTCAGAACGGAGGCCTGCGCCCCGGAATTCTTGAACAGGTCGGCCGGGATGCTTTCGAGTTCAGTACATTCGCTGAAACAGGTCATGAATGTCGTAACCTTGGAGCAGCCTTTGAAGACATCGTCCGGAATGGTTCTGATTTTTGTCTTGCTGAAAGTCTGCTGGAAATTTTCGCACTTGGTGTTGTTTTCGAAAAGTCCGGCGGGAACCTCCGTAATTCCGGTGGCGAGGAACGCCATTCGGAATGAAGTGCATTCCGTCTGCTTCCTGAATATTCCGGCAGGGATTGACGTCAGTGAACTGTCAGCATTGAATATCGCATTGAAAGTGGTGATTTTAGGATTGTTCACAAACATATCTCCGTCGATTGACTGAAGTTTGTCCATTCTGGCGAATGTCGCGGAGCATATTTCAAGTTCCGGATTGTTGGCGAACAGATTCTTGTCAACACTTTTCACAAGTTTACATCCGTCGAAGGCGTTGGACGCGTCAGTGAGTTTAGGGCAGTTTTCCAGAAGCTTTGCCGGAATATCGGAGATGGCGTAGCCGTAGATGAACATCGAGTTGATGTCCGTACACTCGACAGCCTTGCTCAGGAGTCCTTCCGGAATCGCCTGGAGCTTCTGACAATTGTAGAATGCCTCTTTGAACGTGGTTGTCTGCGAGAACGAACCCGCGATGTCCGACGGGATGCTCGTGAGCTCACCGCAACCGTAGAAAGCGCGACACATCGAAGTCACGCCGAGTTCGCCCCAGCTGAAGACCTCCTTAATCTGAGCCTTCTGCGTGGATGACAGGGAATAAGAGTTGATTCCGCTTGCGCCGCCCTTGAAAGAGACGACATAGTAGCCCTTGTCTGTGTAGGTGTGCTTCGGGCAGTCGGCGGACACGGTCTCCACCGTGCCGTCGCCCCAGTCAACCGTGGCCTCTCCGCTCACTCCCGTCACCGGCATCGCGGAGACATAGGTGGTCGTCTTCGCCTCATATTCGGTCACATCCAGTCCGAGGATGAAGGCTTTCGTATCGATTCCCGCCTGGGAGACGACGATTTCCTTTGTGTCCGTATTTTCCTTGCCGTCGCCTGTCGTGACCGTGATTTTGACGGTTCTTGATTCGGATCCCGGATTCGGAACCGGAGTGAATTTGAATCCCGTTTCCGTCTTCTCGACCGTCAGCCATCCGCTTTCATTTCCGGAAACGGTGTAGTCCCAGTCGAAGTTGGCATTGATTCCGACCTCCTGGGCATCGCCGGAGAAAGGTGTCACGGGCACGGTCTGCTTTGACGGCTCGACAAGCGCCGCCCTGTCCTGAAGCACGTCTATGGTCTCGGTGACGAGTTTTTCCCCGCTGCCGGCCTTGAGGATGAACCTGACCTCACGGTCTTCATAGTCCTCGTTGGGATAGACGCTGACGGTGACATTGTCGCCGTCCCTGCTGACCAGCATCCATTCGCATCCCGCCGTCTCGAAAGTCCAGTCGGGGTCGGAGGAGACAACATCGAACGAGGCTTCAAGCTCCCCCTTTGCGGCAAGATGGAAGTTGTTCTCCGATGCCGTAATCTCTACAGTTCCAAGAGCGTTCTGCGTGACACCCACAGTGGCCGTCTTGTTCCCGGCCTTTATTGTCACGGTGGCGGAAAGCTGCTCCTCCAGCGTGTTGCCCTCGCAGGACAGAGTCAGCTGATTAGTTTCTTTGTCAGCCTTATAGCTGAGAAATGAGCTGCCCCCCCCGGTCACCTCACAGGTCCATTCCGTGTTGGTGTCGACCGTCAAGGACGACTTTTCCTCCGAGGCTTTTGAAGGCGATACTTCCCTCGGTCGCATTTTCCGACGTGAAGAGCGTGTTTCTGGAACTTATTTCCAGAGAGGCGGCTGGCGCAATCCCGTTCTCTCCAGGAACGGGGTTCTGATAGTTGATGGTCTCCTTGGTGCAGGCGCAGAGCGAAACCGTCAATAATGCCGTATATATGTATGTTATCTTTCTCATAAATCCTTTACGAATCTGTTCGGGTTCATATCCGTTTACTGTTCATTGATGTCCGTGTCCGTTTTTTCCGCTTTCACGAGATACATCTTCCCGTCGGCGTACCACACGTCGCCGAGCGTCGCGTTCTGCCCTCCCGGCATTATCCTGACGATAAGTCCGAGTATTCCGTAGGCTTCGTCAAAACCGCTCAGAAGGATTGCCGGACAGTCTTCAGAAGTACCGTCCGTCGCCGTCCCCACGGTTCCGTAGAGGATTCCGCTCTCGAACTTCTTCTCATCGAAATTCTGCTGGACGAGGTAGTAATACCAATATTGGGTGGAAGTAAGGGAAGCTACCTCTTTCGTGAGGCACAGGGAGCCGAGGGTCAGGATCATGCGTTTCGTCTCCTTGTCGTAGGACGCTTCGTATTCCGTTCCGTCCACAAACAGATTCCTGATGGTGAAAGTCTTGCCGTATTCTTTCTGCTCGATTGTGCAATATGTCCCGATTCCCGGAGAATCGACGACGTTTCCGCCATAGTGCCAGCGCTCGGCATACAGTCCGAAGTCGCCCAGCATCTGGAAATACGGATTCTCTCCGCGTGAAATCTGGGAAATCTTAATATCCCTGCTCGTCTCCTCTCCGCCCGTTGATGCGGTGACGGTGATTGTGGCTTCACGGCGCTCTCCTCCGTTCGCGGCGGCGCTCACCTTGACAAGATTGCCTTCCGTCCCGATTGAAAGCCAGTCCGCATCGGAAGATACTCCCCATTTGTCGTTCGTCTCCACCGTGAATATGAACTCCTCCCCCTCGGAGTCGAGTTCAAGCTCTTCCGCCCCGTTGATTTTCAGGGACAGAACGACTCCGTTCCATGACTGGGACACCGTGATTTCCGTTTTTCCGGAGTCGGACTCCAGAGTGACCGTGCCGTTCCTCACGCTTCCGGATTCGTTCGCGGAGACGGTGATCGTCACGCAGTCCCCGTCATCCCCGGCCGTAATCCACGACTTGTCCGACACTGTCGAATGCCACTCAGAGGGGCACGCCACTGAAATCGTGGCCGACCCGCCCTCCTTGGGGAACGCCACCTCGTTTTGAGAGATGAGAAGCACGTCTGCCGTCTCCTCCCTGGTAATCTTGCTGCATGCTGAAATGACAAGCAGCGGGATTGCAAACACTACAAGCAATCTTTTCATAACACTATATTTTGAACTTGAATATGGCTTGAATACCGTAACCGGCTACAATGTCCGTTTCACTTCGACAATCTGGTAGGCTTCGACAAAGTCTCCTACCTTGATGTCGTTGTAGTTCTGAATGTTGAGTCCGCAGTCCTGACCGGAGACAACCTCCTTGACATCGTCCTTGAACCGCTTGAGCGAACCGAGTTCGCCGGTGTAAATCACGATGCCGTCACGGATGACGCGGATTTTGGACGTGCGCTGGAGCTTGCCCTCGCGGACAATCGCGCCGGCGATGGTTCCGACCTTGGAAATCTTGAACGTCTCAAGAACTTCGGCTGTGGCGACAATGTCTTCCTTCTCCTCCGGAGCGAGCATGCCCTCGATACCGTCCTTGACCTCGTTGATTGCGTCGTAGATGACTGAGTAGAGACGGATTTCGATTTCCTCCTTCTCGGCAAGCTTGCGCGCACCTGTCGAAGGACGCACCTGAAAGCCGATTATGACAGCGTCGGAAGCGGCCGCGAGAAGCACGTCGGACTCGGAAATCGCTCCGACAGCCTTGTGAATCACGTTCACGCGCACCTCCTCGGTGGAGAGCTTGATGAGGGAGTCTGACAGAGCCTCCACGGAGCCGTCCACGTCACCCTTGACGATGACATTGAGCTCCTTGAAATTGCCGATGGCGATTCTGCGCCCGATTTCCTCGAGGGTCATATGCTTCTGGGTCTTGATGCCCTGGATGCGGATGAGCTGCTCGCGCTTGTTGGCAATCTCCTTCGCCTCGCGTTCGTCGGCCATCACGTTGAACGTCTCGCCCGCCGTAGGTGCTCCGTTGAGTCCGAGCACCGAAACCGGAGTCGAAGGCCCCGCCTCGGTCACTTTCTGGCCGCGTTCATTGAACATCGCCTTCACGCGGCCGGTGTAGCAGCCGGAGAGCATGACGTCGCCGACATGCATCGTGCCGTTCTGGACGAGAACCGTGGCGAGGTAGCCGCGCCCCTTGTCGAGGGATGACTCGATGACCGCGCCCGTGGCCCTGCGTGCCGGATTCGCCTTGAGCTCGAGCAGGTCGGCTTCGAGAAGCACCTTGTCAAGAAGAAGCTCGACATTGATTCCTTTCTTCGCCGAGATTTCCTGACACTGGTATTTTCCTCCCCAGTCCTCCACGAGTATGTTCATGTTCGAGAGCTGCTCCCGGATCTTGTCCGGATTCGCTCCCGGCTTGTCTATCTTGTTGATTGCAAAAATCATCGGCACTCCCGCCGCCTGAGCGTGGCTGATGGCCTCGACCGTCTGCGGCATTATCGCGTCGTCGGCGGCGATGATTATGATTGCGAGGTCGGTCATCTTCGCCCCCCTTGCACGCATCGCGGTGAAGGCCTCATGGCCCGGAGTGTCGAGGAACGTGATTCTCCGGCCGTTCGGGAGCTCCACGTTGTACGCGCCGATGTGCTGGGTGATTCCCCCGGCCTCACCCGCAATCACGTTCGCCTTTCGGATGTAGTCCAGCAGGGATGTCTTTCCGTGGTCGACATGACCCATGACGGTGATCACCGGAGGTCTCGGAACGAGGTCTTCCGGCTTGTCGGCCTCCTCCTCGGAATTGATTTCCTCGGTGAGGGTCGCAGTCACGAACTCGACCTCATAGCCGAACTCCTCCGCGACGAGAACGAGAGTCTCGGCGTCAAGCCTCTGGTTGATGGACACCATGAGTCCGAGGCTCATGCACGCTGCGATTACCTTGGTGACAGGAGTATTGTTCATCAGTGTCGCGAGGTCGTTGACGGTCACGAACTCCGTGACTTTCAAGACTTTCTTGTCAAGTTCCTGCTGCTGCATCTCCTCCTGGAGCCTGTCTGCGGCCGCCTCCCTCTTCTCTTTGCGGTGTTTTGCGCCGAAGTTGCCCTTCCCTTCGTTCATGCGGGCGTAGGTCTCCTTGATCTGCTTCTGGATTTCCTTCTGCATCTCCTCGCTCTCCGCCTCGGTCATGGCAGGTTTGAACCTGTCCCGTCCCCGGCGTCCCTTTCCTCCGCCTGACTCGTTTCTGCGGGCGTCACGTCCGAAATCCCGTCCGTTTCTTCCGCCTCCGCCGTTCTTGTTCCCGTTGCCGTTGCTGTTCTTGCCGGAGCCGCCGTTCGAAGCGTCAATCTTGGTGACATCCACTTTCTGGCTCTGCCCCGGCTTGATTCTCTCCCTCTTGCCCTTCTTCTTCGGAGTCTCGAACTTGCTCAAGTCGACCTTGCCCATGACTTTCGGCCCGGTCAGCCGCTCAATGGCGATAACCGCCTCCTGCGGCTCTTTCCTGATTTCCTCCGCCGGTTTCACGGGTTCGGCTGCAGAAGACCCTGCGGCAGGGGATTCGGCCGCTTCGTCCGTCTTCTCCGTATTCATGTTCTCCGCGCCGTCATCTCCCGTACTGTCCGCAGTCTCAGGCGCGGCGCTTTCCTTTTCGGGTTTCGCAGGTTCTTCGGCATGCTCCCCGTCAGTGACGGCTTCAACCGCCGGGCGATCCGCCCCGGCCGGAGCGGTCTGCTCCGGAACCACGGCCGCAGGTGTCTCCGCCCGCTCTTCACCATGCTCCTCCGGAACCGGCTTTTCTCCGGCATGCTGCGGAACCTCCCCGGAAGTTTCCACTTCTTCCGGAGCAGTCTGAACGGCCGGAGCAACCGTATCAGCCGGAGTCTCCGCGACAGTCGCGGACTTTTCCGGCGCAGGCTTCCCGGGAGCCTCGGAAATGGAAGTGGTCTTTATAATCACCTCCCTGTCAGCTTCTTCATCCTCAACCGCAGGTTTCTTCTTCGACACGTCCATCACTTCCTTGAGTTTCGTCGCCACCTTCTCCGAATCCATCTTCGCGGCAAGGTCTCCTCCGAACTTGGACTCGACCGCCGGCATATATTCGTCGGAAATCTTGGTGTTCGGGTCACTGGAGGTGATGTTCGCCCCTTTCCCGTTCAGGAATTCGATGAGTGTGCCCACTCCGACGTTGAACTGTCTCGCAATTTTACTTAATCTGATTTCTGCCATATATCCCCATTATAGTCTTTTCAAATCCATACTCTTTCCGCATCGCCATTCAGGCACGCCGGACGGCGGGCGGTCACAGTCCGTGAAACCGTCCGGCAGGCCGGTATCCTACTCGAACTCGGAGCTGAGGATGCGGCGGACGTCAGCCACCGTCTCGTCCTCAAGATCCGCCCTCTTCGCAAGTTCGTCAGGCTCGATTGCGAGCACGCTCTTCGCGGTGTCGCAGCCGATCGACTTGAGTTTGTCGATGACCCACTGGTCAATCTCGTCGTCGAACTCTTCGAGAAGTATGTCGTAATCCTCCTCGTCGTCCGGGGTCTCGGACTTCGGAGTCTCTCTCCAGACCTCAATCTCCTTGTCCACAAGCATTCCCGCAAGACGGATGTTCACGCCGCCGCGGCCGATGCCCTTGGTGACCTCCTCGGGAAGCATATAAACCCTGATTTTCCCGTCCTCGCCGTTCACGATGGATGAAATCTTCGCCGGAGCGAGCGCACGGGTGATGAGAAGCTGGGTGTTGGACGTCCACTGGATGACGTCGATGTTCTCGTTGCGGAGTTCACGGACTATGCCTATGATGCGGGAGCCCTTCACGCCGATGCATGCTCCGATCGGGTCAATCCTGTCGTCATAGGACTCCACGGCGACCTTCGCCCTCTGGCCCGGGACGCGCACCACTTTCTTGATGGTGATGAGACCGTCGTAAATCTCGGGAACCTCGGACTCGAAAAGTTTGGCGAGAAAATCGTCCGAAACGCGCGAAAGCGTGATTATCGGAGTGGTGTTCCTCATCTCCACCGATTTGATGAGAGCCTTCACGGTGTCGCCCTTCTTGAAATGCTCGCCCGGAATCTGCTCCATCTTCGGAAGTTTCAGCTCATTGCCCTCGTCGTCGAGAAGAACGACCTCCTTGGCCCATGTCTGATGGACTTCTCCGGCGAAAAGCTGGCCGACCATATCCTTGTATTTATTGTAAAGGTTGGCCTTCTCAAGATCCATTATGCGTCCCTGGAGATTCTGCCTGATGTTGAGGATGCCCCTGCGGCCGAAGTCCTTCATCTCGATTTTCTTCGCGAAGGTCTCCCCGATTTCGTAGTCGTCCCCGCCGGCGTTCACCTCCTCGAGCGAAATCTGCTTGTTCGGATCCTCGACGGTCTCCACGACCTCACGGTTCCAGTAAATCTCGCAGTCACCCTTGTCGATGTTGATGATGACGTCGAAATTGTCGGCATCGCCGTAGACCTTGGCGATCTGTGTCCTGAAAACATCCTCAAGCACGCCCATCATGGTCGGGCGGTCGATGTTCTTCTGATTCTTAAATTCCGCGAACGCGTCCTTCAGTTCAATCTTTTCCATATCGTTATGAATATCTTTTTATTTTTTCGTCTTATGAATATATTTCTTTTTCCGTCATATGAATATATATCCCCGGCAATATGTTTTATATCAACATATTCACGTCATTTGAAATCGACGTGCGGACGTACGGAGTTGATTTCGTCATATCCGAAAGTGTCGACATGCTCCACAAGCTCCTTTTTCTTCTTCCCGTCGACGGACTCGCGCTGCGCATATTTCATCGTCACCGTGTCCCCGTCCGCCGCGACAAGCTCCGCCACGAATTTCCTTCCCCCCTTCAGGGCGACCTCAACCTCCGTCCCGACGGCTTTCTGATACTGTTTAAGCACCTTGAACGGACGGTCGAGCCCCGCAGAGGTCACCGTCAGCGAATAGTCCTCCTTCTCCCGGTCGAAACTCTCCTCGAAAACGCGGCTTATCCCGACGCAGTCGTCCATGACGACATCGGCCTTCTCCGACTCCAGGACAATCTCCACATCGTTGTCTTTCGAGACATTTGTTTCGACAATGAAGCATCCCCGTGCAACGACGGCCGCCTCCACTGCATCTATGATTTCTGAAATTTTCATTTCGACAAAGTTTACAGAGTCCGGAGCATGAAAAAAGGGAACTCGACGTCCCCTTTCTCTCTCACGGCGGCAAAGGTAGGAAAAATGTATTACCTTTGCAAATATTTTTAAAAAACAGGAATCTGCTTATGGAATTGACAGCAGGACAGATAGCGGAGATATTGAGCGGAGATGTCGACGGCGACGGGAACGCCTCGGTGACGACTTTCGCAAGGATAGAGAGCGGAAAGAACGGGGCGATATCATTTTACGCAAATCCGAAATACGAGAAATATGTCTATGAAAGCAAGGCGTCGGTAATCATCGTGAACCGGAGCTTCGAACCCAGACAGCCGGTCGGCGCGACGCTCGTGAGGGTCGATGACGCCTACTCCGCAGTGGCTCTGCTTCTTGAATATGTCACCGCGCAGAAAAAGAAATATTTCCGGCACAGGGGACGCCGCTGCCACGTGGCCTTCTCCTCGAAGATAGGCAGGAAAGTCTATGTCGGCGATTTCGCATATATAGGAAAGAAAGCGGAAGTCGGGGATTATACGAAAATCTGCGAACAGGTCTATGTGGGCGACGGCGCGACAATCGGAAAGCGCTGCATACTCTACCCGGGCGTGAAGATTTATCCCGGCATGGTGATCGGGGACAACGTGATCATCCACGCGAACGCGGTCATCGGAGCCGACGGTTTCGGATTCGCTCCGCTTGAGGACGGGACATACCGGAAAATCGAGCACACCGGGAACGTCATCATCGAAGACAATGTGGAAATCGGGGCGAACACCTGCGTGGACAAGTCGCAGATTGGCTCAACCATCATACATAAAGGGGTGAAAATCGACAACCTCTGCCAGATTGCGCACAATGTCGAAGTGGGCGAGAACACGGTGATGAGCGCGATGGTCGGCATCGCCGGCTCGACAAAGGTCGGGGAGCACTGCATCTTCGCGGGACAGGCCGGAATCGCCAACGGGCTGAAAGTACCGGCACATACGACGCTCGGAGCACAGACCGGTCTCATCGGCAGCCCCAAGAACGAGGGGGAGGTGCTGTTCGGCACGCCGGCCATCCCGCACAGGGATTTCCTCAGAGCATACGCAATCTTCAGAAAGAGCGGAAAGAGCGGAAAATAGCGGAATTATGGAAATTTTACTTACCTTTGCGCCCCACAATTGTTGAGAAAGGAAATAAATGAGAAAGCAGAATACACTCAAGAAGGATTATACGTTTGAGGGCAAGGGACTTCACAGCGGGATGCCGGTGAAGATGACGCTCAAACCGGCTTCGGCAAACACCGGAATCCGTTTCACAAGAATTGACATCGGACCGGACGCGACGGTCGACGCTCTCGCGGAAAACGTCTCATCGACAGCGCGCAGCACGACCATATCAGCCGGAAAGGCGACCGTCGGAACGATAGAACACCTTCTCTCGGCGCTCACCGGTCTCGGAGTGGACAACGTGCTGATTGATATAGACAATGCGGAAGTTCCGATTCTTGACGGAAGCGCGAAGCCCTATGTGGACGCAATCGCTCCGGACGGGCTTGAGGAACAGGACGAACCGAGACGCTACGTGACGCTGAAAGAGAAAGTGGAGTACAGAAACCCGGAGACGGGAGCATACCTCAGCATCGAACCGGCCGACACGTTCAGCTACGAAATCACGATAGACTTCAACTCCAAAGTTCTCGGAATCCAGAGCGCAAGGTTCGACTCCGGCACGGACTACATCCGCGAAATCAGCGCATGCCGCACTTTCTGCTTCTTCCACGAGGTCGAGTATCTGCTTGCCAACAACCTGATAAAGGGCGGCGATGTGGACAACGCGCTCGTGATTGTGGAGAATCCGATCACCGTGGAACAGCTCAAGAACGTGTGCAGCCACATAGGCAAGCCGGAACTGAAAGTGAAAAACGGCTACCTCAACGAGTCGCTGCATTTCGACAACGAATGCGCACGGCACAAACTGCTCGACCTCATCGGAGATCTGCGGCTGACGGGAGGATTCCTGCAGGCGAAGGTGACGGCCTACAAGTCCGGTCACACCATCAACACGGCTGTCGCGAAACTGGTCCGGACGGAGGTTGCGGAGAAAAAATAAAAGGAAAAGATATGAGTACGACCATCCATCCGCTCGCCTGCGTTCATCCGAACGCGAAGATCGGCGAAAATGTTGAAATCGGGCCTTATGCCTACGTCGATGAATTCGTTGAAATCGGTGACGGCTGTCAGATTCTCCCGCATGCCACCATTTTCAATTATGTCAAGATGGGCAGGAACTGCCGCGTGTTTCCGGGAGCCGTCGTAGGGGCGATTCCGCAGGATCTGAAGTTCGACGGGGAGGTGACCTATGTGGAACTCGGCGACAACGTGACGGTGCGCGAATGCGCGACCATCAACAGGGGCACCAAGGCCAGCGGCAAGGGCGTGACCAAAGTCGGGAACGACACCCTGCTCATGTCCTACACCCATGTCGCCCATGACTGCACGGTCGGGAATCACTGCATACTCGTAAGTTACGTGGGCATAGCCGGAGAAACCGACGTCGATGACTGGGCGATTCTCGGAGGAAGCACGGTGGCTCACCAGTTCTCGAAAATCGGGAAGCACGCGATGGTCGGCGGCGGTTCGAAAATAAACAAGGACATTCCGCCTTACGTGCTCTGCGGACGCGACCCGCTCACCTATGCCGGCGTGAACCTCG
>CAVFTG010000005.1:0-24046 GCA_963625415.1 Barnesiella intestinihominis
ATCCTTGCAGGTCACCACGTTTATTCCGAAAATCGTGTAAGTCGTAAGGCATGCAAGATGCCCGAGCAATTCTTTCCTGTTCGCCATTTTTTCCCTGTTTCAAATTTCGGGGCGCAAAGTAACTGCGAAAAAATGATTTGGACAAAAATAATTGCGTCAAAATGAAACGCGGGGCTATGCTTTTGTGGCGGACATGTAGATGTCGTTGATTATCAAGCCGCTGAGCATCATCCCGAAGATTGCGGTGACATGGGCCGTCGTCCCGTTGATCTGCGCCTTGGAGCTGCACCATTCGTGGTTGAGCAGAGACTGATCCCCCGGACCTTCCTGGGATTTCGGGCAGAGGCATTTCTCAGTGCCGCAGCTTTGGCAATGTCCCCTGTTGGGCAGGACTTCGTCGTCATAGACGCAGAGGAATTTCTTCGCGGGGTAAGTCCCGGCGCGCTTCATTTTCTTGCGCAGAGCCGCTCCGAGAGGGCATCCGCGCACCTTCCAGAACTCCGCAACCTGCACTTTCAGAGGATCCACCTTCAGCGCGGCTCCGAGCGAGCAGAAGAACTTCGCACGGCTTGCCGTGGCGTTCAGAATCAGCTGAACCTTGTCCTTGAGCGAATCGACGGCATCCACCACATAGTCATATCCGTCAAGGTCGAACTCCCCGGCGGTCTCCGCGCTGTAAATCCGCTGAATCGCAGTAATCTCCGCCTTCGGATTGATTTCCAGAAGCCTGTCACGCAGCGCCTCCACCTTCACCTGGCCCACTGTCCTGACCGTCGCCATCAGCTGCCTGTTCACGTTCGTGATGCAGATCCGGTCGGAGTCCACGATTGTCAGGTGCGTGACTCCGCTTCTCACAAGCCCTTCCGCGCACCAGCTTCCGACTCCGCCGACCCCGAAAATGATGACCCGTGTCTTTGCGAACACATCCATGACATCGTCTCCCACAAGGAGTTCCGTCCTGTTGTATATCGCCTTTTCAATCGTGTTCATAGCCCTGTTCATATCCCTTCGGGACGCTGTTTCTGAAAAAATCGGGCGCAAATATAGCAAAATCACTTCAATTCTGTGTATCTTCGCGCCCGGTTAGCAAGTGACGGTATTTTTATGGTGACGGCAGATGTGACCGGGGAGTCGAGGATGTCCCCGAAGACATGGTTGGCTCTGGTGGGGCTGACACTTTCCTCTTTCATATTCAACACTTCGGAGTTCATTCCGATTGCGCTCCTGACGGACATCGGGAGGGACTTCGGGATGACCGAGGCCAGGGCCGGAATGCTGATTTCGGTCTATGCATGGGTCGTGATGGCGCTGTCGCTGCCGCTCATGCTGATGACGTCACGGATGGAGATGCGCCGGCTGCTGCTCGGGGTCGTCGCGGTGTTCACATCGTTCCAGATAATGTCCTACTGCTCGACATCTTTCGGGATGCTGATGGCATCAAGGATAGGGGTGGCCTGCGCCCATTCGATTTTCTGGTCAATCATCTCGATTGTCGCGGTCAGAATCGTGCCGGACAGCCACAGGGCACTGGCGCTGAGCATGATAGTGACAGGCTCGTCGGTGGCGATGATTCTCGGGCTTCCGCTCGGGCGCGTCATCGGGCTGAACCTCGGCTGGCGGCTGACTTTCCTCTGCATAGGTGCGGTCTCCCTGTTCGTGCTCCTTTACCTCGCGGCGCTGCTCCCCAAGGTTTCGAGCGGCGGCGGAATGACCGTCAGGGACCTGCCTGAAATGATGGGGAACAAGGCTCTTGTCGCGATATTCATGACCACGGCGGCTTTTGCGACGGGGTACTACACGGTGTACAGCTACATCGAACCGTTCCTGCTGCAGGTCGTGAAGATGAGCGAGGGCGGAGTCACTGTGACATTGATGATTTTCGGAGGCGCGGGGATTGTCGGCAGCATGCTGTTCTCGAAATTCTACCCCGTGCTCCGCTCCCGATTCACGGACATCGCCCTTGTCGTCCTGATTGCAGGGACGCTCGCGCTCCGGCCGCTTTCGTTCAGCGCACCGGCGGTCATCGTCCTCTGCGTGCTTCTGGGGATGTCCGCCACGGCCTTCAACGTGTCCATGCAGTCGGAAATCATCTCGGGCACGCCTCCTGCGCAGACTTCGGTAGCGATGTCGATATTTTCCGGGATATTCAATTTCGGAATAGGGACCGGAGCTCTTATCGGCGGCTCGGTCTGCACGAATATGTCAATCTCCCTGATTGGGGCCGTCGGCGGACTGATAGTCCTCACGGCGCTGTTTTACCGCAGGTTCGCGGCGCGACATCGCGAATTTCGCTGAATTTTCGTAGATTTGGCGTATGGACATGAAGTTTTCGTGCAGATGCATATTTTTGTCGGCGGTGCTGTCGTGTGCCGCCCTGATGCCGGCCGGGGCTCAGGAACGGTCATATATGGAACAGCTCTCCGTGGATGAGGGGCTTCCGCACACCGACGTGTCTTCCATCGTCCAGGACGGAGACGGGTATATATGGATCGGGACATATTCCGGACTGTGCCGCTACGACGGGAATGTGCTGAAAGTATGGGATATGTCGAACTCCATGCTTAAGAGTTCCCGCATATCTTCCCTGCTTCTTGTGGACAGCCTTCTTTATGTCGGCACGGAAAACGGCGGTCTGACGGTCTATGACACTGCTTCTGAATGTTTCGTCAAGACTTTCGGCCTGCCCGGAAACCGTGTGAACTCGATGTTTGCGGACTCCGACGGCAGTTCCGTGTGGCTGTGCACGAACGACGGGCTCTCGCTTCTGCGAAGAGACTCCGACATCTGCAGCGTGTCTTCATGGTCGCTCGGCGACATCTGTTCGTCCGGATGCGCATCGGGAGAGGCTGAAGTTCTGGTCGGGACGAATCTCGGAGTCGGAATATTCAGCGAGTCCGAGGGTCTGAGATACGTCCGGCGCGGCATTTTCGTGACTTCGGTGACAGACATCGGAGGGGGACGGGCTGTGGTCACCTCCTATGAGGGCAGTTTCATCTGCGACATGGGGACGGGGGAGTTCATCCCTCTCAACGCCTTCGATTCACGCTGCTCCTGCACCTGCGGGGAGGACGGAAGTTTCTTCGTGGGCACGGAGCATGACGGGATTGTGAAATACGACCGGGATTTGAAAGTCTCAGATGTCATATCTTCGTGGAATTCACGTTCTGACACGGGCATATCGACCCTGTTTTTCGACCGTTCCCTCGTCCTCTGGACAGGAACCAACGGCAGCGGCTGCTTCCGGAGCACCGCCGCGAACAGGGCGTTTCACCTCTGGACACCGTTCCGGGAGGGTGGCGACGGACAGATTGTCACGATGCACGCCGACAGTCACGACAGGCTGTGGGTCACTTCGAGAGACGGGAGCGTCGTCGTGCTCCGTGACGGAAGACTCCGCGAAGTTGACAGAAAATCGCTCTCCGCATTCTCCTCGATGCCTGTTTCGGCCGTGTTCGAGACCCGGAGCGGAGAAATATACCTCGGTTCATGGGATTACGGAGTCGGAGTCATCCCCGGCTCTGATGCGGATGCAGCATGTTCCTCCCGTGCGTTCAGACTCAGCCGTCCCGCATCCCTGCCTGTCCGGCTGAGCGTGTACAAGTTTGCTGAAGACGGTTTCGGAACATTGTGGATGACAACGGATTCCGGAATATGGCGCTCCTCCCTCCCGTCTTCGGGGGAGGACGGGTGGACTTGTGTCCGCCATGAAAAGGGGAATTCCCATTCCCTGAACGACGACTTTACGACTGACATACTCATTGACGGGCGCATAGTATGGGCCGGTTCGCGGTCCGGACTCAACCGAATCGTTCTTGATGAAGACGGGGAGATTGTCTCCCTTGACAGGATTCCTGTCCGCGCCGAAGCCTCGGCCGGCGAGTTCGTGTCTTTCATCCACAAATCTTCCGCCGGGAATCTCTGGGTTTCCGTGCTCGGACTCGGGCTGGCCCGTCTTGAAAGCGACCCGTATGCCGACGGGCTGTCTTTCCGCATTTTCAACAAAGGCAATGTCCCCGACTTCCCGAACAACGAATTCGAGTCTCTGCTTGAAGACTCCGACGGCAATTTCTGGATGGGCGGTTTCGGACTCATCCGCTTCACCCCGGAGACGGGAGAGGTGAGGCGTTTCACCAGAAAGGACGGCCTCCAGAGCAATGCGTTCAAGATATGGGACGCGGCCGTCCTGAGCGACGGACGCATGGCCTTCGGAGGTGTCGCCGGCTTCAATCTGTTTTCTCCAAGGGAATTGACGGACAATCCGGTGCGCCCGAAAGTGAGGATAACCGGGCTGTCGTTGAACGGCGTCGCGGTTTCTCCGGAGATTACCGGCGGGAGACCTCTCGGGAAAACCGGGGAGATCCGTCTCGGGCACGGGCAGAACAATCTCTCGTTCAGTTTCTCCTCCATGCACTATTCCTCCCCCGAGCGGAACAGTTACCGCTACATGATGGAAGGCCTGGACAGCGACTGGCACTCCGCCACGGGACTCAATCCGACAGCCACCTATCTCAACCTCCGCCCGGGACATTACACATTCATCGTCAGAGGTTCGAACAGCGACGGCGTGTGGGGTGATGAACCGGCGTCTTTCGAGTTCCGCATACTGCCTCCGTGGTATGCCTCGACCGCCGCGCTGCTGTGCTACCTTGTTCTCGCCCTTGCGTCCGCCGCCGGCATAGCCGTCTCCCTCCACCGCCGCAGCATCCGCCTGCACAGGAAAGAACTGGACGACAAACTTCGTGAGGAGCAGAGGGAACGCAACGAGAACGAACTGAAGTTCCACACCGACTTTCTCCACGAAATCCGCACACCTCTCACTCTGATAACGACTCCCGTGGAGGAACTGTTGAAAAATCCAAACCTCGGAAAGACCACGTTGAGCCGCCTTCAGCTTGTCAATCAATCCGCGAAGATTCTTCAGAAACACATCGAATCCATCACCGACCTCAGGAAATATGACAACGGAGAGTTCAGACTTCATGTCGTGGAGATAGACTTCTCCCGTTTCGTCGAGGAGATATGTCTCCTTTTCCAGCCTGTCGCGAGAACCCGGGGATATGAGTTTGCGGTGAAGCTCAACCCGCTGAGTCAGAAAATGTTCATCGACAAGGACAGCATAGAGAAGGTCATTCTTAACCTCATGTCCAATGCCGTGAAATATTCCCCCGACAGGGGGGGGCAGATAAGTGTCGAAGTTTCGGAAGTTACTGATGACAAGGGTCGTACAGGCGCGGAACTGATCGTGTCAAACCTTGGAATCGGCATCCTTCCGGAAGACCTGCCCTACGTTTTCGACCGCTTCCGTCAGGGGCGTAACAATGACAGGGGAGGCATGGGGATAGGTCTTTCGATAAGCCGCTCCGCCGTTCTGTCCCATTCCGGAGAAATCCGGGTGGAATCGGTGCCGGGCGGGATGACATCCTTCCATGTATTCCTGCCATACGGCTGTTCGCAGTTCGCGCCCGACCAGATTGACAGGAATTATGAGAACAGCGACCACATCTCCAATTACGACTCCCTCGCCGAGTTCCGCACCTCCGATGCAGCGGGGGACGGAGGTGTCGGGCGCGAGCATCTCGTGCTTGTTGTGGATGACAGCGCCGAACTCCGGGGGTATCTGAGCCGGCTGCTTTCCACCCGCTACGGCATAATCACCGCTCGAGACGGCTCAGAGGGCTACGAGAAGACCATCTCCGAGCAGCCTGACCTTGTGCTGACGGATGTCGTGATGCCGGGGATGAACGGTCTGGAGCTGTGCCGCAGGATAAAGGAGAACAATGTCACCTCGCACATCCCCGTCATACTCGTCTCTGCCCGCGACCTTCCGGCCTACAAGATGGAGGGCTACCAGATGATGGCTGACGACTACATAACCAAGCCATTCCACGCGGAGCTTCTGCTCAGCCGCATTGACAATCTCATACGCCAGCGCGAATGCATGAGGCAGGCGTTCAGAACGGAAGTGAAACTCGAACCGTCCGCCGTGACCGCGACTCCGGTGGACGAGAAGTTCATCCGGAGTTGCATCGAGAACATCGAGGAGCACATCTCCGAACCGGAATACGGAGTGGATGAACTCTGCCTGAACCTTGGATACTCGCGCCCGCAGCTCTACCGGAAAATCAAATCCATCACAGGGATGTCGGCCATCCAGTTCCTTCGCGGCATCCGCCTCAAGAGGGCGGCCCAGCTGCTCTCCTCCGGAGCCGGAATGAGCGTGACGGAGGTCATGTACTCCGTGGGTTTCAACAATATATCCTATTTCTCAAAAATCTTCTTCGCCGAGTTCGGCGTCCTGCCCAAGGATTACGGACGGAAGCGGGACTGACGTGACGGCAATGTTCATTTTTTCGGAATTGCGAAAATATGAACGATTCGTGAAGCCGTTTTTGTGGATGCTCTGCATAATATTGCATCAGGAAACGCGGCCGGTTCGGGTTTCCGCAATGAAGAACACAACAACTAATACCAATTGATATGAAAAGAATTCTTTATGCGGCTGCCATCTGCAGTCTCTCTTTCGCGCTTTCCTGCCAGAAAGAAGAAAACAAGTCCATAGACAAGGACTTCCAATATGTGATTCCGTCCGAGACCATTCTCGGGCAGAGCGTGACATTCGAGGATCAGTCAATCAGCGTGCAGAGCCGCGAATGGAAATTCGAGGACGGAACGCCTGCGACATCGTCCGATGCGATTGTGAACGTTGTGTTCGCGAAGGCGGGCGAAAAGACCGTATCCCTCACGGTGAACTACGCCGACGGGACCAAGGACGAGATTTCAAAGAAAATCTCCGTCAAGGACTCGTTCTCCGCAAAAATGAAGGTTGAAGGACTCACTCCGAAAGGCTGCGCCAAGAAAGGTTCCGAGGTGACTTTCTCCCTTGAAGTTGACAACGCGGCCGGCGTGGCGCTCAGCTATGCGTGGACTTTCCCGGGCGGAACTCCTGCGACTTCGACCGAGGCTTCTCCGAAAGTCGTATGGAACGCACAGGACAATGACGTGAAAGTCACCTGCGAGATCACCCGCGCCATCGACGGGGCGAAACTCAATCTCGAGACTTCTCTCATCGCCGGCAACTATCCGCTGCTCGTGAACGACAAGTACAGCGCATTCGATTTTGAATACGAGACTTCCAATCTTGCGTGGTACGGCTGGTTCAAGTCTTCTACTGACGACTGTCTCTCGATTGCGGAGGGCGGAGCGAACGGCACCGCTCACTGTCTCAAGGTCGATGCAACCGGAATAAATGCTCTGACAGATGTCGGTCAGGCGTTCGAGATGGCTCACCGCAACAATTGGAGCAACAATGCGAGGATGACCGTCGGACAGAAATATGAACTCGCATTCTGGTGCAAGGCTGAAGCCACGGCGATGGAGCTGACAGGGCTGAAGAACAATAACGGTGAACTTGCCGCAATGCTTTCCTGGGTCAATGTCTTCGACTGGATTCCGGAATGGCTCAATGACCCGATGCGCGGCAGTTTAGCGAAAACTGACTGGAGTGACGTTTTCCCGGGCGAGACATTCGCGGAGGAAGGTGCACAGTCGTCAATCTGGGCCGGCGGCGTCACCACCATGGACGGCACGACGCTTGACGACATCAAATTCAGCAATCTCATCACCAAAGACTGGAAGAGATATTCATTCGAATTCACTCTCGAGAAAGGCGGAAATCCCGGAGATCTTCTGAAGAACTGCTACATCGCGCTCGGAGTCACGGGTGTCAACGCCGTGTTCTATTTTGATGACTTCCAGATCAATCTGATTGAAGAATAGTGGTAGTGCTGCGGTGCGCCGATTCCGGCGCACCGCATTATAAATTGGAAATATATGAAACGGTTTCTTGTCTCTCTGATGCTTGCCGCATCAGCGGGAGCCGCTGCTTTCGCGCAGCAGACAACGGTCACGGGCCGTGTGACGGACAGTCACGGTGACCCGATTCCGTGGGCCAACGTCTTCCAGAAAGGCACACGGAACGGAACGACGACAAATGATGACGGACAATACGAGATTGCCGTCAAGACGGCGGATGCGGTGCTGGTGGCGTCATTCATCGGCTATCAGGACAGCGAACAGCCGCTCTCCGGCAGAACCGTCGTTAATTTCAGCCTCAACACGGACTCCGAGGTCCTCGACAACGCCGTGGTCATAGGCTACGGCACCGCACGCCGCCAGGATCTTACGGGTTCGGTGGCTTCGATAAATGCGGAAAATCTCAAGAACCATGTGATGTTCTCCGTTGACGATGCGCTCAAGGGAGGAGTCGCCGGACTCATGGTCTCCTCAACCAGCGGCCAGCCGGGAGCGGCGTCCAAGATGCTCATCCGCGGAGCCGCCTCGCTTTCCGGTTCGACATCCCCGCTCATCGTCGTGGACGGATTCCCTCTTGGGGATGTTTCCACCTCGTCCGGAAGGGGAATGTCGGGGCTTGACTCGCAGATGAGCTCCCTCTCGATGATAAACACGGAGGACATAGCCTCAATCGAGGTTCTCAAGGACGCGTCATCCACGGCGATTTACGGAAACAGGGGGGCGAACGGCGTCATAATGATAACGACGAAGAAAGGCCGGGCCTCCAACGGAAGAATCCAGTACAACGGATATGTCAGCATGCAGAATCTCCCTCACAAGTACGACATGCTCGACTTCAGGGGCTACGCTTCCATGATGAACGCGAAGACTCCGTCCAATCTCCTTTTCAGCGACGCCGACGGCAATCTGCGCAACTTCGACTATGACAGAATCCAAAGCATCGACTGGCAGGACAGGATTTACCGTACCGGATTCATACACAACCACAACCTCTCGATGCAGCACTCCACTGACAGGACGAACTTCCTTCTCAGCGCGTCGTATATGCAGAACGAGTCCATCATCATAGCCACAAACTGGCAGAAGCTCACGGCAAAGGCGACCATAGACCACAACTTCACCGACAGGCTCAGGATTGGCGCGGACATCAACTTCAGCCGCATCATCGATGACGGCGTTCCGACTTCCGGGGGTGACGGGACGGCGGTGGGAACAGTCATGGGCGCACTGCTCGCGCAGCCTTTTGACCTGACTGACGAGCAGACCCAGACCCTTTTCAGACGGGCGGGAGTGGAGCAGTACATGATCAACTCCTTCAACGAGTCCAACAAGCAGAATCCGGTGACGATGGCCGAGGACATCCAGATGAAGAAGATTCTGAACAGGACCATAGCCAACTCTTACATACAGTACGACATACTCGAAGACCTCGTGCTCAAGGTGACGGCCGGCTTCGACAACTACGCGATGGAGGACAAGCAGTTCTACCCGACCACCACCCCTCGCGGCTATCTCTACAACGGTCAGGCCTGCATGGCGAACATCTCAAGTTTCGGCTGGCTCAACGAGAACACCCTCACATGGTCTCCGACTTTCGCCGGGAAACACCGTCTGAACCTCATGGCCGGCGTGACCGAACAGGGCTCCCGCTACTACTACAACGCGACCGACGCGTCCTCCTTCTCGAACGAATCCCTCGGCTACAACAATCTTTCTCTCGCCAAGGATTTCAACTCCTTCTCCAACACGAGTTCCTCCGCCATGCTGTCGTTCATATTCAGGGGCAACTACGCCTACGACGACCGCTACATAGGAACTTTCACTTTCCGCCGCGACGGTACGTCTTCGTTCCTGCGGAACAAATGGGGCTCGTTCTTCTCCGGAGCGTTCGCGTGGAACATCAAGCAGGAGGAGTTCCTGAAATACAATGATGTGGTAAGCACCCTGAAACTCAGGCTTTCCGCAGGCGAGGTCGGCAACTCCAATGTCCCGACTTCAGGCTCTTTCGCGCAGCTCTACACGACAAGCACCGCTTTCGGGACAAGCCTGAGCATCGGCCAGTCTCCGGTGACTCTCGCCAACGAGAACCTCACATGGGAGAAGACCCTCGAGTACAACCTCGGCATCGAGACGGGGCTGTTCGGCGAGAGGCTCCATTTCGACCTTGACCTCTATCACAAAACCACCCGCGACCTTCTTCTCGAGGCTCCGGTGCTCAACATCTCCGGCTACACCAAGGCCTGGCAGAATGTCGGAAGCATACGCAACATGGGTGTCGAACTGTCCATGAGCGCGACGATGATTGACACGCGGGATTTCCAGTGGACTTTCAACGGCAACATAAGCCGGAACAGTTCCAAGATTCTGAAACTCGGGCAGGACGGAGCACCGATTTACCTCGGCATCACCTGTCTCGGAGGCCAGAACGCGGTCATTCTCCGCGAGGGCGGCAGCGTGGGCGAACTCTACGGCTACCGGGCTGTCGGCCTCTACCAGCTGGACGAGTTCACGGCGACTGAAAGCACCTCCAAACCGGGGACTTACGTCTACACCGTCAAGGACGGAGTTCCAGTAGGGGGGATGGGCGAGCAGCCGGGTTCCATCAAGCTTGCCGATCTTGACGGCAACGGCAAAATCAACGACGACGACCGTGAGGTGATAGGCAATTTCCTCCCCAAGTTCTACGGCGCGTTCTCCACGACTTTCAACTGGAAGTCCTTCAATCTCCATCTCGGATTCCAATATTCGTACGGGAACGACCTTTACAACGCGAATTACGCGATGACGGCCTTCTTCAACGGAGACGGCTCGAACCAGATTGCCGCATGGAACAAAAGGTGGACGGTGGACAATCAGTCGTCCCGCTATTATTCGCAGATTTCCAAGGGGCTTGTCTCGTCCGCGTTCGTCGAGGACGCGTCCTACCTCAGGTTCGCTTCGGCGAGATTCACCTACACTCTTCCGGCCAAGGTTCTTTCGCGCGTCAAGCATATCGAGGGATGCAAATTCTATGTTTCTGCGGACAATATCTGCACTTTCACGAAATATTCCGGTTATGACCCGGAAGTCGGAATCAGCCAGAACAACGCGTCCGCAATCCTTTCGCAGGGCTTCGACTACGGAAACTTCCCTCACGCGAGGACTTTCACTTTCGGCGTGAATCTTTCATTCAAATAGGAGGGAAACAGACATGAAAAGATATATATCCATATTTTCGGGCATACTCGCCCTTATGGCGTCGGTCTCATCCTGCGATTTTCTTGAGACCAAGGTCGAGAGCAACATCACGACAAACAACTTCTTCAGGAACACCAGTGACTTCGACATGGCGCTGACGGGCGTATATTACACTTTCACTTCCGTCGAATGGAATGCGCAGCACCGCTACGGGAACTATTTCACCGGTTTTATGTACTGGGGGAGAATCGGAACCGACGAGGCTTATGTCTCTTCCGGAAACAACGGGGAGGAACTCATCGGAAACTACACCTACACTCCCGAGAACCTCTTCGTCGAGAAAGTCTGGTTCATGCAGTATCTCGGCATCCAGAGAGCCAATGTCGTGATTGACAGGCTCAACGCCTACTCGGGCGGCCAGGTGTCAGACTCCGACAGGGCGAGGATTCTCGGCGAGGCCCATTTCCTCCGGGCGTGGTTCTATTTCCAGCTCGCCCGCTACTACGGCGAGGTGCCCCTCGTCCTTCAGGAAACGACCGACATCTCCCGGCTCAGCACCGCAAAGGCTCCGCTCGCCGATGTCTATGCTCAGGTAATCAGCGACTATGAAAAGGCCGAGGAACTTCTTCCAGTTTCGAACACCGTCGGGCATGCCACGAAATACGCCGCCACGGCGCTCAAGGCCAGGGCCTATCTCCAGATGTCAGGGAAACCGCTTGAAGACAAATCTGCGGCGGCTCTTGCAGCCGAAGCCTGCAAGGAGGTCATAGAGAACGGGGGATATGCACTTGTGACGGACTATCTTTCCCAGTTCGACGGCAAGCACGAACATAACAGCGAGTACATATTTGACGTCGAGTTCGACAACACTGCGAGCAACTCGCTCTACGGAGGCCAGGTCGGCACGGTGGACGGGATGCCGCACGAGCAGAGCGTCTATTGGGTGCAGGTGCGCACCTTCAAGGAGATGTATGACAAGTTCGACCCCGCGGATCTCCGCCGCGAGGCCGTGAACAGCGGCGGGCACATCGCGGTGAGCAAGACTTCCGGCAAGGCCGAGCTCGTGATGGGAGACGAGAATTACAAGGATAACTATTGGATCTACAAGTTCCGCCATCCGCTCGACAAGTCGGAACGCGGAAACACGTGGGCCAACTGGTGCAACAACATAAACTTCCCGATAATACGCTATGCCGACGTGCTCCTGATGTATGCCGAAGCGGAGAACCGGGCCTACGGTTCACCGACGGCGGAGTCTCTCGAATGCGTGAATCAGGTGCGCCGCCGGGGCTTCGGAAAGGACATCTCCACACCGGACGCGAGTGTCGACCTGCCGATGTCGTCGGGGAGCGCATTTGACGAAGTGATACTCAGGGAGCGCAGTCTGGAACTTTGTTTCGAAGGACACCGCTGGGCGGATCTCGTCCGTTTCGGCAAACTTCAGGAAGCGTTCGCATCTGTCGGAACCAGCGAGGAATTCAAGCCGTACTATGATCCGGTGCGCGGGAACTGCCAGGCCAGGCACAGCATATTCCCCATTCCTCAGTCAGTTATCGACGCCTCGAACGGGGCGATAGAACAGAATCCGCTATGGAAATGAAACACATCATCGCATTCGCGGCGGTGGCGGTTCTCTCGGTGACCGCCTCCTCCTGCACAAGGGAATGGATTCCGACGCCGGACTCCTATCAGCCGGGCAATACGGATCCAACCCCTTCCCCGGAACCGGAGCCTGACCCCGAACCCGATCCGGAAACATGGACGGAGATTGCCGGAGCCGGCGTGGCCCTCGGAGAAATGAAGATTGTCGAACAGCCCGCAAGTACTTTCATGAAAGGTTACTGGCCTGACGGGAAACTCATCCCCGTCAGGCGCGGCGGCGAATGGCAGCTCTTCTGGGGAGAGGCCACCGACGCCCTCACCGTGGACGATACTCCGTATCCCGAAGACCACATGTCCTCGCTCGTGAACTCGAGCAAGGTCTGGGGAAAGGAATTCTCACGTATCGACGGTTTCAACGACGGAGGTTCGTGGTTCATAGCCATATTCCCTCTTGACGCGACCGGCAGTTATGTCGGATTCTTCCATGCGGAAAGCCATTGGCCGGGGAGCGGCATCGCTTACAAGTCCATAGGCGTGGCCTATTCGGACGATTATGGGGCGACATGGCGTGACCCGGAGCCGATAATCATGGACAGCGCCGCCAAACCGGCTGAACCGGCATGGACAGGACTCGGCGACGGATGCGTAATCTGGGATTCGGCGAACTCCCGTTACATCTGCTACTATCAGGGCAAAGTCTCCGGCGGGGCCAACGCCCTCTGCATGGCTTCGTCATCCGACCCGAAGGGTTCTCCGGGGACATGGAAGAAATGGGACGGAGAATCCTTCTCGATTGAGGCCTGCGACCCGGCAACTGCGCTCGGAGGCGAGAACGTCGCTCTTGAAAACCTCGACTCCATGACCGGAGCCAATCCTTCCGTCATGTGGAACACTTTTCTCGAAAAATGGGTGATGGTCTATGCGACCTGGGGCAAACGCGTTGTCATAAGTTACAGCGACGATGCGCTGCACTGGTCTGAACCTGTCAAAATCCTCGGCTCAATCGGAGTTCCCGCATGGTATCCCAACCTCATCGGCGCGGACGGCGATTTGAGCGGCGGTGAGGTGGTGAAAATCTACTGGTCGCACAATCAGGACGATAACGGAGTGAGGGAACTCGCCTGCTGCAAAATCAAATTCTTGAAGCAATGAGCATGAAATCAGTGATAAGGGTTCTGACGACCCTTTTAGCCTTTGCCGCCGTGTCTGAGGGCTGCGGGAAGACCGTCGTCATCGAATGGGACGCCGATGTCAGGGACTACACTCCGGTGATCCGTGAAGTGCTGGAGAAACATCCGACCGGCAATCTGACCGTCCGCTTCGGCGAAGGTGTCTATGATTTCTATCCCGAACAGGCGGCCGAAGAGTTCCTCTCCCTTTCCAACAATTGCAGCGGTGACCGCAGGGTGGCCTTTCTGCTGAAAGGGATGAAGAACGTGAACATAGTCGGAGAGGATGCCGATTTCATGTTTCACGGCCGCATCGTGCCTTTTGCCGTGAAGGATTCCGAGAACATAGGAATAAGCGGAATATCAATAGACTACGACTATCCCTGGACTTTCGAGGCTGAAGTTCTGTCCAATGACCCTGTGCGCCGCAGTTTCGTCGTGAAAGTCTTCCCCGACAACAGATACAGAATAGAGGGGGATCGTCTCTTCTTCGGGGGATATGACTGGGAATATCCCATGGGAGAGAGCATAGTCTTCAATCCTCAGACCCGCCGCCCGTGGTATGACACAGCCGCCTACGAACACGGCTACTGGTCGGGGGAGATGGGCGCCCGTGAAATTGAACCCGGAATCATCGAGTTCACGCGGCTCAGCGCGAGGGACGTGCCCCCTGTCGGCGGAATCTGGGACGACAAGGGCCCGATGCAGCTCAACCGCTCCTATCCGGGGATAGCCCTGCTTTCGAGCGGCGGCATCAGGGTCGAGAACGTGCATGTCTATCGCAGCGGAGCGATGGCGCTGATGGCGGAATACTGCGAGGACATCACCGTCTCCGGATTCTCGACCGAGCGCCATCCCGGTTCTCCCCGGATGATAACATCTTCCGCAGATGCCACCCATTTCGTTGACTGCAAGGGACTTGTAGTGTTGGAGAACTGCCGGTTCGAGAGCATGCTCGACGACGCGACGAACATCCACGGAGTGTATATGAAAGTGGATTCGCTCCTGTCGCCTAATTCATTCTCGGCGGTCTTCGGACATTTCCAGCAGGAGGGGAACCGTTTCGCGGACGAGGGCGATGTCATCCGTTTCGTCGACAAGACCACTCTGCGGCCGGTTCTTGAGGCGAGGCTGACATCAATCGACAAAAGCGACCGCCGCCGTTATGTGATGACGACGGACAGGGAACTCGGGGACATCCTGACCGAGCCCGGGCGCTATGCCGTCGAAAACACCGGGCGCGGATGTTCGGTGGTCATCCGCAACTGTTCTGTCGAATACAACCGCGCCCGCAGTCTGCTGATTTCCACCCCGGGCGACGTGCTCATAGAGAACTGCCGTTTCGCCTCCATGATGGCCGGCATACGCATCTGCGGAGACGCCAACTACTGGTTCGAATCCGGCAACACGCGCAATGTCGTCATCCGTGGCAACACATTCACGGACATCGCGATAGGAGGACGCGAACCTCAGGCGATACTTCAGATTGATCCGATAATACCGAAAAATTCACGGACGAACGATTTCTTCTATCACGGAAGCATAGTTTTTGAGGACAACGTCGTCTCGACTTTCGACAACCAGCTGATATACGCCCTGAGTGTCGGGTCGTTGAAGATAAAGAACAACAGATTCATAGACACGGGTTCATACGCACCGCTTTTCCCGCAGCTTTCGGCCATCGACATTCAGTTCTGCGGCGACGTGGAGATTGTCGGCAACGATTTTTCCCTGTGGAAGAAAGATGCCACCATCAGCATACACGAATGTGTCGAAGTCAGGAACGATTCGTCCCTGGAGGTCGTGGACTCGCCGAATCCCTTCTTTTTTCAAAGTTAGAGAACAGTGAACGGATTGCACGGATTCATTTTTTCTGCGGCGCTGGCGGTCATATCGTCGGCGTCGCTTTATGCGCAGGGGAACCCCTCGCGTCCCGAACCCGACAGGACGGTGAAATTCGCCGGGAGGGACACATGTTCATTGTATATGGACATATATGAGCCTGACCCGTTGATGACCGTGTGTCCCGACGGAAAGGAACGTCCTACGCTGATTCACGTTTTCGGGGGCGGCTTCATGGAGGGCTCGCGGGAAGAGCCTTGGCTGCGCCCGTGGTTCCGGGAAATGAATTCGCGCGGCTACCGCATGATTTCGATTGACTACCGTCTCGGGCTCAAGGGCGTGAGGGGCGTGACGCAGTCTGAATTCAGTTTACTGCTGGACAGGGCGATACGCCTTGCGGTGGAGGATCTTTTCTCCGCGACGGCATATCTTCTGGAGAACGGCTCACGGATGGGGATTGATGCCCGGAACATCGTGGTGACAGGTTCGTCGGCTGGGGCGATTACGGCGCTGCAGGCCGAATGGGAACTCTGCAACAGGACTCCGATGACCTCGGTGCTTCCGAATGATTTCAACTATGCCGGAATAATGGCTTTCGCCGGGGCGGTGCTTGTTCCCGACCCTCTGGACTATGCTTCAGCGCCCTGCCCGGTGATGATGTTCCACGGGACGGAAGACGAACTTGTGCCTTATGACGGAGTGATTTCCGGAGGGATGGCGTTCTGCGGCCCGTGCATGATTCAGAAGGCTCTGGAGAACGCAGGGGCTGTCACGAGGTTCTACCGTTTTCCGGGAATCAACCACGCCGTCGCCGGGTATATGCCGCAGACGGTTGACAAACAGGCCGACTTCATCGAGCGGAACGTGATGAGAGGGTCGCGGGAATGCGTGGACGCCGAGATTGTGGATTCCTCGCTTCCGACCTATAAGACCGGGAATCCCAACGGGCTTTATGACATACGGCCTGACCCTGCCGGCACGGAGTCTTCGGCTTCCGGGGTGAAAGGCGCCGCTGACAGGGCAGATACCGGCTCTGCCGGCAGTGCGGCCGCCACGACCCGCTGGACGGTTGAGAGGGGCGGGCGCGGCATCCATTGGAACGCCTCCTGCGGGCTGCCCCATGAGGATCACATCGAGATGAGCGGGGAGCAGGTTTCCTGCGTGCTGCGTTGGGGAGTTTCCGCCGACAGGGCGTTCCACAGCGAGAAATCGCTCGTGTTCCCGATGCTCCGCACGATTCCCAACAACACCCACGCGTCGATGAATTTCCGCACCGCCTCCGACATCCCTTCTCTGCTTGCGGTGAACGGGCGCAGCCTTGTCCGCGAGCGGGTGGATTCGGTGCGCATCAACGGGATGGTCGAGGTGACGAGTCTCTGGTCCAAGACCAACGATTTCATAGGTGTGGGTTCCGGAGCTACGGAGACTGCTTGCATACAGATGACACGCACGATTTTTCCCTCAACGACACTTCCGGCCGTCTATGAGAGATTCACCCTCCGCAATGTCACGGGAGACAACCTTCTCGTGACCGTTCCCGAGTTCTGTCAGGTCGCCTCCACCGACCGCCATGCCGGGGTTGACGGCGCATATCTTGTCCGTACGGAGATTGACGGCAGCGGAACTGCATGGATGACGCCCGGCGATGAACGCACTTTCACGGTCGTCTGCCAGGCCTACCGCGAAGGCGGGGTCGTGACCTCTCCTCCGCTTGCCGGCTCTGAGCCCGTGACTCGCACTGTTCCTGCAGAGTCTCCGCTTCATCCGGACACTGAGGCCGAGTTCGCCGCCCGCCGGGCGTTCGTGGAGGCGCTGGGGGACAATCTCATCCTCGAGACCCCGGACACTGTTTTGAACGAGATGTTCCGTTTCGCGAAAATACGCGCTTCCGAGAGCATATTCCGCACGAAAGGCGGTCTGATGCACAGTCCTGGCGGAGAGAGTTACTACGCGGCAATCTGGGCGAACGATCAGGCCGAATATATAAACCCGTTCTTCCCTTATCTCGGCTATCCTGAAGGCAACGAATCAGCGCTGAATTCATTCCGCCATTTCGCCCGCTTCACGAATCCCGGTTACAGGGCGCTTCCGAGTTCCATAATCGCCGGAGGCGAAGACATCTGGGACGGCTGCGGCGACAGGGGCGATGCCGCGATGATCGCCTACGGTGCGTCGCGCTACGCTCTCGCAAGGGGGGACAAGGCGGAGGCGCGGGAACTGTGGCCGCTGATTCAGTGGTGTCTCGAGTACTGCCGTCGTCGGATAAACACCGACGGGGTGGTGGCTTCCGACACTGACGAGCTTGAGAACCGCTTCGAGTCCGGAGACACCAATCTCTGCACTTCGACCCTCTACTTCGACGCTCTCGTCTCGGCATCATATCTCGGAAAGGAAATCGGCGTGAAGGCGTCCGTGACAAAGGATTATCTCCGCAGGGCGCGGGAGATGGCCGCCGCAATCGAGAAATATTTCGGAGGCACGGTCTCCGGTTACGAAACCTACCGCTACTACAGGGGGAACACGCTCCTGCGCTCGTGGATATGCATGCCGCTGATTGCCGGCATCGGCAACCGGGCGGAGGGGACTTCGGCGGCTCTCACCGGACCTGAGCTGATGACGGTAAACGGATGTCTCACAGAGCAGGGAAGCGACGTGTTCTGGGACAGGGCCACTCTCTACGCCCTTCGAGGTCTCTTCTACACCGGAAGCACCGCAAAGGCTCTCGAAATCCTGCACCGGTTCTCCTCCCGCCGTCTTCTCGGAGACCATGTCCCGTATGCGGTCGAGGCGTGGCCGGAGGGTTCGCAGCGGCATCTTTCGGCCGAAAGCGGACTCTATTGCCGTGTCATCACTGAGGGTCTTTTCGGCATCCGTCCGACGGGTCTGAAAAGTTTCACCATGAATGTCTCGCTTCCGTCGGGATGGGATTCGATGAGTCTGCGCCACATCCGGGCATTCGCTTCGGATTTCGACCTCACCGTCTTCCGCAGTTCCGAAGGAACGCTCAGGGTTCTCCTCACGGAGCACACCGCTTCCGGCGACCGTCACCGCCGCCTCACCCCGCACGGTGGCCGTGTCAGCGTGAACCTCTGAACGGGTATTAAGAATTCGGAAACCATTTCAAAACAGCTTCTAAAATGTTTTCGGGCAGATTCCATAGTTTTCCGGAAAAACTTTTTTATCTTTGCATCGTCAGTGGGGTTCCGCCTTTGCGGCGGGGCTCTGTTTATTTTGTCGCATATCAGAAGTCGCTCCGTTTGCAAGCTGAACTTGACCGGGACGGCTTCTTAAACAACACATGTCTATGGCTATTCATTATGTTACCCAGCAGGGTATGGACAAGCTCAAGAAGGATCTGGCCGACGCAATCGCCCAGCGTCCGGTGATTTCGGCTCAGATTGCAGAGGCGAGAGACAAGGGAGACCTTTCGGAAAACGCTGAATATGAGGCCGCACGCGAGGCGCAGGGGCTGCTTGAACTCACGATTTCAAAGCTTCAGGATCAGCTTGCGAATGCGAGGGTCATCGACGAGTCTCAGATCGGAACGGACAAGGTGCAGATGCTCAACAAGGTGCGCGTAAAGAACCTTTCGCTCGGCAAGGAGATGGAATTCACTCTCGTTGGCGAGTCCGAAGCCGACTTCACCAAGGGCAGGCTTGCCGCCACGACCCCTATAGGAAAGGCTCTGATGGGGCATGGGAAAGGCGAAATCGTCGAGGCGCAGGTTCCTTCAGGCATCATAAAATTCGAGATTCTCGACATAACCCTGTAATCCGACGATTGAAACATGCCGACGATTTTCACACGTATCGCCAAAGGCGAAATCCCTTCGTACAAATGTGCGGAGGATGAGAATTACTATGCGTTCCTCGACATAAACCCCATGGTTCCGGGACATACTCTCGTGATTCCGAAAAATGTCGAGAACGACTACATCTTCGCCCTCGATGACCCGACATACCTCGGCCTATGCGAATTCGCGAAAAAGGTCGCGGCTGCGCTCGCCAAGGCTGTCCCATGCAAGAGGGTGGGTGTCGCCGTGCTCGGAATGGAGGTCCCGCACACCCACATACACCTCGTTCCGCTCCAGAAGGAGTCGGACATGGCTTTCGGAAAGCATGCGGAGGTCAGCAAGGAGGAGATGGAGCGCATTTCGACCGCCATTTTCAGCGAGTTCAAGGCTCTGTGAGGGGCTGATGAACGAATCGCCATATTGCATATCACAGGATAGAATGTCATTTATGAAAACAATTGCCAAAACACTCGGACTGCTGTCGCTGACGGCATTCGCCGCAGTTGCGCTTGCGGGCTGCTCACGCGGGGCGAAGGTGACGGTAAGGGGGGAGTCCGGCCGCGGGATTGTGGTCAGGGCTCAGACTCCGAACAAGAACATTCTGCCGGACACTCTGTGCATCGACAAGGCCGGCAAGGCCGTCTGCAGACTGAAAATTGAGAAAGGGAAACCGGAATTCATCGATGTCTATGACGGAAAGTCGCGGCTCGCATCGCTGCTGCTTTCTTCCGGAGACTGCGTGGAGGTCTTTCTCGACACTCTCGGTGGCTGCACGGTGAGCGGTTCCGAGGATTGCGTGAAGATGCAGGAGATAGAGCGGGATTTCAGGGAGACATCCGAGAAGATGTCCGACCTCGCCTACGACCTTGACCGTGCGACGGACGAGGTGGAGATTGCCTCGCTCAAGAGGGAAATGGGGGAGACCTATGTCGGCTACTACCGCAAGTGCGTGCGCTATGTTCTCGAAAACTGCCGTTCGCTCACCGTCATACCGGTTTTCCATCAGTCCTTCTCCGGAGAACTTCCGGTGTTCGGGCAGGAGACCGACGGAATCACGATGCTGAACGTGGCTGATTCTCTCGCAACGGTCTATCCCGAGTCGAAATATGTCAAGGCTCTCAAGGAAGAGGCGAAGGAGCGCATGGACTACATGACCCTGCTGAACAACATCCGCAATGCCGAGGCGGTCTCCTTCCTCGATGTGGAGCTGCCGGATCTCAACGCGGCGAAGGTGAAGCTCAGCGAAGTGGACGCGCCGCTCGTGATGCTGCACTTCTGGACGGCATCCGACCCGGAGCAGTGCCGCTTCAACCTCGACGTGCTCGGCCATTTCTACGAAAAATACCACGGCCGGGGGCTTGAAATCTATTCCGTCGCGCTCGATCTCGACAAGACAAACTGGGCGAAGGTGGTCAAGGGTCAGAATCTTCCGTGGATAAATGTCTGTGACTCAAGGGGAGCCAATTCCCCGTACATCGGCCAGTACAACATCTCGCAGCTGCCGACATCCTACTTCATCAGCCGCGGCGAACTCGTCGACGCGAAAGTCACCGACGAAAAGTCCCTCGACCAGCTGCTGAACAAGCTGCTGAAGTAAATGAGGGAGCATACCGGGCGTATGTGACCGATGAGAGAACAGATATAGCCCCGAAAGACACTCAAAACAATTGTTTCTTGCTGGGGGTGACAATAAAATCCTTCAAATAGAAAGGTTCGAAGTAAGCGACATCCCTGAACCGTTTCTCTTTCAACTCCTCCAAGGCCGGCTCAAGCATAGCCGAAGCCCTCGGGCAGGTCTGGATAAAGCGCGCGTTCGGGTGCGTGATTGTCCCCTCGCATTTGCCGGCTCCGTCACCGATGAAAAGCACCGGACCCTGTTCGAGAAGCCCGCTGAAACTGTCGGAGTCAATCACTTTCGCCTCGGTGGGGGTGAGCCGTGCACCTTTGCCGTCGAAGACCGCCGTATAAACCTCCATTCTTCGAGCATCGATCATAGGAACGATATGTTCCGGGCGACCGGCGCATCCTTTTCCGGTGAGTGCTTCACTTTCATCCGCGCCGACTTTCCGGGAGACTTCTCCTCCCGGAGCCGCTATTCCGTTTATGGTTTGAAGCGCCTGATTGACGAGCACTTCAAGCGTGCCGACACTCAGCAGCGGGATGTCAGCCCCGAAGCAGAGACCTTTCGCCGTCGAGACCCCGACCCGGAGTCCGGTGTATGAACCCGGCCCTTCGCTTATGCAGACGGCAGTGCAATCTTTCAGCGTACAGCCCCTCTCCTTGAGCATTTCATCGACAAACACGGCCGTGAGCGACGCGTGCGCACGGTTTTCCGCGCTTTCCCTGTAGCACACGATTTTTCCGTCCTCGGCCATCGCCGCGGAGCATAGGTTTGTGGATGTCTCAATCAACAATATGATTTGTCCCATAGAAATATAAATGGAAGAATTATTTTAATTTCAGAAAAGTTCCTTCAGACGGGGGAATATCGTGTGGGACGCGGTTTCCAGCGGTTCGTAGAACACTGTGGACGTCAGATATTCAGTCTTCACGAAGGAGAATGTCCCGTTCAGCGCGTCGAAAATCATGAGCGCGATGCATAGAATCAGCAGACACTCCACCGCCGCCAGCACCGCGCCGAGCAGACGGTTCAGCCATCCGAGCATCACGACCTTGATTATTTTCTCCAGAATCCTGCCTGCCAACGTCAGGACGAGAGCCGTGACGCAGAAAATCAGCACGAACGCCGCGATTTTCATCCCGGCACCGTCAATTGAAGTCCATTCCTCAAGCCGGAGACCAACAGGAACGGAAAAAGTGACCGCCAGCCACACTCCGAGGCACAGCGACACAAGGGAGACCGCCTGGGCGATGAATCCCTTTTTCAGTCCGATGCACAACGCAATCAGAAAGCAGACGAGAACGATTATGTCGAACAAGCCCATACAGAGAATATTGCCGGAGCCGCGGAAGCCTGTGAAACCGCCCGGCCCGCTCCGGAAAACCGCGCAAAAATAATCATTTTGCAAAAACTTCACAATTCATTATCTTTGCCAATTCAAAAAGTCCGAAACCCCCGAAAAATGGAGGTTTTGGCTATAGACTGCCGTAATATTTTGAATAAAAGAAATATATAATATGAAATTCAGGGAATATAAGGGGCTTGATCTGGTCTCCGTCGGGAACGAGGTTCTCGAAAGATGGAAGGCCAACCGTGCGTTTGAGAAATCGCTGGAGCTGCGAGATGGCGCTCCGGAATTCGTATTCTTCGAGGGACCGCCTTCCGCCAACGGAATGCCGGGCATACACCATGTCATGGCCCGCTCCATCAAGGACTCCATCTGCCGATACAAGACGCAGAGCGGATTCAAGGTGAGGCGTCGCGCCGGCTGGGACACCCACGGGCTTCCGGTCGAACTCGGAGTGGAGAAAAAGCTCGGAATCACCAAGGAGGACATCGGATCGAAGATTTCCGTCGAGGAGTACAACGGCACCTGCCGCAAGGAGGTGATGAAATACACGAAAGAGTGGATGTCGCTGACCGAAAGAATCGGCTACTGGGTCGACATGAACGACCCTTACGTCACCTACGACAACCGCTACATCGAGACTCTGTGGTATCTTCTGAAGGACATCTACGGCAAGGGGCTGCTCTACAAGGGCTATTCCATCCAGCCGTACTCTCCGGCGGCCGGCACGGGGCTGAGCTCCCACGAACTCAACCAGCCCGGGTGCTACCGCGACGTGAAGGACACGACGGCAACGGTGCAGTTCGAGGTCATCAAGGACGAGAAGTCCCAGATTCTCTTCGGCTGCGAGACCGTTCCGGTCTATTTCCTCGCCTGGACGACGACTCCGTGGACACTGCCTTCAAACACGGCGCTCTGCGTCGGCCCGAACATCGACTATGTGTGCGTGAAGTCTTTCAACCCCTATTCCGGCAAACAGGCGATTTATGTCGTGGCGAAGGCTCTCGTAGGAAACTGGTTCAATCCGAAGGCTGCGGAGCTGTCGCTTGAGGACTATAAGCCGGGAGACAAGCTCGTTCCGTTCAAGGTTCTCGACGGCGAATTCAAGGGAAGCGATCTTCTCGGAATAAAGTACCACCAGCTCATCCCGTGGTTCAAACCCGAGACTGACGGTGCGTTCTGCGTAATCGGCGGAGACTATGTCACCGTCGAGGAGGGTACGACGGGCATCGTCCACATCGCCCCGACATTCGGAGCGGACGACAACCGGGTGGCGAAGCAGGCCGGAGTACCGCCGATTATGGTTCTCGACCGCAACGGAGACCGCTACGCGCAGGTTGACCGTCAGGGAAGGTTCTTCCGTCTGGAGGACATGGATGCGGACTATGCTGCAAAATATGTCTCTCCGGACTATGCGGAATGGGCCGGAAGATATGTGAAGAACGCCTACGACTCCTCCCTCGCGCCTGACGCGCCGACCCTCGACATCGACATCTGCATGATGCTCAAGTCCCAGGGCAAGGCGTTCAAAATCGAAAAACACGTCCACACCTACCCGCACTGCTGGCGGACCGACAAGCCGGTGCTCTACTATCCGCTGAACTCATGGTTCATCAGAACCACGGCCGTGAGGGAGAAGATGATGGAACTCAACGGCACAATCGAGTGGAAACCGGAATCAA
>CAVFTG010000005.1:24132-27437 GCA_963625415.1 Barnesiella intestinihominis
GAGGGAGAAGATGATGGAACTCAACGGCACAATCGAGTGGAAACCGGAATCCACGGGAACCGGCCGCTTCGGGAAATGGCTGGAGAACATCCAGGACTGGAATCTCAGCCGCAGCCGCTACTGGGGCACTCCGCTCCCGATCTGGCGCAGCGAGGACGGGAAGGAGGAGAAGTGCATAGGCTCCGTGAAGGAACTATACGCCGAAATCGAAAAGGCCGTCGCCGCCGGTGTGATGAAGTCCAATCCTCTGAAGGACAAAGGATTCGTTCCCGAAGACATGTCAAAGGAGAATTATGACAGAATAGACCTTCACCGGCCGTATGTCGACAACATATTCTTCGTATCCCCGTCAGGGAAGAAGATGATCCGCGAGTCCGACCTCATCGACGTGTGGTTCGACTCCGGAGCGATGCCTTATGCGCAGGAGGGACTGCGGAATTTCGGAAGCAAGGACTTCGGATGCACCGCCGACTTCATCGCTGAGGGTGTCGATCAGACCAGGGGATGGTTCTACACTCTCCACGCCATCCACACGATGGTGAGCGGGACACGTGCGTTCAAGCGCGTGATTTCCAACGGGCTGGTGCTCGACAAGGACGGCAACAAGATGAGCAAGCGTCTCGGAAACGCCGTGGATCCCTTCGGGCAGCTCGACAAATACGGAGCCGACGCCCTCCGCTGGTATATGCTCACCAACTCCCAGCCTTGGGACAATCTCCGTTTCGATGAGGCGGGAGTGGACGAGGTCCGCAGGAAGTTCTTCGGAACTCTCTACAACACCTATTCATTCTTCGCGCTCTACGCGAATGTTGACGGCTTCGACCCTTCGGCGGCCTGCGTGCCGTATGCGGAGCGTCCGGAGCTTGACAGGTGGATAATCTCCCTGCTCAACACGCTCGTGAAGGATGTCGTGGCGGCTTATGAGGACTATGACGTGACGCAGGCCGGCCGTCTCATCCAGGCTTTCGTCTGCGACCACCTGAGCAACTGGTATGTGCGCCTCGGCAGGAAGCGTTTCTGGGGAGGTGTGATGGACTCCGACAAGCTCTCCGCCTATCAGACCCTTTACGAAGTCCTCCTTTCCGTTTCCAAGCTCGCCGCTCCGATTGCGCCGTTCTTCATGGACAGGCTCTATCTCGACCTTACGGGAGGGGAGACAGGAGAGTTCCGCTCGGTTCACTATGTATCTATGCCTCAGTATAATGAGTCCGTCGTGGACAAGGATCTCGAGGAGAGGATGGAACTGGCTCAGAGGGCTTCGTCCATGGTGCTCGCGCTCCGGCGCAAGGTTAACATCAAGGTCCGCCAGCCGCTCTCGAAACTCATAATCCCTGTCCTGAGCGACAAGGTGAAGAACCAGCTTGAGAAAGTGAAGCCGCTGCTTCTCGGCGAGGTGAACGTGAAGGACGCGGAGTTCATCCACGACACCGCCGGCATCATAACGAAGAAAATAAAGCCGAACTTCAAGACTCTCGGCAAGATTTACGGAAAGCAGATGAAGGAGATTGCGGCGGCGTTCCCTCAGCTTTCGCAGGAGACCATCGCGTCAATCGAGGCTTCGGATGAATATGTGCTGAATCTTCCTTCGGGCGACATAGTCCTGAAGAAGGGGGATTATGAAATCACCTCAGAGGATATGCCGGGCTGGCTTGTCGCGAGCGACGGCCCGCTCACTCTCGCGCTTGACATCACCGTCACCGACGATCTCCGCCGCGAGGGTACGGCCCGCGAACTCATAAACAGGATTCAGAACCTCCGGAAGGACAGCGGTTTCGAGGTTACGGACAGGGTTCGCGTGGGCATATTCACCGATGTCCCGGAATACAAGTCCGAGATAGGCGATGCCCTCGCGGTCTTCGCGGACTATGTCGCTTCGCAGACCCTTGCCGTCGGCGTGTCGATGTGTGACGCCCCCGCCGGTTCCGACGTGGAGTGGGGCGAGGGTACGGTGAACATTCATGTTGAGAAAATCTAAATACGTAATACCATGGCAGACGAAAAGAAAACCAATGAACCTGAAGTACAGGCACGCTACAGCGATGAGGAACTCCAGGAGTTCAAACAGATAATTCTTGATATGCTCGCCAAGGCGAAGGAGGAGTACAACACTCTCCGCGCTGTCGTGACGCACTCTTCGAGCAACGACATAGGAGACACGTCTCCGACATTCAAGGGACTTGAGGAGGGCGCGACCTCGCTTTCCAAGGAGGAGGCGGGTCAGCTTGCGCAGCGCCAGTACAAGTTCATCCAGAACCTCGAGGCGGCTCTCGTGCGCATCGAGAACAAGACCTACGGCATCTGCCGCGTCACGGGCAAGCTCATCCCCAAGGAGAGGCTCCGCCTTGTGCCGCACGCCACTCTGACTGTCGAGGCCAAGGAGATGCTCAACAAGAACAACAACAAATAGATGGCCGGGAAAAAACTTTCCAAGGGCTCGTGGCTCATCATTCTGGGCGCGGCTCTTGTGGTCATAGATCAGGTGATTAAAATACTCGTCAAGACGAACATGCCTCTTGGCGGGCATTTTGACGTGCTCGGCGACTGGTTCAAGATTTATTTTATCGAGAACGAGGGGATGGCGTTCGGGATGAAGTTCGGGGGATGGTTCGGAAAACTTCTCCTGTCGCTGTTCAGAATCGTCCTTTTCAGCGTCCTCGTATGGTGGATAGGCAAGCTGTGCCGCAAGCCGTCCACCCCGACCGGAGTTCTGGTCGGGCTCACGCTCATCACCGCCGGAGCACTCGGGAACATCTTCGACTGCTTCTTCTACGGTCTGATTTTCTCCGAGTCGACGCCTTATGCCGTGGCTTCATTCGGCGGACATTATGCCCCGTTCCTCTTCGGAAAGGTGGTGGACATGTTCTATTTTCCGCTGATTGACACCACATGGCCCGACTGGATGCCGTGGATAGGCGGCCGTCCGTTCAGGTTCTTCGAGCCGGTGTTCAACTTCGCGGACAGCTGCGTGACTGTGGGTACGTTCTACCTGATTTTCTTCCAGTACAAGTTTTTCGCGCAGGACGGCAAGCCGGCATCGGAAGAAGGCGGAGCCGGAAAGTCCGACGGCTCTTCAACCGCCTCTTCACAGGCCGCGCCGGTGTCCGGAAAACGCAAAAAGTAGCAAAAAAGCGGAAAATTTATTTGCAGAGTGTTTCTTTTTGACTACCTTTGCAGTCCTTTCTGAAAACAAGCCCCCAAGGCGCGGTCTTCAAGGCCGGTTTTCAAAGGAACGCAAGTCTGAAAAGATTCAGGAGAGTTGGCCGAGTGGTTTAAGGCGGCAGTCTTGAAAACTGTTGAGGTGAAAG
>CAVFTG010000006.1:0-22764 GCA_963625415.1 Barnesiella intestinihominis
GACCATCATAACTTCGGCAGTCGGGGCTTTCGCCGACGGAAAGGACTGCGACATCGAAATATGCCTTCCTGAATCTGCGAAGAACACTCTCGAAGGCTTCATCAAGAACGAGGTCGCGAAGACTCTTAAGAAGGATGTGGAGGTCAGGTTCAGCAAGAAAATCGGCGGCGGATTCACCGTCGGCCCGAAGAACGGCGGCTACTTCATCAATTTCACCGATGAGGCTTTCCGCGAACTCATCAGCGAATACCTCCGCCCGGCCACCAGAAAAATCCTCTTCGGATAGCTATGCGTAACTATGAATATATAATAGCGGGCCTCCCCGTAATCGACAGCGGCTTCCGGTTCACTGACACCACCCCGGACCAGTTCATTGAAGAAATACGCGGACAGCTGGATTCGAGGGACAACGCGCTCGTGGATTTCCTGATGAAGGGATACGCGGAGGAGAACCTCACACCGGAGTTCTACGCCGGAGCCGTCTCGCACAGGAACGCGTTCCTGCGTGAATATTTCCGCTTCGACCTGAACCTCCGGAACGCCAAGGTGAAGTACCTGAACAAGGCGCTCGGCCGGCCGGCCGACAAGGACGTGATGGTTCTCCCCGGCAGGGACGGCGAGCCGCTCGAACTGCCTTTCGAAGAGGCGGAGACCGTGGAGAGCATCCTCAGGGGGGATGACCTGCTCGTGCGGGAAAGGGCGCTTGACGACCTTGTCTGGGACAGGATTTCGGCAATGACCGTCTTCAACCTCTTCGACATCGAAAGCGTGCTCGCGTTCATCGCCAAGATGCAGGTCGTGGCGCGCTGGTACAGGCTCGACGAACAGACCGGGCGCGAAATGTTCCGCAAACTGGTCGATGAGGTGCGCGGCACGTTCAAGGGCGTGAACTACAGCGGGCGACAGTGAATCCCGAAGTCCGACGGCACTCGCACGCATTGCACTGAAGCATAATGACAAACGAATAATCAAATAATTAAAGAACAGATATGGACAAGACTACAGGAAAGGTGACGGGCATCGTCTCAAACCTTGTCACTGTCGCGGTCGACGGTCCGGTTTCGCAGAACGAAATCTGCTACATCGACGTCGACGGAACTCAGTTGATGGCGGAGGTCATCAAGGTGAACGGTTCGAACGCGGCGGTGCAGGTGTTCGAGAGCACCCGTGGCCTCAAAAACGGGAACAAGGTCGTTTTCGAGAACCGGATGCTTGAGGTGACGCTCGGGCCGGGCTTGCTGTCGAGCTGCTACGACGGTCTCCAGAACAACCTCACGACAATGACCGGAGTGTTCCTCAAGAGAGGGGAATACACCGAGGCTCTCGACCACGAAAAGCTCTGGGACTTCACCCCGATTGCGAAACCGGGCGACAAAGTCGTCGCAGCCGACTGGCTCGGCGAAGTGAAGGAAGGCTGGCTTCCGCACAAAATCATGGTGCCGTTCGCGTTCAAGGGCGAATACAGCGTGAAATCCGTGGCGAAGGCCGGTCAGTACAAGATTGACGACACAGTTGCAGTTCTCGTGAACGGGGACGGAGAGGAAGTCAAGGTCACGATGACCCAGAAATGGCCGGTGAAGATTGCGGTGAAGGGCTATAGGGAGAAGCCGAGACCGAACCGCATCATGGAGACCGGAGTGCGCGTAATCGACACCCTCGACCCTATCGCGGAGGGCGGCACGGGCTTCATTCCGGGACCGTTCGGCTGCGGAAAGACCGTGCTCCAGCACGCCATCGCCAAGCAGGGCGACGCCCAGGTCATCGTGATGGCGGCCTGCGGAGAGAGGGCGAACGAGGTCGTGGAAATCTTCACCGAGTTCCCTGAGTTGATCGACCCGCACACCGGGCGGCACCTCATGGAGCGCACGACCATCATCTGCAACACCTCGAACATGCCTGTGGCGGCCCGCGAGGCTTCCGTATATACGGCGATGACCATCTGCGAGTACTACCGCGCGATGGGAATGAAGGTTCTCCTTCTCGCCGACTCCACTTCGAGATGGGCGCAGGCCCTCAGGGAGATGAGCAACCGTATGGAGGAGCTTCCGGGAGCGGATGCCTTCCCTGTGGATTTGTCGGCAATCATCTCCAACTTCTACGCCCGCGCCGGAATGGTGGTTCTGAACAACGGTCAGACCGGTTCGGTGACATTCATCGGGACAGTCTCCCCTGCCGGCGGTAACCTCAAGGAGCCTGTGACGGAGTCCACGAAGAAGGCTGCACGCTGTTTCTACGCCCTCGAGCAGAAACGCGCCGACCAGAAGAGATACCCTGCGGTGAACCCGATTGATTCATATTCAAAATATCTCGAATACCCCGAGATTCAGGAATATCTCGAAAAGACGGTCGAACCGGGATGGGGCGAGAAGGTCAACAGACTCAAGAACCTCATCAGGAAAGGCCGCGAGGCGAACGAGCAGATCAACATCCTCGGCGACGACGGCGTTCCGATGAACTACCACGAACTGTTCTGGAAGTCCGAGCTCATAGACTTCGTGATTCTCCAGCAGGACGCGTTCGACGCGATTGACGCCCTCTGCCCGATTGAAAGACAGAAATATATGGTCAATCTCGTTCTCGGGATATGCGACCGCGAATTTGAATTCGAGGACTTCGAGAAATGCCGCGATTTCTTCAAGGAAATCATCAACATCCTTCGTCAGATGAACTACTCGGAGTTCCATGGAGAGCAGTTCAAAGAATTTGAAAACAAACTTAATACACTCCTGAACAATGGCAAATAAGGCATATAAGAAAATCTACACAAAGCTGGAGAGCATCACCAAGGCCACGGTGTCACTCAAGGCCGAAGGTGCTTCCAACGATGAGCTTGCCGTTGTGGCCGGCAGGCTCGCGCAGGTCGTGAAGACCAAGGGGGAGCTGGTCACTCTCCAGATATTCGCCGGCACGGAGGGCATCCCGACCGATGCCGAGGTGACATTCCTCGGCGCTCCTCCGACCCTCCACGTGAGCGAGGATCTTTCAGGACGCTTCTTCAACGCGTACGGACACCCTATTGACGGAGGTCCGGAGGTTGAAGGCGAGGAAAGGCAGATCGGAGGCCCGTCAGTGAACCCTTACAAGAGAAAGCAGCCTTCGGAAATCATCCCGACGGGCATCGCCGGCATAGACCTCAACAACACGCTCGTGTCCGGACAGAAGATTCCGTTCTTCGCGGATCCTGACCAGCCTTACAACAACGTGATGGCGCAGGTGGCCCTCCGTGCGGATGTCGACAAGATCATCCTCGGCGGAATGGGACTCTCCAACGACGACTACCTCTACTTCAAGCACGAGTTCGAGGCCGCAGGCGCTCTCGACAAGATCATATCTTTCGTGAACACGACCGAGCAGCCTCCTGTGGAGCGCCTCCTCATTCCGGATATGGCGCTTACGGCGGCGGAGTATTTCGCGGTGGAGAAGAACGAGAAAGTGCTTGTGCTCCTGACGGACATGACGCTCTACGCCGACGCGCTCTCAATCGTGTCGAACCGTATGGACCAGATTCCGTCGAAGGACTCGATGCCGGGTTCGCTCTACTCCGACCTCGCGAAGATTTACGAGAAGGCGGTGCAGCTGCCTGACGGAGGTTCAATCACCATCATAGCCGTGACCACCCTCAACGACGGCGACATCACCCACGCGATTCCGGACAACACCGGCTACATCACGGAAGGCCAGCTCTACCTCCGTGCGGATCCGGATTCCGGCAAGGTCATCATAGACCCGTTCCGCTCGCTCTCGCGACTCAAGCAGCTCGTGCAGGGCAAGAAGACGAGGGAGGACCACTCACAGGTGATGAACGCCTCTGTCCGTCTCTACGCCGACGCGCAGAACGCCAAGACGAAGCTCGAGAACGGTTTCGACCTCTCCGACTATGACCACCGCTGCCTCGCCTACGCGAAGGACTACGCCACAAGAATCCTCTCCATCGACGTCAACCTCAATCTCGACGAGATGCTCGACACCGCATGGGAACTCTTCGGCAAGTACTTCTCCAAGGCCGAAACCGGCATCAAGCAGGCACTCATAGACAAATACTGGAAGAACTAAAAGCAATGGCTATCAAATTTCAATATAACAAAACTTCTTTAAATGATATAGGCAAGCAGCTGAAGATGCGCCAGAACGCCCTCCCGACCCTCAAGAACAAGGAGAGCGCCCTGCGCATGGAGGTCCGCCGCGCCAAGGATTATTCGGAGAAGCTGATTGAAGACCTTGAAGCCGCCCTCAAAAAATACGATTATCTTGCAGCCCTCTGGAACGAGTTCGATTCCGGTCTGATTTCCATCACCGACATAGACCTTGTCACGGTGAAGGTGGCCGGCGTGAAGACTCCGGAACTCAAGGGCATATCCTACGAAATCCACGAGTTCAACGCTTTCGCCAAACCGGCGTGGTATGCGGACGGAGTGGCGATCCTCAAGGAACTCTCGCGTCTGGGCATAGAGTCGGAGGTCTACAAGGAGAAAAGCCGCATCCTGGATTTCCAGAGGAAGAAGACCACCCAGAAGGTGAACCTCTACGAAAAGGTGCAGATTCCGGGCTATCAGGAGGCCATACGCAAGATAAAGAGGTATATGGAGGACGAGGAGAACCTCACCAAGGCTTCGTCAAAAATTGTCAAACAAAGGCATACGGAAGAGGAGGACGCGGAATATGGTAACTAAGATGACTAAATACTCCTTCATTATGCTCGCGGAGCAGACGGAGGACTTCCTGAACGGACTTCAGGAACTCGGGGTCGTCGACATCACGCGCTCCCTCAAGCCTGTGGACGAAAAATCGTCCGGGCTGCTCGCTGAGGCGGAGGAGGCGAAGAAGGCGCTCTCCATTCTCAAGGCATGCCAGGCTGAACCGGAGGCCGGATTCAGGTTCGACGGATGTCCGACAAAGGCCGTGCTTGAAACTCAGGAACAGATTGCCGGAACCGGAGCCGCGATTTCCGCCGCGAAGAAGGAGGTTTCCCTCCGCCGGCCGTGGGGCGAATTCAGCAGCGAAGACATTCATCGTCTTGAGTCCCATGGACTCAAACTGAGGTTCTACAGCTGTCCGAAGAAGAAGTTCGACCAAGCATGGGGCGAAATCCAGCCGCTTGAGGTCATAAGCGAGACCGAATCTTCCGTCTATTTCGTGACGGTGGCTCCCGCAGATGCGGACTACAGTTTCCCTCTTGAACCTGTCGCGGCTCCGGAAGGCTCCGTGAACGAAGCGGAGAAGACTCTCGCTGAACTGCAGACCAGGCTTGCGGAAGAACAGGCCACGCTCGGCAATCTCAAGAGCTGCGAAGACGAAATCCGGAAGGCTTACGGGGAGAAACTTCGGGAACTTGACCTCTGCCTCGCCGAGGCGGCGACGGAAAAGGCCGTGGAGAACTGCCTCACCGTCATAACGGGCTTCGCTCCGACCTCCGACGACGCACGGCTTCAGAAGAAGTTCGACTCGATGGATGTCTATTACACGGCTGAGGCGGCCACCAAGGAGGACAATCCTCCTATCAAGCTGCACAACAACTGGTTCGCGAAGAACTTCGAAGTGCTCACGGGAATGTACGGCATGCCGGCCTACGACGAGTTCGACCCGACTCCGGTGCTCGCGCCGTTCTTCATGCTGTTCTTCGCGATGTGTCTCGGGGATGCCGGCTACGGAATACTGCTCGTGCTCATCGGACTTTATATGAAATTCAAGATGCAGGGTTCGGGGCTGGGGAAGATGTACAGGCTCGTCATATTCCTCGGCTCGATGACAATCGTCGTCGGCACGCTGCTCGGAACATTCTTCGGAATCAGCATTCTGTCAGCCTCCTGGGCGCCGGACTGGCTCAAGGCGGTCTGCGTGGACGGATGGTTTCCAGACGCGAAAATTGCAGGATTCCCGGCACAGATGGTGCTCGCGATCGGAATCGGAGTGTTCCACATCTGCCTTGCGATGATCATCAAGACTCTCGGCTACACGCGCCGCTTCGGCTTCAAGAACACCATAGCGACCTGGGGCTGGACAGTTCTCATTGTCGGAGGCATCATCGCCACGGCGTTCGGAATGACGGAAGTCCTTTCTGCGGAGGCGTTCAAATGGACGGTCATCGTCCTCGCCTGCGTGAGCGGTCTTGCAATCTACATCTTCAACACGCCGGGACGCAATCCGCTCAAGAACATCGGAGCCGGGCTTTGGGACACCTACAATATGGTGACCGGGCTTATGAGCGACACGCTGAGCTACATCCGTCTCTACGCCCTCGGGCTTGCCGGAGGAATGCTCGGAAGCGCGTTCAATATGATGGGGACTATGATTCTCGACATTCCGATTCCGGGCGTGAACTGGCTGCTGTGCATTGTCATCCTGATTTTCGGACACATCCTGAACCTCGCGATGTCCTGCCTCGGAGCATTCGTGCATCCGCTGCGTCTGACCTTCGTCGAGTATTTCAAGAACTCCGGATATGAGGGGACGGGAACAAAATACAACCCGCTCAAATAACGGCATATACATTTTATAAAATCGTACGGTTACGCAAAGAAAACAGAAAATAGTAACAATAAAATCTTTAAAATCATGAACGAAATTCTCGGTTATCTCGGTCTCGGCCTTATGCTTGGCCTTGCCGGCATCGGTTCCAGCTACGGAACCACAATCGCAGCGAATGCTGCGGAAGGGGCTCTCAAGAAGAATCCCGAAAAATCATCCACCTATATGGTGCTTTCCGCACTTCCTGCGACCCAGGGTCTCTACGGATTCGTAGGCTTCCTTCTCTGGCTCGTCGTGTTCCAGCCGGACTTCGCGGTCAAAGGTCCGCTTCTTTTCGGAGTCGGCCTCGCGACCGGTCTCGTATGCTTCTTCTCGGCAATCCGTCAGGGTCAGGTCTGCGCCAACGGTATCGTCGGTGAGAGTCAGGGACACAATGTGATGACCAACACGCTCATCTACGCCGCTCTTCCTGAGTTCTATGCGATTCTTTCGCTGGTAGGCGCCATTATGGCCGTCCTTTAATGTGAGTGCGAATCTGGGAGCGGATTGCCGCGTTGCTCATCTTGACGAAACCCTCGCAACTGCAAAGGTTGCTGCGGTTTCATAGAATTTTCTTAATTTTGCGGAGCATTTCGTGAGAACGGGATGCTCTGCTTTCATTTAATTCGGATATTATGGGAAACGAAAAAGCGACAAGAATCCAGACCTCCCTGCTCAACGCGACGGAGAAAAAGGCACTGGTGTGGCTCGCGAAACGCCAGCCTAAATGGGCGACATCGAATATGCTCACGGTCATAGGCACATTGGGCGCGATACTCTGCGCCGTGGGCTTCGGTCTCGCCAACTATGACCTCCGCTGGATGTGGCTGTCCGTGGCAGGGCTTGCAATCAACTGGTACGGAGACAGTCTCGACGGCTCGATGGCGCGCGTAAGACACACGCAGCGGCCTGTTTACGGTTTCTTCATCGACCACAATGTCGACATCTTCACAATCATAATAATGTGCATCGGAGCGGGACTCTCCCCCATCGTCCGGATGGACGTGGCTCTGTTCGTGCTCGTGGCCTACCTCGCAATCTCCGCCCACACTTATATCGGCACAATTCTCAAGAACGAGTTCAAGCTCACCTACGGGAAGCTCGGCCCTACGGAATTCCGCATAATCGCGGCAGTCTGCGTAGTGCTTCTGATTTATGTCCCGTGGGACGGCTACATTGTGACAATCGACTGCTTCAAAGGCGGAATCAGCAGTCTCAACGGAGCGTACACCCCGTTCGACTGGATTGCCATAGGACTCGGATGCATAATTTTCCTGCTTCTGCTGCACTCGCAGATTAAGGACGAAAGGGCGCTTTCGAAGATTGACCCTCCGAAGCCTTTTGACGGAAAATTTGAAGAATAATTCCCGGGCGGAGGCAGATGGCAGACAAGAGGAACGGGCTTGAAGAAGGGGGGAAGGTTCAGAAGGACAAGACCCTCTCTCTGAAGAAATGGATCGAGTTCGTGGTGAGCCGGGCTCTCGGGACCGTCGTTGACACGGCTGTCCTCTGGCTTGTCGGATGGGCGCTCAAGCAGATGATGGCGCTTCACCCCTCAAGCGGATTCTGGGGTTCGTTCTCCTATTGGGGCGAATACTGGATCGGTCCGGCCATCTCGTTCGAGGTGGCGACTTTCGCGAACTTCCTCATGTCCTACTTCTGGATCTGGAAGAACCGCATCAGCAACCGCTCCTCCAAAAAGAGTTTCTGGAGACATTTCGGCGGGTTCAACGTGTCCTGCATCTTCGGATTCCTCGTGAAGATGGTCTTCCTCGTGCTTTTCGCGAGAATCTTCGGTTGGGACGCGTGGCTGTGCAACCTGCTCGCCGTCTGCATCTCCGGAATACTCAATTATTTTCTCGCGGAGATTCTCGTTTTCCGCAAGAAGTCCGAAAAGCCGGAGCATGAACTGCTCAGCATCGGAGAACTCGGAGAAATCGCTCCGGTCTTCAGAGGCCAGTGGGGGGAGCGGTTCGGAAGATGCCTGATGGCTCTCCTTGGCGTGAACAGGCTCAATTCGCTCTACAACAACCTGTACGGGATCGCTCCGGCCGGAAACGCGGCAAGAAAGCTGCTTGAGGACATGGGCTGCAACTACCTCGTCGGCAATGCCGAGAGGCTCGGGAATCTGCCGGAGGGCGCGTTCATCACAATCAGCAACCACCCCTACGGAGGACTGGACGGCATCATCCTGCTCGACCTCTTCCTCCCGCGCAGACCGGACTACAAAGTAATGGTGAACGAGATTCTCGGACGGATTGAGCCGCTGCGGCCGGCGTTCATAACAGTCAATCCCACGACGACGAAAAAGACAGAACCGACAAGGACGACGCTCAACGGCGTGAGAGAGACGCTTGAAAGGCTCAAAGGAGGGCACGCGGTTGGTTTTTTCCCTTCCGGAGCCGTCTCAGACTTTCATCCCGGGGCACGGGAGATTTCTGACAGACCATGGCAGGAGAGCATGATACGGCTCATACGCAAGGCGCGGGTGCCGATTGTTCCGGTTCATTTCATCGATCACAATTCATGGTTCTACTATTCTCTCGGTCTCATTGACTGGAAAGTCAGGCTGCTGCGTCTGCCCCGGGAACTGCTCAACAAGTCAAAGGGAAGACACCGCATCGTCATCGGAGAGACCATCAGTGTCGAAAAGCAGAACCTTTTCACCGACCTTGACGCCTACGCCGCATTTCTCCGGGCATCCGTCTATCTGATGCCGACGCCTGAGACGTTCGTTCCGGGTCGTGCCAAATGAACTTGAGCGGTTGATTAAAAACAGCATATATGGAAAAAAGAGTGGTAATAACCGGGATGGGAGTCGTCTCTCCGGTAGGAAACAATGTCAAGACATATTGGGACAGCCTCAAGAAAGGCCGAAACGGAATCAAGAAACTGAGCAGGTTCTCCACGGAGGGGCTTTCCGCATCGGTGGCGGGAGAAATCACGGACTTCAATCCGGCCGACTTCGGAATCGAGCCGGCTTTCACGAGAAAGCAGGACCTCTTCTCAGTCTATGCCGTGGCTGCGGCGAAACAGGCCATGGATCAGTCCGGGCTTGACTCCGGAGAGGGCGGCAACATCGACCCGTTCAGACTCGGAGTCTATGTCGGTTCCGGAATCGGCGGCTATCCTGCGACATTCCGCGAAGTCGAGAAGATGATTACGAGCGGCCCGAGATGGATTTCCCCGCTCTATGTCCCGACAATGATTCCCAACATAGCTTCAGGAAACATCGCGATACGCCACCATGCGAACGGTCCGTGCGTGCCGATTGTCACCGCCTGCGCGACTGCCACACACTCGATAGGCGAAGCCTACAGGGCGATACGCCACGGCTATGCTGACGCCATCATCGCCGGAGGCACCGAATCCCCGCTGATTCCGATGGGAGTCGCGGCGTTCGCCAATGCGAAAGCCTTGACCGGCGCGGACGACCCCGACTACGCCTGCCTGCCGTTCAACGCGAACAGAGCCGGATTCGTACTTGCTGAAGGAGCCGGCGTACTTGTGCTTGAAGAATATGAACATGCCAAGTCGAGGGGCGCGGAGATTCTCGGGGAAATCTGCGGCTACGGCAACACCTGCGACGGCCACCACATCACAGCCCCGCGTCCTGACGGACTCACCCAGTCCAAAGCCATCGAAGCGGCTCTCTCGGAGGCCGGCTACCGCCCCGGAGCGGACAATCTCTACATCAACGCCCACGGTACGGGGACACAGCTCAACGACAGTTGTGAGACCAAAGCTTTCAAGATGGCACTCGGGGAGGACGAGGCAAGGCGTGCGCACATCTCATCGACAAAGTCGATGACCGGGCATCCGCTCGGGGCGGCCGGGGGCTTCGAGGCGATTGCGGCCGTGCTTGCGCTGCGTGACGGGACTGTGCCGCCGACAATCAATCTCGACACTCCGGATCCCGAATGCGACCTCGACTACACGCCTAATGTCGCAGTCGAGACTCCGCTCACTATTGCGATTTCCGATTCGCTGGGGTTTGGGGGGCATAATGCATGCATCGCCTTCAGACGGATTGTCTGAGAGGCGATCTGCCATCTCATCCTCTCATACAATCCTCCCCCAAGATGTTCGCTTAAGCGTTGTCTGAGAGGCGATCTGCTGCGTTGCACTTCGACAATTGGTTTGTGTCTTCGCTGCGCTCGACAATCAGATGAAGAAGCTGAAATGTACGTTGCCGTATTTCCTCTCTTTGACGAAATGCGGATGCGCGGTGAATGAATATTCCGCAGGATGCTCAAGAATGAAATAACATTCGGGATTGAGTATGCCGCAGTTCAGGACTTTGTCGGGGATGGTGTCAAGCCCGTCGATGGCGTAGGGCGGATCCGCAAAGACAATGTCGAACTTTTCCCGGCATAGCGGCAGAAAATCAAAAACATTGTGGCGGACGACGGCGAGGTTGTCAAGGCCGAACTTCGCCGCCTGCGAGCGTATGAACGAGGCGTTTGCGGGAGCCATCTCCACAGAATAGACCATTCCGGCGCCACGGGAGGCGAACTCCAATGAAATCGAACCCGCACCGCCGAAAAGGTCAAGCACCTTCAGCCCGTCAAACTCATACTCGTTGCCGAGAATGTTGAACAGCCCCTCTTTGGCGAAATCGGTCGTAGGGCGTGCGGCATAGCCTGCCGGGACGTCAATCGTGCGTCCCCTGAGTTTTCCTCCGATAATTCTCATATCCGGCGGCATCAGAATACGGTTTCCACATTGCGGAAATAGCTGCAGAGCGATATTTCCTCCACGTCGGAGAGCGGAGTCCTGAAAAAGATGTCCGACACGTCCGGATTCAGCTGAAGACTTTTCATCGCAGAAAAAATCCAATACTCCGCCGTGGTGAAGTCCTCCGCGTCAAAGACATTGCACAGACGGAGACTCCTGCCCTCGGCAATCACAAGATGAAGATGGGAATCGGCAATCGAGGCGACAATCTTGTTGTACTGGGAAATTCCGGAAAGAGAGCGAAGCATGCCGTAAAGTTCGGGAAGCACGTCCGCCCGGCTGCCGTCCACCCGGAGGATGCCGTTGCGGAGGGTCTCCGAGAGCGTCTCCCCGATTGACGGAGACCATATCATCGTCGCGCCCAGTTCTTCGATTCCTATGCTGGAGATGCTGTCGGTTTCCGAGATGTCCGCGACGGAAGACAGCAGTTCGCGCTCGCTGCCGTCCACGACGAACTGTGTCGGCACGAGCGTCACCTTCGGAGTGAAAAGGTATATCTCCACTTCATCGTACCGGCGCTGAAGCTCACGCGCAGTAAAAACAGACCCGGCATCCATCCATCCGGATGAATGCCTGGTCTTGTCAGATTCTGTCTGAAAGGAAAACCCGCCCAGACCCACCTGAACGGTTATCCTGTCCTTATTCCCAGTTGCCTGCATTGTTGTTAGGCGCGGTGATGCTTCCCACCTTGAGTCCCGGGTAACGGTCAGTCTTTATTCTCTCGTCGTCAAGATTGATCCTGAGCTGATTGTCAAGCCCGCTCAGAAGAGCCCTGTACGGCATCTCGGCCTCAAAGAGCGGAACAGGCACGCCTGAAACCATCTTGACCGTTGACGCCATCCCGACAGGCTGTCCGCCGCTGAACGGGATGATGCCGATTGTGTTGATGTCGAAATCCGGACGGTTGTTGAAGAGGGTGTCCTTCACCGGAATCTCGTTCTCGATTGTGAACACGAGCTTCTGGCCGGCCTTGGTCAGCTCAAGCATCTGCTCCGCCGTAATCCTCGGCTGCTTCTTCTTGAGAGCTTTCGTGTTGGCCACCGCAAGGGAGTCGTCCAATGAACCGACTTTCATGATCACCTTCATCTTTCCGGTGTTGTAGAACGCCTGAAGCGTGTCGAATCCCGAAACGAACTTTCCGTTGACGCTCTTGTAAGCCACCTGAAGGTCGCGGATGTCCTTGAGCTGCTGGATGGCGACTTTCTCGCGCACGTTCTTCTCCTTGTTGAATTCGATCGGTTCCATGATACTTTTGACCGTAATCACCGAGAGGAAGATAATCACCGCCGGCAGGAGGATGTAGGTCAATGTAATCTTGATTGCTTTGTTCATATTCGTGTTCTTTTATTATTTCTATCGTTGCAACCGGATTTGTCCGGGTATTATTCGTCCAAGTCCAAAAACTTGACAAAGTTATGAATTTGATTTATGAATTGCAACATGTGCCGTTTAGAATCTGTTTAAATTTTTCTCACTTTCCCGTGTGTTCGTTCTTTGGGCGTCTTTTGAACAAAAAAATTAAACAGCTTCTTAAAAATTATGCGTAATTTTGCAGGATATATGCACGGACGCATGTCACGAAGACAATGGTGCGCAGGCTCTGAAAAGACATGAAATGATGGACACGGTTACGGAAGAAAAAATCGCAGAACTGGACAGACGCATCTCTGAGGCGTCGTCGGTGGTCATTTCCACGCATACGCACCCGGACGGAGACGCCGTGGGAAGTTCCACCGCTCTCGCCCTCTACCTCGCCGGACGCGGAAAATCCGTGAAGATAATCTTTCCCGACCCATGCCCGGAAAATCTCGGATTCGCAATCGGAGACGGGCTGTCGGAGATGATCACCGACAGAAAAGAGGAGGCTGGGCGCGCCCTGGAGCAGGGCGGTCTCCTGATCAGCGTCGATTACAACAGCCCGGGCAGGACCGACGCCCTCGAGGCGGCAATCCGGAAATTCAACGGATTCCGGATTCTCATCGACCACCACATCTCTCCGGAAGAAGATTTCTACGACCTCATATTCTCGCAGTGCGAAGTGTCATCATCCTGCGAGCTGCTCTACAACATACTCCTCAGAATGCCGGAAATCGGCGGACGGGCGGAAAGGCTCGGGAAAGAGACCGGGACGGCGCTGATGCTCGGCATGACGACAGACAGCAACAATTTCGCGAACTCCACCTACCCGTCGACACTGAAGATGGCGGGAGAACTGGTCGCGGCCGGAGTCGACAGGGACGCGCTGCTCGGGAAACTCTACGGCTGCTACAGGGAAAACCGCTTCCGCTTCATGGGCTATTTTCTGGATAAGATGAAGATAACCCCCGAGGGGGTGGCCTACGCGGTCATGTCCTCCGAGGAAATCAGGAGATACGGAATACGCGACGGAGAGTCCGAAGGATTCGTGAACATGCCGCTGGGGATTGAGAAAGTGCGGATGAGCATATTCCTCAAAGAAGAGGACACCCGCGACAGGCTCAGAGTTTCGGTGCGCTCCAAAAGGGGGACTTCGGCCAATCGGTTCGCCATCCGCTATTTCAACGGAGGCGGGCACGAACTCGCGGCAGGCGGACGGCTGTCCGTACCCTCGGACATATCCGGTCCGGAAGCCGCGCCGGCCTATATTGAAAAATGCGCCGGAGATTTCTTCGGAAAACAATAACTCAGGTTTCGCAGACGGGGAAACCGCCACAAGGGTTTCAGGCCGGGACACATGCGGGACTCAGAACGACGAAGCAATGAAGAAAGACGGAAACATAGCAGCACGCGCTCTCACGGCGGCCGCGGTGATGGCGGCGGTTCTGTCCGCGGCGGCCTGCGGAAAGCAGCAGCTCCAGACGACGTACGACAGCCAGGACAAGAAAATCGACTCGTTCATACAGAGCCAGATAAGCAGTTCCAACGCCTTGCGGGTCCATGTGAACGACGGCTGCAGCCGGCTCGTGATCGAGGAGGGCGTCGGGGAGGACAGCCTGTCCACATCCGGAACGGTCTCGTTCTTCTACGCCGCCTATGTCTTCACGGGAAGTATCGTACAGACCAACATGTTCGCGACCAACCATGAGGAGACCGCCGTACAGAACGGATGGGACACGCTCTCCGGCTCGGATTTCTCCGCCGTCACGCTGAACCTCGCGAACGGGGACGGCATCCTCGACGGGCTGAGGAAAGGACTTTTCGGCGTGAAAGTCGGGGAGGAATGCTACATAATCTTCTCCGGCAAGCACGGTTTCGGCTCCAAGCCGATTGGCACAATTCCTGCAAATTCGGCACTGCTCTACCACGTGTGGGTCGAAAGCATCAGCAAATAAGCATCAAGACATATTATGAAGAAAATTTCAATCATCCCGCAGATTTGCATGATTGCGGTCTTGTGCGCAGGCTGCGCGAAGACTGCCGACAGCGGGATTTACGATGACGAGCAGAGGTATCTCAAGGCCTGGCTTAAGGCGGATCATTCAGACATCGGACTTGAGATAGTCCGAAATCCCGAAACAGGCCTTCCGGACACGCTCGGACGCGGAGTCTATCTTCTCTCCGAAAAAATCGGGACAGGTGCCGCAGAGGCGAAGAAAGGCGGCTATGTGACCGTAAGCTACACTGTTTCGGACATGGAGGGCGAAATATCATCCTACACTGAAAAGGAGACTGCGGTGAAACTCGGAACATACGACAAGACATATTTCTACGGCCCCAAGGTGATCTCAATCTCAGGCGGTTCGAACTACGCCGGAGTGATTGACGCAATCGCCGGGATGAAGGTCGGAGGAGAACGGACCGTGCTCATTCCGAAGTGGCTCATAAGCACGCAGGACTATGTCACTGAAGACGAATATCTCGGAAATTCCAGCTCCTCTTCCAATGCCATATACAGGATAAGGCTCACCGGAGTCATCGATGACATCGGACAATATCAGATCGACGAAATCGAAACGTATCTGAAAGAGAAGGTCGTCGGCAAGCTGAAGCTCGACAACGGGGAGTTCGCCGCCATGCCTGACACGACAAAGACAATCGGCGCATGCAAGGGCTTCTACTTCATCCCTGTCACCGACACGGCCGGACATGTCACGTTCCCGTCCGACACCACCGTCACCATCAACTACACCGGACGCCGACTCGACGGACAGGCCTTCGACACCACTGTCGAGAACACCGCCAAAGACAACGGAATTTACTCCTCATCAACCACTTATGCAACGAAGTCAATCACTTGGGGCGAAGATTACAGCAGCATTACGATGAGCAGCAGTTCGCTGATTTCCGGATTCAGCAAGACCCTCTGGCAGATGAACGCCGGCAAGGGCATAGGAATCTTCTGGTCGGAACTCGGCTACGGCAGTTCCGGCAGCGGAAACCTCATTCCGGGCTATGCTCCGCTCATTTTCGAGATTGAAATCATAAGCGAGGAGGAGGAATAATGGCCGAGATGAAATCTGCACCGACGGAATTAGGCACTGAAAAAATCTGGAAACTCATACAGAACTACGCGCTCCCTGCAATCATCGCGATGACGGCGTCCTCGCTGTACAACATGGTTGACAGCATCTTCGTGGGACAGGGCGTGGGGGCTCTCGCGATTTCCGGACTTGCCGTGACCTTCCCCCTGATGAACCTCTCCACCGCATTCGGAACTCTCGTGGGCGTGGGCGGGGCGACGATTCTCTCCATCCTGCTCGGACAGAAGAACTACGAAGCGTCGCGGAAAGTTCTCAGCAACATCGTGACACTCAACATAATCATAGGATTTCTCTTCGCAGCCGCAGCCCTCGCGTTCCTCGACCCCATCCTCTATTTCTTCGGAGCCAGCGGGAACACGATAGCCTATGCGAGGGAATATATGGAAATCATCCTCTACGGAAACATAATCTCCCATGTCTATTTCGGACTCAACGGGGCGATGAGGGCTTCCGGAAGCCCGAAGATGGCCATGGGGCTGACGATTTTCACGGTGCTGTTCAATGCGGCGCTCGATCCGGTGATGATTTTCGGGATGAACATGGGGATACGCGGAGCCGCATGGGCGACCGTCATCTCGCAGTTCATCGCGATGATTCTCGCCCTGCTGCATTTCATGAAGAAGGACAGGACGGTGCGCTTCGAGAAACACATCCTCAGGCTTGACCTGAGAGTGGCGAAGGACTCGCTCGAAATCGGTTTCGGGCCGTTCCTGATGAACACCGCCGCCTGCATCGTGTCGCTGTTCATAAACCAGCAGCTCGGGAAATATGCCGGAGACCTCGGAATCGGAGCCTACGGAATATGCAACCGGCTGACCTTCATGTTCGTGATGATATGCATGGGGCTGAACCAGGGCATGCAGCCCATTGCCGGCTACAACTACGGCGCGAGAAAATACAGCCGGGTCAGGGAGGTCTATTTCAAGACCGCCGCACTCGCCACGGTGGTTTCCGTGCTGTGCTTCATCGTCTGCGTCGGATTCCCGAGGGCGGCATGCTCCATATTCACTCACGACGGCGAACTTCTCGACCTGTCATCGCACGGCCTGAGGATAATGAACGTCATGTTCCCCGTCGTGGGATTCCAGATGGTGGGGACTAACCTTTTCCAGTGTCTCGGGATGGTGAAGAAGTCGATTTTCCTCTCGCTCACGAGACAGCTGATCTGCCTTGTGCCGACCCTCTACACCCTGCCGCTCCTGCTCGGGGCTGACGGTGTGTGGTGGAGTTTCCCGATTTCGGACGTGGTTGCAAGCGCCATGACGGCGGTTCTTCTCGGACAGCTGTTCCGCAAATTTGCGAAACTCAATGACGGCGACGACCCCACGGGTCTCGGCGGCGCAGTGAAATAGGGACGTTCCGCAGGCCGATAAAAAAACGACATGGGAAAAACAGGTTTCTGAAGGATTTTGAAAATGAAAAAGATCATAATAAACATAGGAAGACAGTTCGGCAGCGGGGGCAAGGCCGTTGCGGACAAAATCGGGGAGATTCTCGGGATTCCGGTCTATGACAACGAGCTGCTTACAAAGGCGGCGCAGGACTTCGGATTCACCGAGGAGCTGTTCCGCAACAGGGACGAGAAGAAGCGCAGCCTCACGCTGTCCTCAATCTTCTCGTCAAGCATTTTCGGCGGGGGAAGTTACCTCACGGACGACAGCGCGCTGTTCAAGATGCAGGCACAGACCATCCGGAACATTGCGGAGAAAGGCTCGGCGGTGATTGTCGGCAGGGCGGCGGACTACATCCTCCGGGACATGGACTGCTGTCTCGACGTTTTCCTCACCTCCCCGCTTTCAGTCCGTGCGGAAAGGGTTGCGGAAAGAATGGGGATGCCGGCAGAAAAGGCCGAGGAATTCATCGTGAAGAAGGAGAAGGAGCGGGAAAGCTTCTACAACTGCTTCACTTTCGGCAACTGGGGCGTGGCCTCGACCTATGATCTGTGCGTTGACACTTCTCTTCTCGGCGTGGAGGGGACTGCGGAGTTCATCATAGAGTTCGCCAAATTATCCTCAAAGATTTGAATATCTTTTTGGATCATATTTGTTTTATCATCGGTCACATACGCCCGGTATGCTCCCTCTTCAAAAACAAATCTGTCCTCAAAAATCTGATTCAAATCTGTATCGACTTGTTTTTTAACGCTCACTTTGGGGGAATGTCTTGACTGAAAAACAGAAGCTTTGGTTAAAAGAAGAAGGCATATAGTATTCGCGGTCGTTGTCTTGGCGGCGGTCGTCGCGGCGGTGGCGGTTCCTGCCACGAGGCTGCACGGGACCGGACAGAAGCAGGCTGTGACGGAAGAGGCCGAAGACACGACGTTCCTGAACAAGGTGCTGACGAACGGGATGTCCGAACTGCCGGAACTTGAGAAGATGGACAGGGCGGTCGAGCGCTACATGCAGTACTGGCACATCCGGGGAGCGCAGCTGGCAATCATGCGCCACGATTCGCTGCTCTTCTGCAAGGGCTACGGAATCGCGGACGACAATCCCGGACGGGAGGACGGATGCGTTCTTCCCGACGGGGACAGGGACTCCACTTTCGCTGAAAGAGCCGCCGAGACACCGGAGGAGATGACTCCGGGACACATCATGAGGGTGGCCTCTGTCTCGAAGCTCATCACCGCCGCCGCCATCATGAAACTCCGCGAGGAAGGGCTTCTGCACCTGTCCGACACGGTCTTCGGTCCGGGCGGAATTCTCAGGGACTCGCTCTACACGGAGTCAATCCGGAACATGGGAGACTATTCCAAAATCACCGTGGAGCACCTGCTGAGACATCAGGCCGGATTCCGGCGCGACCCCGTGTTCTCGGCCAACGACGTGCGCAGGCAGATGAAGCTCGACCGGAGTCCTGAACTCGACGACTACTCCCGTCTCGTGCTCTCCCGCAGACTGCGATATGAACCGGGAGGTTCACAGACCTATTCGAACTACGGCTACATGCTGCTGTCGCGGATTATAGAGACGGTGTCGGGGACGGACTATGAGGAATACGTCCAGACCCATGTGCTGCGCCCGGCGGGATGTTTTGACATGCACATAGGAGGAAACTACTACAGCGACAAACTCCCCAATGAGGTGCGCTATTTCGTGCATGAGGGCAACGGAAAACAGGTTCAGGAATACAACGGAAGCGGCCGCATGGTGGAACGCTGCTACGGCGGGAACGACATCAGACTTCTGAGCGGAGCCGGAGCCTGGGTCTGCTCGGCGGCCGAACTCGCGAGATTCGTAGCCTCCATCGACGCAGTCCCGACTCCCGTGCCGGACGTGCTCAGCGGGGGCAGTATAGAACGTATGACGGAATATGTCGACCCGAACACATATTCCCTCGGATGGAACGACACCAATCCGGACAAAGGCTGGGTGAGGACGGGGACGCTCGCAGGAACGAACGCCGTCATCAAATATTTTCCCGACGGTGAATGCTGGATATGGCTCACGAACACGAGCACATGGAAAGGACCGAACCATCTGAAATACACGGCGATGCTTTTCGACCGCCTGCGCCGCGACCACTCCGCCGTACTCCCCTCACAAAACCTCTTCGCCCCAAAGAAATAAGGGAGGGTGACTAAAAAGTGTTTTATTCACCCTCCTTCGGATCTCCTAACCCCCGCAGACTGTCGTCTGCGACCCCTATTAGGGGTATCTCGCGCCTCCGGCGCGGTCCCTGCGGGACTTTTTAGTCACCCTCTCTTTTCTTTTTTCAACCCCCTTAATAATCTTATAATCAGCATTCCAGGGCACGAGAGGACGGGGATGAAGAAAAGGATGGGATGCAAGGCGGATGGTGAAGATGAATACCGCAGCAACCTGACGGTTGTGAGGATTTCATCAAGACATCCAACGCGGCAGACCGCCTTTTCTTCGCCCCGTCAGAACAGACCGAACAGCTGCGCATCAATACGGTCGGTAATCGAAGAAAAATCTTCCGGACGGTTCTCGAAATCAAGATCATCCCCCTCGATGGTTATGACCTTGCCTGGATAGGAGGAAATCCACTTCTCATACAGCTCATTCAACCCGGTGAGATACTCAATGCTCATCCCTTTCTCATAGTCCCGCCCCCTCTTCGCAATCTGGGAGACGAGGTGCGGAATCGATGAACGGATGTAAATCAGGAGGTCGGGATATTTCACGGAAGACATCACCACGTGGAAGAGCTCCATATAGGTGTTGAAATCACGCTCGGACAGGTTGCCCATCAGGTAGTTGTTGCGGACGAATATCTCCACGCCCTCGAATATCGTCCTGTCCTGGACGATGGTCTCGCTGCTTCCGGCTATCGCCATCACATCCTTGAGCCGCTGTGCGAGAAAATAGGTCTCAAGGTTGTAGGACCATCGCGGTATGTCCGTATAGTAGTCTTCGAGATAGGGATTGTAGGTCACCGACTCGAACTTCGGAGTCCATCCATAATGCTCGGCAAGCATCCTCGTGAGGGTTGTCTTGCCGCATCCTATATTTCCGGCGATACCGATGTGCATGATTGGAAACTGTTTTGAGGTTATTCTGTCTTGGCTGCCGGGATTTCTATCCTGCAGTTGGTCGAGTTCATCGCCCTGTCAATGCCGGCTGCGGCGAAAGCCTTCACTCCGGAAATCACCTTGTCGCTGATGAGCGGCATCGCGTCCAGTTCCTCCGGACTCAGTTTCCCGAGGACGAAATCAATCTGATGCCCCCGGCTGAAATCGTTGCCGATTCCGAGACGGATTCTCGCATATTCCTGGCTTCCGAGCAGTTCGTTGATGTTCTTCAGGCCGTTGTGACCGCCGTCGCTGCCGTTTTTCCGCATCCTCACCGTCCCGAACGGGAGATTGAGGTCATCTGAAATCACGATGATGTTCTCTATGGGCACGTTCTTCTCCTGCATCCAGTACCTCACCGCCTTTCCGCTGAGATTCATGTAGGTCGAAGGCTTGAGGAGGATGAAACGGTGGCCCTTGAACGGAATCTCGGCCACGTCTCCGTAACGGTCGGTATGAAAAACGGCATTGGATGCCTTCGCAAAGGCATCCAACACCATAAATCCCATATTGTGCCGGGTGTTTTCGTATTCGGAACCTATGTTCCCGAGCCCGACTACAAGGCAGTTCATCTTTCAGACGCTTCCGGATTATTCAGCCTGGGCAGCCTGAGCGGATGCACGGGTAGGACGTACGGAGCAGATGATTGTCGCTTTCGGAGAAACGATTGTGACACCCTCGTAGTGGAGGTCGCCTGCGACAATCTGCTTGCCGATATGGAGAGGGGTGCAATCAACCTCAAGAGTGTCAGGAAGTTCGTCGATCATCGCACTGATCTTGAGCTTGCGGGCTGAAACGAGGAGCTTGCCGCCGGCCTTTACGCCTTCCGCATGACCGGTCACGACAACAGGCACGTCAATTACGACAGGCTTTGTTCCGTTCACCGCGAGAAAATCCACATGGAGGCAGATGTCCTCGACCGGATGCCACTGGAGTTCGTGGAGTACGGCGTTGATTTTCTGACCGTTGCTCAATTCGAGGTCGACGATATATGAGTTCGGGGTGTGGGTGATCGGTTTGAGCGCCTTCGCGTCAACCGCAAAGTGGATGTTCTCCATTCCGAGTCCGTAGATGTTGCAAGGTACGAGTCCTTCCTTGCGGAGAGCCTTGATGGCCTTCTTGCCGGCAGCTTCACGAAGCTGGCCTTTGAGTTCAATGTGTTTCATTGAGTTGTAATGATTATAAAATGTGTTACTCAGTCTCGTGCGGAACGCCCTGAAAAGCGAATCGCGCCGTTGCACTCCGCACATGACCCCATTGCACCAAAAAGTCCCTCGACTTTTTATGGGGCTGCAAAGGTATGATTTTTTTTGTTATTTCACAAGACCCGTGGCCTCGTTCCATGCGAGGGTCTTGTAGTAATTGTTGAGATAGTTCCGCTCCGGATAGGGCAGATACATGCTCAGACCGCAGTGGGTGCGTATCTGGAAATCATTCATGAAATACGGAGTGGCGTTCTGCCAGATTATGCATTTCTCCAGCGCCCTGTCGAGCTCCTGCAATTCCTCCTCATCCGCACCCGCCGCCCCGGCTATGCTGCTGAGGTCGTAGAACCATCCGTGCTGGCTTCTGTAGGCACTGCGGAAATACTGCTGGAGAAGCCGGGAATCGCAGGTCTCAGTGCTGATGTCGTGTGCGGAGAAAATCTCCCTGCATACGGCGGCAAGCTCCGTCAGTGCGGAGCAGTCGATGAGCGAGATGGTCGCGGACCGCCAGACTCCGCTCTGAGCGTCATAGTGGTCGAAATACTCCCTGCTGACCGAGAGCAGGTCCGCACCGGCCGAGCCGAGAAGATGGCTGAGCATAGTCTTGTAGTCCATCCCGTCCCCGAGAATCTCCGTCTGGGAGACGCAGAGCAGACGGCATTTGTCCTTCAGCTCGTAGGCGACCTCGACCCCGCCCATGAAGCAGGCATCAAAAATAAGGTAGTCGAGCTTATAGGGAATCCCTTCCGCAAGCTCCCGTATATCAGTCTCATACGCCGCCTTCCCTTTTTCGTCCGTCACGGTCGCGCCGAAACTCCTGACCGGAATTTCGCTGTCCACGGGGCTGTACCGGACAATGCCGGAAAGCGGACAGCCAGCATCAATCGAATTCTGAAGCCTTTCCTCAGCCCCGGAATATCCCCCTTTTCCGGAGGAGACGGAGTTCTCGTAGCTTTGCGGACTCGTGCAGTAGCCCGGAGGAGTCCAACCGGTGCCGTGTGAAGACATCAGCACTCCGCAGGAGACCGGCGCGTATCTCATCTTTATATAGTTGAGAATCAAAGAAATGTTCTCTTTCGTATTCGGAACGTTTCCTTCATCGAGCTTGAGCAGTTCTTCCTTGACGACGGTTCCGCTCCGGCCGCGATAGAGCCTGTAAAGCGTAGGAGAAGTCTTCGTCGCGTATCCGCCGGAGACAGTGTTGTGACTGAACACGAAAAGCAGATTTTCTCCGTCACCGTCCCCGGGAATGAATCCCTCTTCAAGGTCCCTGACATCCTCGGCGAGGTACGAACTGAGGTTGTTGAAGCCGAAAGTCATCATC
>CAVFTG010000006.1:22774-24720 GCA_963625415.1 Barnesiella intestinihominis
AATTTCTGGATTTTCTTTAAAGAATGCCCCAAATAATTCATATCTTTTTTCTAAATTTGCAAAGATATGAAAAAAAGATAGGAAAAAATATCCGACACCGGAGGCATATGTCAGCCGGGCATATTCCGGGCGCGGGATGCGAAACATAAAATACTGAATATGAAAACTGTAGTGAAAATGATTGCAGCAGCAACGGTTATGGGCTGCGCCGTGTCGTGCGGCTCGCCCAAGGAAAAAGACGAAGTCCCTGCGGACTTCAGGTATCTCATCGACGAATTCGCCGACCTGAAAATCATGAGATACCGTGTTCCTGGGTGGAACGCATTGACCTTCAAACAGAAAGAATATATCTATCACCTCAGCGAGGCCGCGAAATACGGGCGTGACATCCTCTGGGACCAGAACTGCGAAGTGAACCTGCCTGTGCGCCATCTGCTCGAGGACATAATCGAAAAATATGACGGAGACAAAGAATGTCAGGAATATGCCGACTTCCTCGTCTATGCCAAGAGGGTGTTCTTCAGCAACGGAATCCACCACCACTACGCCGAGGAGAAATTCTTCCCGGAGTGCTCCCGGGAGTATTTCGCATCTCTGATGACGGCGGTCGGCGAAGAAAACCCGGAACTTCTTGAGGCGATATATTCTCCGACTCTCCACCGATGGAGAAAGACGGACGAAGGGGACATAGTCAAAGGATCGTCGGTGAACTTCTACAAGGGCGTGAACCGCAAGGAGGTTGATGACTTCTATGCCGGACTCGCCGACCCTTCCGACCCGGAGCCGGTGTCCCACGGACTGAACAGCAAGCTCGTCAAGGGCGCGGACGGAGTAATCCGCGAAGAGGTCTACCGCATCGGCGGGCTGTACGGAGCGGCCATTTCCAAGATTGTCGGCGAGCTTGAACTTGCGGCAGAGTCGGCTGAAAGCGAGCTTCAGAAGCAGTACATAGGCACTCTCATCGACTACTACCGCAGCGGAGACCTGCACCTCTGGGACAAATACAACGTCGAATGGGTCAGGGACACGCTCGGAACAGTTGACTTCATCAACGGTTTCATCGAAGACTACAACGACCCGCTCGGCCGCAAGGCGACCTGGGAGGCTCTGGTGAACGTGCGTGACAAGGAGGCCTCGCAGCGCACGGTGAAACTCTCCGAGAATGCCCAGTGGTTCGAGGACCACTCCCCTGTCGACCCGCGCTTCAAGAAATCGACAGTCAAGGGTATTTCCGCCAAAGTAATTGACGCAGTGACACTTGCCGGCGACTGCTATCCTGCAACCCCGATAGGAATCAACCTCCCGAACGCCGACTGGATCCGCCGCGAGCACGGCTCCAAGTCCGTGACCATAGCGAACATAACCCACGCCTACGACTACGCCGCGCAGGAATCCCCGAAGAGCACCCTCGCCGAGTTCGCGTGGGACGAGGATGAAATTGCCGCCGCGAAGAAATACCTCGCCCTCACGGACGAGATCCACACCGACCTGCACGAATGTCTCGGCCACGGCAGCGGACAGCTTCTTCCGGGCACTTCCCCGAACGCGCTCGGAGAGTTCAGTTCCACTCTGGAGGAGACACGCGCCGACCTGTTCGGACTTTATTACATGGCTGACCCGAAACTCGTCGAGCTGGGCATAATCCCGGACGGCGAAGCCTACAAGGCGATGTACGCCAATTACATACGCAACGGTCTGCTCGTACAGTTCGCCCGCGTGGAACTTGGGAAGAAGAACACCGAGGCGCACATGCAGAACCGCAAGCTGATTGCCCAGTGGTGCTACGACAAGGGGCTGACCGCCAATGTCATAGAGAAGAAGGTGCGCGACGGCAAGACCTATTTCGTCGTGAACGACTACCCTGCCCTGCGCTCTCTGTTCGGTGACCTGCTCGCGGAAATCCAGCGCATCAAGTCCGAGGGCGACTATGCCGCCGGCAAGGCTCT
>CAVFTG010000007.1:0-1477 GCA_963625415.1 Barnesiella intestinihominis
ATGCGGACAAGGAGGGCTTCCTGCGCTCGGGCAGGGCGCTGACCCAGACTGCCGGACGCGCCGCGAGGAATGTGAACGGGCTTGTCATCATGTATGCGGACACTGTCACGAAGTCGATGCAGGAGACAATCTACGAGACCGACCGCCGGCGGAGCAAGCAGATGGAGTACAACAAGCTGCACGGGATCGTGCCTAAGCAGGTGGCGGTGAAGAGCAATGCGCTTGCGAATGTCCATGGCGGGGAGAAAGCGGGGCGCGGCGGTTCTGGGACGGCCGGCGGCCGGGGGGCAGCCGGCACGGGAGCCGGGAATGTCGGACACGGGCGCGTCAGCGCGGCGAACTCCTACGATGACCCGCAGTACATCCCGAACCCCTCAGACCTCGGGAAGGGACGAATCACCGTGGGACTCGGGCACGATGCGGCGCGGGAGTCCAACAGCGCTTATGTGGACGGCTATGTACAGGCGGATCTTGCGGCGGTGCTCCAGGACCCTGTCATACGCTCGATGTCGCGCTCGCAGGTTGAGAAGGCCGCGGAGGCCGCCAAGGCCAACATGAAGAAGGCTTCGGCGGAGCTTGATTTTGTGGCTGCGGCTAAGTTCCGGGATGAGATGTGGGCTCTGCAGCAGTACCTTAAAGTCTGGCGGGATGGAGACGCATAAGGACGCATCTGCTTCGTTGGACGGCTTGTCAAAATCCTCACAACCGACAGGTTGCTGCGGTTTTGACTTCACCGTCCGCCTTGCATCTGCATCCTTCTGCGCCTCCGTCCTCCCCGCTGTTTTTTGCGCTTCCTCCTTTCCGCTGCTTTTCTGCGCCTCCGTCCCTTCCGTTTTTTTGCAGGGAGGGAGGCTGCCTTAAAAGGATGAAGTGCAAGGCTTGCGACGAAGTTCAAACCGCAGCAACCTGATGGTTGTGAGGATTTGAACGAGGAGCATAACGCAGCAATTCGCCTTTTAAGGCAGCCTCCCCTTATGGATGAAAGGGCTGGCGGCCGACAATGGAGCGTCCGAGAGTAAGTTCGTCGGCGTACTCGAGATCGTCGCCGAAGCCCAGTCCCCTTGCGAGGGATGTCACTTTCACATCGTACTGCGAAATCTGGCGGTAGATGTAGAACGAGGTCGTCTCGCCTTCGACGTCACCGCTCAGGGCGAGGATTATTTCGAGTTTTCCAGCTTCCGTCCCGGATTCAGACAAGGTCTTCACATGGTCGGAAATCCGGGTTACAAGTTCGCGGATTGTCAGGTCTGACGGGCCTATTCCGTTGATGGGGGAAATCACGCCGCCGAGGACATGGTAGAGACCATGATACTGTCCCGTCGCCTCGATGCTCATCACGTCACGGACTGTCTGGACGACGCAGATGGTGTTGCGGTCGCGGGTTCTGTCGGAGCAGATGGCGCAGATGTCCGCATCCGAAATCATCATGCATTCGCGGCAGTATTTCACATTGTCGCGAAGGGAGGCTATCGCCTCT
>CAVFTG010000007.1:1487-22469 GCA_963625415.1 Barnesiella intestinihominis
CTCCTCCGGCCGATTCCCGGAAGAGTGCCTATCGCTTCGACTGCGTTCTCCAGCAGTTTTGACGGATAATTGCCGTTCATCTTACTTGCAGGCCATGGCCGCAATCGCGATGCTGTTGAGCTTCGTGTCGATGCTGTCGCCACGGCTTGAGAGTACGCACGGAACCTTAGCCCCCACTGCCATTCCGGCCTGTTTCACGCCGACGGCAAGCTTGGAGTTGGTCTTGTAGAACACGTTGGCGGACTCGATGTTAGGGAACAGAAGACAGTCTGCGTCACCTGCGACAGGGCTCTTGAGCCCCTTGATCTGAACGGACTCCATGTCAATCGCCACGTCAAGGGCGAGCGGGCCGTCGGCGACACAGCCCCTGATTTCCCCGCGCTCCACTTTCTTCGCGAGCACCGCAGCCTCGACGCAGGCCGGCATGCCTTCAAGCATCTGCTCGGTGGCGGCGATGATTGCGACCTTCGGGGTCTCGATGCCCATTGAGCGGGCTGCTGCAACGAGGTAGTTGAGTTCAGCTTTCTTCTGCTTGAGATCCGGTGCCGGAATGACCGCCATGTCGCTGAGGAATATGAGCTTGTGATAGTTCGGGTTCTCAAGCACGGCCACATGGCTGAGCACCGCCTTCGGAGGAAGTATGCCCGTCTCCTTGTTCAGGATGGCGCGGAGGTATTTGTCTGTCGAGCAGAGACCCTTCATGAGAAAGTCGCCCTTGCCCTCGTTTATCATTGTGACGGCCTGCGCAATGGCCTTGGCCTCGACAGGATTGTGTTCAACCGTGAACTTTTTGACGTCTATGCCGTCTTTCCCGCAGACCTCCTTGATGAGCGCCTCGTCACCGACGAGAGTCGCCTCGATGAGACCGAGATCCACAGCCTTTGAAGCGGCGGCAATGGTGTGTCCGTCAACTCCCCACGCCACAATCATCCTTTTTTTCGCTCCGCGTGACGCAAGGCAGGCGAAAATGTCTTCAAATTTAGTAAACATATATTACTCTTGATTTAATACTATACTCATCGTATCCCTCGCAATCATCAGCTCCTCGTTCGTTGCGATGACGGCGACCTTCACCTTGGAGTCCGGCAGCGAAATCAGCATCTCGTCGGCCTTCTCCCCGGCGTTGGCGTCGTAGTCGAACTTGAGCCCGAGATAGGTCAGATTCTCGCACACGCGGCGGCGCAGACGGGCGTTGTTCTCACCGATTCCTCCGGTGAAGACGATGAGGTCGACACCGTTCATCGCGGCCGTGTAGGCGCCGATGAGCTTCGTGATGTCGTAGGTCAGCTTCTTCAGCGTGAGCTTCGCCCTGCGGTCGCCGGCGTTTGCCGCGTCGTTGAGGTCACGTGCGTCGGAAGATATGCCCGAAAGACCCTGGAAACCGGACTTTTTGTTGAGCACTGTGCTCATCTGGGACGGAGTGAATCCCTCCTTGTCCATGAGGTAGGTCACTATGTCCGGGTCTATGTTTCCGCAGCGCGTACCCATAATCATGCCCTCAAGCGGTGTGAAGCCCATGGAAGTGTCGATTGACTTGCCGTTCTGTACTGCGGTCACGGAACTTCCGTTGCCGAGGTGGCAGGTGATGATGCGGCTGTTTTCGAGGTCAAGCCCTGCGAAAGCCGCCCCCTTCGCGCTCACATACTTGTGGCTCGTTCCGTGGAATCCGTAGCGGCGGATGCGGTATTTCTCGTAATATTCGTAAGGAAGCGCGTACATGTACGCATAGTCCGGCATCGTCTGATGGAAAGCTGTGTCGAAAACGGCGACCTGCGGCACTGAAGGAAGCGCCCTGGTCACGGCGTCGATTCCGAGAAGGTTCGCCGGGTTGTGAAGCGGGGCAATCTCGCAGCAGCTGCGGATCTGGGAAACGACCTTGTCCGTCACGAGAGCGCTGCAGAAGAACTCCTCCCCGCCGTGCACCACGCGGTGTCCCACGGCTTCGATGTCATCGAGAGAATCAAGACATCCGCATTCCTTGTCCAGCAGGGCTTCGAGCACGGCCTTGATGCCGACCGTATGATCCTTGATGGGCATTTCGCGCACGATTTTCTCCTTTCCGGCAGCCTGATGCTTGAGACATCCGACCTCAAGGCCGATACGCTCGACGAGTCCCTTCGCGAGAAGGTCGTAAACATCGTCGTTCTTCATGTCCAGCAGCTGATATTTCAGAGAAGAGCTGCCGCAATTGAGCACTAAAATAATCATATGAAGTATTTTGGATTTGTCTTTTTCCCGTCCGTCGCCGCATAAAGTCCGCGACAACGTGCAAAGTTACTATAAATTTCGTACTTTTGCAGCGACTTGGGGTTATGAATTCGTGTGGTTCCGAAAGAAATGCATACGGATTCGCATTGAACGCATTCTGCCATGCCGAAAGAAACGACCATGCCCCGAGTCCGGCGGATTGAACGCTTCGCCCTCCCCTTTCTTGCGGGGACGCTGCTTGCGATGACGCTGCCGTTTTCTCTCCGTTGCGGGACATTCCTTCCCGCCGCCGCAATCCTCCTCCTCTCGCTGGCTGTCTTCCGGAACATGCTGACAATCCGGAAATATGGCATCGTGTCCATTACTCCGTACTCCCTTTTCCCGGGCATCGCGCTGTGCGCCGCCGTATGCGTGTTCCGGAGCGGGGCGACATCTCTGACAGGAAACTCCGGATTCTCTCTCTCAGGAAACATGGGGAGTCCGCTGCGCGCCCTCTTCGAAGGGTTCAAGCTCCTGATTGACAGCCTTCCTTTCGAGGACAGGGAGAACAACGCGCTGGTCAGGGCGCTGCTCACGGGAGACCGTTCAGGCCTCTCGCCCGAAACAGGACGCGCCTTCAGGGACAGCGGAGCGGCGCACATACTCGCGCTTTCCGGGCTGCACCTCGGAATAATCTACGGGATTGTGACAAAGTGTTTCGTAATCCTCGGAAACTCGCCGGCAGCAGTAAGAATCCGCTCGGCGCTGACAATCGCGGCAACAGGAACCTACTGCCTGATGGTCGGAGCCGGGCCGTCGATCAGCCGGGCCTTTCTCTTCATACTTCTGAGGGAACTCTCGGTGATTCTCGGTCGCTCGGCCAGTCTCCGGGACACGCTCTGCGGGGCATTCGTGCTCCAGGTCTGTCTCAACGCCGAAGCCGTGCGCTCGGTCAGCTTCCAGCTGTCCTACCTTGCTATCGCCGGCATAGCCTACATCCACCCTCTCCTGCGGGACTTCTGGCCGTCCGGAGGGCCGCGGCGGTCTCCGCTCAGATGGATTTGGAACAGCGCGGCGGTCTCAATCGCCTGTCAGGCCACAACCGGCCCGCTCGCGTGGCTGCGCTTCGGGACTTTCCCGAAGTACTTCATTCTCACCAATCTGATTTCGCTCCCGCTGACGGGGCTGCTGATTCCGGCGGCGCTCTTCACGAGCTTTCTCCATGCACTCGGCATCTGCCCCGGCATCGTGGCCCGCGCTACGGAATTCATCGCCGACGCGCTGCGGGGAAGCCTTGAAATCATCGCGTCGGGAACATAAACAAGAGAACTTATTCCTTGACGCAGCGGACTGTAGCGCCGAAAAAGGTCTTGTCGGCCTTTCCGATTTTCAAGTCCGGCTCCTTTTCGTTGACGTAGCGGTAATACGCCTCGTTCTCATCTGCCTCATCGGCCGTCCAGAACGCCGCATATTCTTTCACTCCATAGAACTGACCGTTCTTCCCGCCGAGATTGGCGTAGCCAGTCGGGAGCACGGAAAGTCCGGATTCATCGTTGATCTTCACCTGCGGCCAATAGGTCCAGAGCGTGGTCTCGTCGTAATTGAACGTCGCATTGACCATCATTTTCCCGGCAATTCCGGCGATGTCGGCATAAGCCTCGGCATCCTCCGCACCGAGAGCCTTGCCGAGAGCCACCCAGTCGTCCTCGGAAGGAAGCCTGTAGCCGGAAGGACACGCAGTACCGGCATCGTTCCAGTTCACATAGCTTCCGAACACGTCCAGCATCGCCGGAGAATCCATGTAGGCAGTGCCCTTGCCCGCGCAGACGGCATTGCGTCTGAGCCATGTGGCGTCCCCGATCTTGCGGGCGCAGTAGGTGATTCCGTTTTCGGTGAAAGTTTCGTCATCCGGATACTTGAGCAGACCGTTTATCGAGCCTCCCGTCATTCCGCCCTTCACGATGGTGACCGTGAAAGAGCCCGTAGATGACGAATAGTAGCCGTCGGCGAACGCCGAACCGCTCACCGTCACCGACCTCAACGTGTCTGCATCGAAATACTTCCTGTCACAGAATTTATAGACGAGGCTCATGACACCGTCCTCAAGCGTGTCCCTGACCGTATTGGAGCCCTCCGTCACTGTTATGGAATAGCCGACCGTGCCGCCGTCCGGATGCGTAACCCCGTTGAGGGTGAACGTCACCTCCTGCTGAGGCTCGACAAACGACGGAACATTCTTGAATTCAAGCGTCCCGTCAAGCGACGGCAGAGTCGTGCTGTCGCTGTCCTTCTTGCAGGATGTCGCGAACGCGAACGCCGCGACGGCAAAAATCATGATTCCGCATTTGTGCAACTGCGATGTGCCAAAGATTGTCCGCCTCATCTTGTATCCGATGTTATTGTTATATATTGTCATATATTCTGTTTCACTTTGTCCGGTTTCAAACCGTCCGGTCCGTACCGTCATCCCCGCCTTTCCTGCGGTTTCAGATGGATTCGGATTAATCCGGTTCACAGGAATTGCAACCTGCAAAGATGCGAATTTTTTCCGGAATTCCCCGAGTTGTCGCCGAGGATTGCTAAATTTGCCGCAGAAAAAAACGGAAGACATGAAAATACGCGCCATATTCACAGTCCTTTTCGCCGCAGGCCTCGCCCTGACTTTCAATTCCTGTGCCGACCGCTACGGTTATGTCCGGATTACCGGATATGCCCAGGGAGGGACCTACAGCGTGAAAGCCGATCTCGGCGGAACGGGCAGGACGCCGGAATATGTGAAAGAGAAGATTGATTCCATACTTTCGGCGATAGACAATTCCGTTTCGGGCTATAACAAATCGTCGCTGCTGAGCCGTTTCAACGCGGGGGAGGATGTCGCGAAAGACGGGATTTTCGAGGAAATGTGGGTTCTCGGAGAAAAGTATCATGACATCACGGGCGGTGCGGTGGATGTATGGGCGGCTCCGCTCTTCGACATCTGGGGATTCGGATTCACCCGCGACTCCCTGCCCTCGCCCGAACTAATCGCCTCCGCCAAGGCTCTGTGCGGAAGCCGCAGCAAGGTGAATTTCAACGCGATAGCCCAGGGTTACAGCAGCGACCTCGTGGCGGAATGGCTCAAAGGAATCGGGGTGAAGAACATGCTCGTCGACATCGGCGGAGAGATGTACGGTCAGGGGCTGAACCCGAACGGAAAGAACTGGACCATCGGGATTGACAGCCCGGTTGACGGGAATTATGACCCCGGGGCGTCAATCCAGTGTACTTTCCAGCTGCCGGAGACTGCCTGCGGCATCGTGACTTCGGGGAACTACCGCAAGTTCTATGTCAGGGACGGGCGCAAATACGCCCACACAATCGACCCGCACACCGGCCTTCCGGTGACGCACAACCTGCTGAGCGCCACGGTCATATCCTCAGACCCGTCCTCGAACCGCAACGCCACGGACGCGGACGCTTTCGCCACTTATTGCATGGTCATCGGGCTTGAGAAAGCCCGGAAGTTCATCCTCGCGAATCCCCATCTGGAAGCTGTTCTCATCTACGATGACAACGGCCGGATGAGCACCTGGAAGTCCTGGGGCGGGGAATAAACAACCCGCAGTCACCGGTTTCCTTTTGCGCGATTATGGGTTTTGCAGAGCATCTGGCAGTTCAGGATGCCGGTGCTGCCTCCTTTTGACCATGCGGTGACATGGTCGGCATCCATTTCTTCAGGTTTCCAGATACGGAGGCGGTTTGCTTCATGGCCTATGGCACAGAGAGGACAGTTGGAAGTTCCTTCCGCCTTTGCCTTTTCGGTCTGGGCATCATAGACCTTGCGCATGGTTGATTTGTCGAAAAGACGGACATTGAGAAGCTTGGTATCCTGGCAGCTGCCGAGGACATACTCAAAGATACCTTTACGGTTCGTGACGAAATCATCGCGCATCAGTTCCCGCACTTTGGCTGATAAAGCAGTATGGTCGTATGCTTGAGAGTGGAAGCGCTCATAGAGGTCACCCCAATCAATGCCCTGCATTTCGGGATAGACATCATCGAATTTGCTGTCCGCCCAGTCAATGACCGTGTTGAAAAAAGTCTTTATTTCCTGAATGCCGGTGTCCCGGCGATGCCTGCTCATGTAGGCGCTCACCTTGTCCTGCGCATCCATGTCGCGGCTGACCCATTCAAGGGCGGCAGCAAGGAACTGCTGGCGGTTGGCGGGGCCTTTCACATAGCTCTCCCAGCGCTGGATATTGGCATTCTTGGAATTGCTGAACTCAGCCTTGCAGGCGGTTACAAATGGACCGGAATAGACGGCGTTGAGTTCTTCCTGCCGGTTGAGGGGAATGCCGGCGATGTTGATGGTCTTGAACCATTCCTTGATTTCGTCCTCTGCATGTTCGCCTTCTCCCTCGCAAATCCAGACGAGGAGTCTGGTCTGGAGGATTTTCTGCTGCAAGCCCTCGTTGAGACCATCGAAGATTTGTTCCAGACCGTTTATCTTGACGGCGAACTTATTCCTCAGGAAGCGGCCAAGCGAGGTGATACGCTGCTGGCCGTCAAGGACTTCGAGGCGGCCGTCATCGACTTTATTGAAGTAGATGAGGCCCAGCGGGTAGCCTTTCAGCACGGACTCGATGACGGCGACATCGCGCTTGCCGTCGGCGTAAATATAATTGCGCTGGTATTCCGGCTGAATGGTCAGACGACCGGCAAGACCGTAAAGACCCTTGCCCTCAAGTTCGTTGTACTCGAAACCGTCGCACATCTGGGCTACGGTGTATGTTTCCAGTTTTGTTATCATTGCGCTCGCTTTTTTCGGATGAGGATTCGGCGATAAGGCAGTTCGGGCTTACCACCGTCATTCAGGTAGTATAAGTCACCATCGCGAAGACCCTTGTTCTGAGATTTCAATTCACGGGGGAAAGGTTTCAAACCCAATTCGAGTCCGTAATCTCCGTGAGGGTGACCGATGATTTCAAACTGCTCGGGACAATACTTGTCCAGAAATGTCAACGGAACTCCCATTGCTCCATCATAGTCCGAAGGGATGGCATCAGTATAAGGAATCTCAATGGCATCGTAATTCTCATAATGGATGTAAGTTTTCCGACCCCGAATATCCTTGTGCTTGCTATGCTTGAAGTTGTCGGCCATTGTCATAAGTTGAAGGGGTTGGTGTCGCCTGCCATGATCAAAATTTGTGAACCACCTCACACCTTTTACTCGAATATATCGATTCCCATTCTCGTCGATACGCCAACCGGAAGCTTCGAGTGGATATGATGACGGCACGCCAAACTCCCGGTCACCACTATGGATGCTCACGCCCATCCACATCTTATTTTCTTTTATCAACGGGAACACCTCTTTATACGATATAGCATTGACATTACCTATTATAGAGAACTTCTTCCCGGATTCCATCAGCCATACCACGAATTCGCGAAACAACGAGAATGGAGGATTTGTCACGACCATGTCCGCCTCATCAAGCAGCGCATGTATCTCCTTGCTGCGAAAATCCCCATCACCCTCAAGATATTGCCATTCAAGATCGTTGATGTCGATGCGCCCTTCGCCAGTCTGGTCGTGTTCCAAGATGAATATCTTGCCGTTGGTCTTGCTTTTGTCCATGTCAAATCAGAGCTGGGAAGTCTCGAAAAGCGTAGGTTCGTATGGAAGTTTGTATTTCTTGCTCCCGGGAGCGTAACTGGTGGATATGAGCTTTTTCAGGCCGAGAAGCTGGAAGTTCTGGGCGAAGAATTTGGTAAAATTGCTCCACTCGGGGTCATCGCAAGGAAGCAGAACGGTCTTGCCCCGGAATGTGTCAGGGTTGAAGTCCAGATAGGCGTTGATTTCCTTCTGTATGTCGGCATACTGGGTGTAGAACTCGTCGTTCTTGGCTTCTTTTGCTGCGCCGAGGTTCGTATTTTTGGCCATATCGTACAAAAAAGTGAGGGGAACTATTCTTCAAAAAGGTCTATCAGGTCGAAGAACATGAATCGCGTTTTCAGGGGCAATTGCAGTTCAAGGCAGTTGGCTTCCTGTTCCTCGGATGAGTAGAGATAGACGAAATCGTTTTTCTCGTAGTAGTGAAGCGGTTTTTGCTCATTCTTGGCATCGACAGCCAGAAAACGGCAGTCGGAAAGGTTACCTGACTGTATGACCAGATGTTTCAGAAGGAAAAGCAGCTCTGACCCGACACCACTATCCGCATAGTCCTCGTTGACGGCAAGGCGGCCAATCAAAAATGGCGGGATACCTGCGCATGTGCTTTTGGTGCGCAATGTGGGCGTTTACCTTTTTCTTTCGTGCATTCGGGAGTTTGTCAACATGAACACTGTCATTGGAAAGCGTGAAAGCGCAGACAATAACCGTTGGGTCTTCGTCCAGTACGAAACAATAGGACTTGCCCAACATGGCATCGTGATGGAGGGTCGCGTCTTCCTTGAAAAACTCATCCAAATCCTCGTCACCACAATGAAAAGGCTTACACGAAGCCAGAAGGTTTCGTGTAAGCACTCGTTGGCTACAGGATTCCAGAAGAAATCCCATACTATTGGAACTTGGCTTTGGTGAGGAACTTTTTGAAGTCCTCTTTGGAGATGCCGCTTTTCTTCGTGTGAGGATTCTTTTCGGCAGCATCAGCCATCCGGACAAAGCGCTCTGCCGCTTCACCGGTAAGAATTGGGATAGGTCTGATAGGCGTTGCCATAATATATTCTCCTTTTAGAAACCTTCAAAAAATAACCTGTATCATCTTTACTTATATGCCCCACCATGCGGACACATCGCAGATGTAGCAATTTTTCACAGCATTGCAAAAATTATACGGATTGGGTGATATGGTTGATATGGCGGGTGAGCACTTTGACATGGAGGTGCTGACAACGAGCGGATGAATGTCTGGAAGTCTTGGGAATAATACTCAGTCGAGTGCGGTGAGGACGAAGCCTTCGGGGACGGAACTTTCGTCATAGGAGAAGAATTCGGAGGGTTTGGCTTCGATGAAATCCATTGACGGAACGGAGATTGAGACGGATGTCCCGTTATTCATCTTAAGGGATATTTCCTTGATTTTCCGGCCGTCGGAAGAGGTCTTGACTTCGATTTCTCCGCCGTCGGATTTCCCGGCCGCACTCGGAATCAGTTCATCCAACGGCACAGACTCCTCACGGACGATTTCCTTTGCGACATCATCGACGGTCCAGAGGTGCACCCCGTCGCACCATATCCCATATCCGTCTCCCTCAATCCTGAACGACCCGTTCTGCCACCAGATTTTTCCGGCATAACTTATCACCGCATTCTTCGGAGCCGACACGGTCAGGGCATAATCCGCGCAAACGCAGCCGTCCGAAGGCAGGGATGCCAGCACTTCCGACACGGAGGTCAGCCGTTCCTGCGCAGAACCGATGCCAGCGACCCATCCGCTAAGCATCAAACCCACAACCAATATAATCCGTCTGCAATCTATCATATTTTCCGAGTTAATTATTTGTCTAACAAGTCCTTTTGATGCTTATGAATTACAATTACTTAAAAGTGCCGAAAGAAAGGGGATGCAGAAAAGGATGGGATGCAAGGCGGACGGTGAAGGTGAAACCGCAGCAACCTGTCGGTTGTGAGGATTTCATCAAGCCGCCCAACGCGGCAGACCGCCTTTTCTGCGCCCCGTCACTGAGTGGTAAAGGATGTGATGATTGATTCAAGCTCCCCATAATCCTCGACAAGCACCTGCCTCGGCTTGGACCCCTCCTGCGGCCCCACGATTCCCGCCGCCTCAAGCTGATCCATAATCTTGCCCGCGCGGGCATATCCCACTCCGAGACGGCGCTGGAGGTCGGAAGTCGAACCTTTATGGGTGTTCACCACCATCCTGGCGGCATCCCCGAAGAGAGCGTCGATGTTCGAGATGTCAATCGGCCCGGACGACGAACCGTCCTCCTGCGGAGGAGTCGGCAGATAGTACGGAGTTGTGTAACACTCCTTGTAGCCGTTCTGGGACTCTATGAACTTCGTGATTCGGTCAATCTCCCTGGTCTCGACGAGCGCGCACTGGACGCGTTCCATCTCCACGCCGGCGTAGAAGAGCATGTCTCCCCTTCCTATGAGGCTCTCGGCTCCCGGAGAATCGAGGATGGTCTGCGAATCCACGCGGGAGACCGTCCTGAAGGCGATTCGCATCGGAAAGTTGGTCTTGATGTCGCCGGTGATGACGGACACGGAAGGACGCTGCGTCGCGATTATGAGGTGTATCCCGGCGGCGCGTCCCTTCTGCGCGAGACGGATGATGGCGGTCGAAATGCCCCGGGAGAGCGCCTTGCCCTCGGAGCCGAAACCTGAGGACATGGTGAGGTCGGCGAACTCGTCGATGACCACCACGAGATAGGGCAGATATTTGTGCCCGTCCGCCGGGAGAAGTTTGCGGTCCCTGTATTTCTCGTTGTAGTCCTTGAGCTTGTTCACTCCGGCGAGGGCGAGCAGGGCGTAACGCTCGTCCATCTCGACGCAGAGCGAGTTCAGCACGTCGGCCGCGTCCTTCGATTTCTTGATGATGGCGTTCTCCGCCTCCTCTTCCTCTGAGGCCGCCGTAGGCAGAACTGCGAGATAGTGCTTGAGAAGCCGCTTGTAGGCCGTGAATTCGACCATCTTCGGATCGACGAAAACGAATTTCAGTTCAGAAGGGTGCTTGGCATAGAGCAGCGAGGAGACTATCACGTTGAGTCCCACCGACTTTCCCTGCTGGGTGGCTCCCGCGACCAGAAGATGCGGAGCCTGAGTGAGGTCGAAGACCTTGACATTCCGGGTGATGGTGCAGCCGATTGCGACGGGAAGCTCCGCCTTGGTCTCGCGGAATGCCTCGTCGTTGAGCATCGCCTTGAGCGGCACGACGGAAGGCTTGCGGTTCGCGACCTCGATTCCCACTGCATCGTCCAGCTTCACGACACGCACGCCCTTCGCGCCGAGGGAGATTCCGATGTCGTTCTCCACGGTTCTGATTGAGGCGAGCTTCACGCCCGGAGCGGGATAAACCTTGTAGAGGGTCACTGTCGGGCCGGCCTTGGCGGTGATGTTGTCCACCTTTATCCTGAAGTTGAGCAGCGTCGTGCGTATGCGGTTTATGAAGTCCTGCTGTTCCTCAACGGTGACGATGTTCTGCTTGTCGGCATAGTCGTCCAGAAGATCAAGCGACGGGAAGCGGTAGCGGTCAAGCTCCATACGGTTGTCGATGCGCGGAAGTTCCTCCGTGACCTCGGTCGAGAACTCTTTCCCCGGCTCAATCGTGTCGTTGTGACCCTCCGGAGCGGAGACATCGTCGCCGTGTCCCGATGCGGCCTCGCCTGAACCGTGTCCGGGAGCGCCATCCGCAGCATGTCCCGGATTGTCCCAGTCCGGTTCAGCCCCTTCTCCGTTTTCCTTGCAGTCTGGATTCTCATCGCCGTCCGAATGCCCCGGAACGGCATCTCCGGTCTCATTTACCCCGAGACTTCCGCCCGCACAAAATTCCGTCACGGCACCCTCGCACGCCGAGGCTTCAGCCTCCGGAGAGTCCCCGCCGTCAGACGGCCGCCTTTCCCGGCCGGTTCCGACCTTGGCGAACCACTGCGCGAACTTGCCGCTGGCAAAGAGCAGCCAGATGAGCACAAGCAGGAGCAGCAGCATTCCAGTCCCCACCTTTCCGACAAGGCTCTGGCACAATCGGACGAATTCAGCTCCGGCGAAACCGCCGAGTCCGCCGCCGAAGAAGGTGTCGGAGCAGAAAAGTCCGGAAACATATGACAGCACGAACGAGAACAGCGGAGCGGCCGTAATCAGAAGCACGCACTGGCGCAGGACTCCCGAACCGTGCATCTGACGGAACATCTTGACTGACAGCAGCGCAAGCAGCGCCACCACGCAGAATGCAGACAGTCCGAAACACCCGCCGACCAGAAAACGCGACCACTTGAGGCCGAGCCTGGATCCCGAATTGGCCGGAAGCGTGGAGACATCGCCCCATGAATTTATGCTGAAGTCGCTTTTCCATGTGAAGAGGTAGGAAATGCAGCATACGAGCGTGAAAAGAGCGAATATGCCGACGGCAAGTCCGCCGACACGCGCAAGGACAGTCCTTGTCTGCGGATCCATATTCCTGAAGAATGAAAAGAATCTCCCGAGACTGAACTTTCTCTTCCTGTTTTCCTGCTGTTTCTGAGCCATAATCCCCTCTCCCTATTCCGAGAATCTGTTCCCTATCTGTACTTTTTCTTGTTGTTATTGTTTTTCCTCTGGCCGCCGTTCTGCCGCTTCGGACCCTGCCCCGGACGGAGATAGTTGGAATCCGAACCCACGCGCCCGAGCTGTATGCCCTCCGGAACATGAATCCTGTAGTCGGAGAGCTTTTCGATGTCCTGGAATATGGTCTCGTCAGCCACGCTGTCCTTGTTCCAGATGAGATACTGCGTCCTCATGTAAATCGCCAGCGAACGGATTACGGCGGTCTTCACTTCGCCGTCCTCCATCCCCGCCACAAGGTCGATCATGCTCTCGATGTTCCTTCCGTACTGCGACGCCCGCATGGGTTTCTTCTCCACCGAAGGCACTTCCGGTCGTGCGAGAGCCTGTTCAGGAGCCGGTACGGGATAGGGCGCGTCGACGTCAAGGTCATAGCCCGCGATGATGAACAGGTCGTCCCAGAGCTTGTGGTCGAAGTTTTCCTGCCTGTGAACGTCGTAGTTGATGAGTTCCATCGCCCGGATGACCGCCCTGGCCTGCTCCGACCTCTTCTCCCGGTCCTCAATCTTCTTGAGGCTCTTCACCATCTCAAGAATCGACCGTCCATATTCCGGTTTCACAAGCCTCTCTTTTTCAGTATTGTACGTCAAAGTTCTCTTTTCTTCGTTTTCCATATCCATAGAAATATTCCACATTCAGACATATTCACCCGGGCATATTTTTTCACGCCGCGACAATCCGCAAAGTTAATGGCAGTTTCCCGTTTCTGCAAAATTATTTGGAGGTTGGCGACAGCGGCTGACCCTCAAAAAGTTCATCCACGACAATAAGACTCTGGATTATGTCGCTGTGTGTGTTTTTCCTCAGGCCTTCGCTTGTCACAAGAGTCAGGATTATGGATTTCTTCGTGCCGGTTTCATTGCGGAAGACATCGATGCGCCGCTCAAGTTTCTTCCGTTCCTCACTGTCAATCTCATATTCGGAACGGGAATACTCCATCTCACAAAGGTTTACGGCATCATCCTTTCTGTCTATCAGGAGATCTATCTGAGCCTTCGGAGAGGAGCCGGTGCTGTACCACGAGCACGCGTTCGTCTGCACTCCCGAAATGCCGAGAGCCTGTTTCATCTGCTTCAGATGCGAAATGCACAGTCTCTCGAAGGAGAGACCGGCCCATGTGTTATAGACCGGGCTGTTCAGTGAGTGAGTCCAGAATTCAGAATCCCGATAGGTGTTGTTCTTTATGAATGAAAAGTAAAACATCGTATAGAAATCCATTAGTTGGAACAGGGTGTCAGACGGCAGACGTCTTTCAGATGAAGTCGCGGCGGAACGGGGAAAGGGCAGACAGCTGCGAATGAAGCCGCATTGCTCCAATTCCTCAAGAACAGTACTGAACGCCCCGTTATCCTTGAGTCCTGTTTTGCGGAGAAGTTCCTGTCTGGTCATTCCCTTGCCGACCCGGGCCAAGGCCGTAACGACGGCGATGAACGGCTCCGGTTTTCTGAACAGCGCACGATAGAGTGCCGAGAACTCATCCCTGAGTTCCGAAACCTGCCCGAAGAAGCAAGAATCCAGTTTTTCTCCACTTTCGGGGACTCAAGACCGAAACAGCGCTGCATGGCGACTGCGAAGTTCACCAGCTGGTCATTTTTAGTGGCGTTATAGATTCCGGTGACATGGAACGCAAACTTGTCATCGCAAACTTTCCGCACCAGGAATGTCTTTCCGACACGTCGGCGTCCATAAATGGCGACAAATTCCGCGTGGTCTGAATTCAAGTACGACTCAAGTCTTTCTGTTTCAGACTCCCTGCCAATAAGTGCTGTTTTCATTGTAGCTTGTTATTTTCTGCGCAAATATACCTTTTTTACGGTCTTGCGCAACTTATCGAATTATTTTCTGCGCAAGACCTGTATTTTTGCCGCGTTGCGCAACTTATCAGGAGACTAATCCTGTATCTCGACGACGGTGTTGTCCGGGACATACCAGAGGCAGCCGCGGACGGAGCTGTGGCCGAGGGTGCTGTAGGCGGCCATGTAGGCGCGGACCTGGTCGAGATGGGCCGGATGCGGACGGCCGAACTTGTAGTCGATGATGAGGACTTCGCCGCCACGGACGCTGACACGGTCGGGGCGCAGCTGTTCGCCGTCTGCCGTGACTATCGGGCGTTCGTTCAGAACCTCGTCCGGAGATTCCGTGAACCAGCCCCGTGACTGCGCATCAAGGATGCGGCTGCTGAGGAGGCCGAAGGCTTCATCCGCTTGGGCGTCAGTCAGTTCGCCGGAGTCGACGGCGGAGCGGACTGCGGTTTCGAGTTCTGCGGGAACCACCACCGATGCGAGGATGTTGTGGAGAACTATGCCCCTCAGACGGTTGGAAGCGTCGGCCCCCACCGCTCCGTCGGAAGAGAAGAAGTCCGCAGCGTCCCGGTCTATGCGAAGGCGCGAAGAGTCCGCAGGCCATGACGGGTACGCACTCGGCAAGACCGTCTGCGAGAAGTCTTTAGAATAGGTCTTGGGCTTCTTCCCGGCCTTGCGGAATTCGAGATCGGCTGCGGAGCAGAAGCTGCCGAAGACATAGTCCACGCCCCAGTCGGACTCCGTGACCGAGAACGCCGGAGACGAAGCGATGTCCCTGGCGGGTTCAGCGGGCGCGGTGTGAGTGGATGCGAAAGAAAACAGGGCGTCTGAGGCGGAGGAGACGCTGTCCTTTGAGGAAGTGCCGTTGCAGATGATGCAGAGTCCTCGGGACGGGCGGGTCATCGCGACATACATCAGGTTCATCGCGTCTATGCACTGGTAGAGCCGCTCGCGGTTATAGGTCGGCTCGAAATAGGTGCAGCAGCTCTGCCCGGAGATGTCCGGCTTGAAGATGCCGCCGGACACCGCCTTGTCGAAATCCGCAAGTTCCTGATTGTCAATTTCCCTGCAAGAAAGCTGCTGACTCTCCCCCGGGACGGACGGCTCCGCCCAGACGGGTCCGTGGCGGAAGAAAGTTATGTCCCCGAAATACGGGATTATGACATAGGGGAACTCCAGCCCCTTGGACTTGTGGATTGTGATTATGCGGACGGCGTCGCTGGCCGCCGGGGAGGCTATCTTCACCTGCGAGACCGAATTCTTCTCGTCCCATGCGCGGAGAAACTCCTTGAGCGAGTTGCCGTGGTCCGAAACCCACGACTGCAGCCAGTCCATGAACGCCTGCACATAAAGCGCATGCGACTCGACGAGGTGCGCGTCCGTGTCCCGCATGCTGCGGATTATGCTTTCGGCGAGATTGACGAGCGAGGACTCGCCCGCTTCCGACGGCTTGAACTTGAGCGAGGCCGCGAGATAGCCGGAAGCCTTGTTTTCGGGATTCTCAACTGACGAGAGCACGGAAACGAGACGGCGCACGACAATCGAGTTGTTCACCGTCAGCGAATCGTCCGAAATCACCGGCACACCCCTTTCCATCAGCGCGTTGGCAATCCGCTCGCCCGGCGCGTTGTTGCGGACGATGACAGCAATCTCCCCGTAACCGGCACCCTTGTCCTCATGGAGTTCAAGAACCTGCCGCACCGTGCGTTCCAGCACCTTGTCGGCCTTGTCCGCTTTGCCCGCGCCGTTCCCGGCTTCACCGCCCTGCATCCCCGTACCGTTCCCGGCTCTGCCCCGGTCCGGAGAGGCGAAGCAGAGCCGGATCTCCCCGAAGCCCCCCTTGCGCGCCGCCGCCTGACGCACGTCGGCATAGATTCCGGAGATGATTTTCCCGACTTCCTCACCGCCTGTGGCCTTGAAATCGCCGGCAAGGCGGTCACGCAGGAACTCGAAGAAGAGGTTGTTGAATTCCACGATGTTCTCCTCCGTCCTGTAATTGGTCGAGAGAGCGGGCTTTCCGTCCTTTCCGAGAAGCTCGCGGCTGTCCGGAAACTCCCTTCCGACCTCGGAATTGAGCAGATTCCAGTCCGACTGCCGCCAGCGGTAGATGCTCTGCTTCACGTCGCCAACGATGAGGTTGTCGTTGCCGTTCGAGTCGCTCTCGCGGAGCAGCGGACGGAAATTGTCCCACTGGACAAGAGATGTGTCCTGGAACTCGTCGAGAAGGAAATGTTCGTAGCGGACACCCGTCTTCTCATAGACGAAAGGCACGTCCGAACCGTCTATGATGCGGCTGAGCAGACCGTTGGAATCCTCAAGGCAGAGGATGTTCCGCTCCTTGAGCAAGCCGCTGAAAGCCTCCGAAAGTTCACGGGATATGCCGAATCCGTAAATCATGTCCCTGATCTGGAGCGCCGTGCGGTAGGCCCGGTAATATGGGGACGCGCCTCCGGCCTCCACGGCCGGCGCGGTCTCACCGGCCGCCGATTGAGTTTCAACCACACAGGCCTGAGTTTTCAGTTCATAGAACAGGCTCAGGAAGTTCAGGGCGGTCTCCTCGTAGTCGGCGGGAAGTTCATTCGCAAGAGAGGCCTTTGCCTTGGCGAACAGCTTTCCGCGGTCGACAATCTTGGAGCAGAATGCCTCTGAGGGGGGTGCGACCGTCTCGCCCCGCCGGATCTGCCCTCTCATCTTGTTCAGAGCCTTGGCGGCGAAGGCGGAGGATGTCTCTCCGATTTTTCCGCCGAACTTGCTCTCAAGAACATCGGCGAGGGCTTCGACATCCTTCGTGAACCTCTCGGTCAGGGCGTTGCAGACCTTGCGCAGCAGACGCATGTTTTTCTGAGAATAGATTTCCGACGGATCGGATATCCCCTTTTCGGACATATGTGCCTTGAATTCCGGAGACTGGAGGTCGGCGGCGGCGGAATAGAGAGTGTTCTCCAGCTGGAAATATCCGTTGGAGGAAATCTGGTTCATCATGGATTCCTGCAGCCAGTCGATGACCGCACCGTCCTTGTCGGAGAGGTTCTCCAGCATCCTGTCAACGGATTCACCAACCACGGAGTTTTTGTCGAGTTCGAGGCGGTAGGAGTCGAACTGTCCGAGTTCTCGGGCGAAGGAGCGGAGCACCTGCTGGAAGAAGCGGTCGATGGTGAACACGGAGAATGCGCTGTAGTCGTGCAGGATGGCGTTCAGCAGACCTTCGCAGCGCTTGCGGAGCCGCTCCGCGTCAGGGCACAGCGACGGCACGAAGTCCGCGAAGTAGTCCGATTCCGTCGGCGCATGCGCGAGGATGTCGAGTTCCCGGAGTATGCGGGCCTTCATCTCCCCCGTCGCCTTGTTGGTGAAGGTCACCGCAAGTATATGCCTGTAGGCATGAGGATCATTCGATTTGAGAAGCAGCGAAATGTAAGTCTTCGCCAGAGTGTATGTCTTGCCGGACCCCGCCGACGCTTTTGCTATTGTTATCATATTATCGTCCGCAAATCATTCTGAAGTCACAATACTTACATATATCCCCGTCGTCCGTACGCCTGAACGTAGGATTCCTCTCCACGTCGAATATCCCGTCAAGGCAGTCCCTCATCAGCCCCGAAGCCCCGTCGATGACCTCCTGAGGAAGACTGTACTCGAAGCATCCGTCCTTGAATATCCCCGAAACGGAATAGACCGCATTAGTTATCTTCCGTCCGCCGACAAGTTCCCGTCCTTCCGGATTCAGGCGGAGCATCAGATTGTAGATGAAGAACTGCAGGGCAATCTTCGGACGGTCTTTGCTGTCTTCGGCGAATATGGACTCGAATATGGCGGAGGCCTTCGATGAATCGTCCCCGTCCTCGCCCATGACTCTGGACTCGTCGCCGGTCACCTTGCCGGTCTTGTAATCGACAACGCGGACCGTGCCGTCGTCGAAACTGTCGAGGCGGTCGATGAAGCCCTTGAAGGAATATTTCCTGCGGCATGACGCCTGTCCGTCCGGAGAGACACCCCCGGCACCGTCCCCGTCGAACTCGAACGGGAGATTCTTCTCAAGCGCCAGCACGGTGAAATGGTCTGTTCCACGGGATTCCATCAGGCTGAGATCGTGTTCAAGCGTCCCGCGCACATACTGCTCGATGACACGGCACAGGACTATGTCCTTCCCCCGGACCTCGACAGTCTTTATCGCCTCGCAGATTTCCTGACGGATACGGGAACGCAGTTCAGGCGCGAACTCCTTTGAGAGCCGTTTCCTGATGAACGCCTCGTCCACCCTTCCGACAGGCTCCTTTTTCGTGCCCGGCTTCGCGTAAATCCACTGCATCACCGCGTGGAAGACGGTCCCGAGCGTCCCGCCGTCCAGATTGTCGGCGGATTCGGCGAGGTCTCCGAGTTCCAGCACCCGGGCGTAGTAGAACTTCGCGGGACAGGCGAGATAGTCCTGAAGGGCGGTCGCGGAGAACGTGAAGCCGCGAAGCCGGGCAAGGTCGGCCGGAGTCTTGGAGATTTCAGGTTCGGAATATTCATCCTCCTGCACGGGCGAGGTTACATGGCGGTGAATCTTCGCTCCGAAGAGGTAGTCGAGCTGCTTGACGTAGCGGCTCTCCTCTCCGGATTTCATTTCCTCCGCACGGGAGTCGAAGAGCATCCAGACATTCTCCGCGCGCTGGATCATGCGGTAGAAATAGTAGGCCCAGACGGCATCCTGATACTCGTAGGTCGGGAGTCCGAAGCCCTTGCGGAGTTCCGGCGGGATGAAGGACGAGGAGAACGACCTGCGAGGGAAAGTCCCCTCGTTGCAGCTGAGTATTACGAGGTTGCGAAAATCGAGCGCACGCATCTCAAGCGGGCCCATCACCTGAAGTCCCTTGAGCGGTTCTCCGTTGAAAGGAACGGAGACGGGGGCGAGCAGCTGGTCGAGCAGACGGAGCCACGTCGCCGGCTTTATCTCAAGCTTCATGTCTCCGAGAAGGCAGACCGCCTTGTAGAAGTCCTTGGCGAACCCGGTGTCAAGATTGGAATGTCCGCATTCCGCAAGAAGCGCCCCGATGCGGCTCAGCACGGATTTATGGTACTCCGCGAAAGCGCATGCCGTCACGGCCGAGGCTTCCGCGAGATTCACCTGAAGCGGGGTGAAGAAAAGGGAAAGCAGGGGCGAGGGGGCGAAGTCGGACGAGTCTATGTAGCTTCTGCGGCCGTTCAGTACTGCGGAGCAGACCGCCATGTCATCCTCGCCGGCAATCTTGCGGAAGATGTTGTTGGACAGCACGCTGCGCACATGCCGGTGGTAGAAATAGGTCTTCCCCCCGCGCACAAGCGTATTCATCTGCGCGGAGGAGAGGGCGGACATCAGGACGCAGAGGTCGCTGCCCTTCATCGGGTAGCCCATGGTGACATTGATGTCCCGCACATCGTCCGGTATGGAGTTCAGCACCGGAAGCAGCAGATTCTCGTCGGGGAGGATTATGGCGCATTCCGTGGCGAGGTCGCCGCCGGAGGCTGAGGCCGCGGCCGGAGCATGGCCGGTTTCCGGGGAGGCGGGCGCAGCCCCGGAGGAGGCCTCACTGACTCCGCCGCTGAGACCAAGGCGCTTCAATATGTACGGAAGCTGCTTCGCCTGTCCGATTGAGGAGGGGACGCTCACGAGGTTGAACTCGGTTTCCGGCAGCCCAGCCTCCGCATCCGGACGGAACGCCTGCGGGAACTCGCTGACATTCACCGACATGAAAAAAGACGCACGGTTTTCCGGATTCCTTATCCATTCACTGGACCAGTCCCAGCAGAACTCCGCCTGTCCGGAATCGCGAAGATGCCGGAGCAGTTTTTTCTCGCACTCGTTCAGCGCGTTGAGTCCCACGAACACGAACTTCCTCTTCCCGAGAGCCGCGAGCACGCCTTCCGGCAGCTTTTCAGACGGCATCCCCGATGACGGCATCGGAGGCGTGACGACAGCGCGATAGACCATCCCCTCGTAGGCCAGCCCGTCATAGCTCAGGCTTTTGTTGAACGAATCATAGAGACTGAAAAGAATGTTCCATATTTTCAGGAAGTTGAGTTTTATGGAACGGTCTTTCTCCGGATGGCCTTTGGTTGAACGGTTTTTCTCCGGAGAGGGCGGCTCAGCCCTGAAATGCGACAGGAACGAATGGATCGCCTCCCTCTGAGCCGGGTTGAGATAGCTGAAATCGTCCTCAATTGACTTGAGGTCCGAGACATTGGTGAACAGCTGGCGGGGATCCACCAGATATTTGTCCACATCGTTGAAGTCCCCCAGCAGCACATCGCCCCAGCACACGAAGTCGTCCAGCGGCTCCGCGTCCGGATGGAGAGCCTTGTAGCAGGCGTACAGCCTCACAATCTGCGTAATCCTCCCGCAAGTGCGCAGGGGAACCAGCGAGGCGAAGAAATCGTTGATTGTCAGACATTCCGGCATCAGTACGGCCTTCGCGGCGGACGAGGCGCATCCGCAGACATGCCTGCGGAAAAACGCCGATGAACGCCGGTTGGGGAATATGAAAGTAAGCCCGGAGAAGTCCTCCCGTGGAAAATAATGTTCAGCGACCTGTTTCAGAAACGGTTCCATATAAATATGAATTGCCCGCAAATGCGGAATGTTGTGACGTGTAGAATCCGAAAGGTCTAAAGATAACAATCCGCCGCGAAAAAACCTTGCGGATGCGGAGATTTTTTTTCGCAAAACCGGCCGGATGAAGATTTTTTGCAGAAAATCGGCCCTGACATGTAC
>CAVFTG010000007.1:22479-24026 GCA_963625415.1 Barnesiella intestinihominis
AAAAATTTTTTTCTACCTTGCACCCAAGTTAGTGGTCAGAAATCTTTTATTTTTTTAATTTCAGTAGTTATGTGTTTTAAAAATCTGCTTTCAAAGGCTCTCTATGCCTTTGCCGGAGCCGCATTGATTGTCGCCGGATGCGACAAGGCTCAGACCCCCTCCACGAATGAGAAACATTTCACCGTGACTCTGGCAGACATCACCACGGTATCATGCGTCGTCAGCATCGACAAGGATGACGACGATCAGCTTTTCTACTATGCAATTGTAAGGAAACCGAGTTTCGACAAACTCGGAAACAGCTTTCAGGAGAAGGCCAAAGCTTATTACGAGGGCGAAATCGAGTTCTATATAAATGACTTTTACTACACCAGAGAGGAGGCCGTTGCGGAAGTGACAAGCGGAATTGACCTCGAGGAATATCCTGTCACCTGGCTTTACGGCGACACCGACTATGTGCTGATTGTCGGATACATCACCAATGACGGAAATCCGGCCGGCGATTTCGAATGCGTCGAGTTCAACACGGAAGCTCCGGACGCATCCGACAACAAGCTTGAAATCAAGGTGAGCGACATCGGGGCGCGCTCCGCACACATCAGCGTCACCGCCTCCAATTCTGACCAGTACGCCGTCCAGTATTTCCCTGCATCGCAGTTCGGAGAACTCAGCGGCGATGAACTGGCGAGAGAAATGCTGTACTACTATGTTTATTGGCCTGACATTATGAAGACCGGAAACTATGAAGAGGACATCGAAGGCATAAAAGCCAACACCAAGTACATTGTCGCAGCCGTAGGTTGCATGGATTACGCGCCCACGACCGAGATTGTCACCTTTGAATTCACGACCGGCGCTGCCGGTGATGCCGGGAAATGGAATTACACGGTCAATTTCACTGACGGAACCTACAAGGGCTACAAGGTCAACGCCGAGATAATTCCGAACGACGACACCATCGACTACTGCTACGAGTTCATCCCAGTGGAATATACGAAGGAAGAATTCACCAAGCAGTTCTACGAAAATCTGGAGCTCATGGAACAGGCCGGACTTGACAAGGAAAGCTACATATCATTGTTCGGAGCCTACGGACCTTGCACCCAAGAAGACTGCACCGTAAAGCCTGGGCATTCCTACAAGGTTGCGGCTCTTCCGGTGAATCCGGAGACCGGTGACTTCCTCGAAGCGATTTTCAGCGAAACCATATATGTCCCTGTCCCGGAAGTTTCAGAAGAGGCAAGCATCTCCGTAAGCTGTGACAAATATTACAACGGCACCGAGATTGCCGAGGTCGGCGGCGAGTACTATGAATACTACAGGGGACGTGCAGTATTGATGCCGCAGATTGAGTCTGACGGAACAAGCTACAGGTTCGGAGTGTTCGTCGATGACGGAACTGAATACACAAGAGAAGACATCATCTACTCTCTTCTTGAAAACGGCTATATGTTCCCGAGCGAGCAAATTGTTCCTTTCAACGAGGATGCGGTGATTTACGCGGTCGCAGCAGATGAGAACGGAGTGTTCGGGCCTGTTTTCACGAA
>CAVFTG010000008.1:0-20693 GCA_963625415.1 Barnesiella intestinihominis
TCTTTATGATGTCTGCGGCGGTCCCCTGAATCGGGGCGTTCACGGCGTTCCTTTCGGCGAGGGCGCGGACCGTGGCGTTGTGCGAGCTGATGTCGGGGACATATCTCCGTCGTCCGAAAACCGTCTCGACATATCCGTTCTCCCGCGCCGCCGCAAGAGTGTCTTCGATGAAATATGAAATCGACGGAAAATGCCTGAAATAGTCGTCTATTATCTGTTTCGCCTCATTCCGGGCTATGCGGAGGCGCTGCGCGAGTCCGAAGGCGGAGATTCCGTACATTATTCCGAAGTTCGCGGTCTTGGCTATGCGGCGCTGCTCCGCCGTCACTTCGGGAATCGGGACTCCGAAAATCTTGGACGCGGTCATCGCGTGGATGTCCTCCCCTGCCTTGAAGGCCTCGATGAGGTGGCTGTCGCAGCTCAGATGCGCCATTATGCGAAGTTCAATCTGGGAATAGTCGGCAGAGACAATCAGTCCGTCGGGGCGCGAAGGCACGAAAGCCTTGCGGATCTCCTTTCCGCGTTCGCTGCGGACCGGGATGTTCTGGAGGTTCGGTTTGGAGGAGCTGAGCCTTCCGGTGGATGTGAGTGCCTGGTTGAAAGTCGTGTGAATCTTCCCGGTCGCCGGGTTGACGAGGGAGAAGAAAGGCTCGATGTAGGTCGAGAGGAGCTTGCGCACCGCACGGTATTCGAGAATTTCGCCCACGACCTTGTGTTTGTCGAGCAGCCCGACAAGCGTGTCCTCGTCCGTGGGGTATTCATAGCGCACATCTTTCTTCGCCTTGACTTTCGGATTCAGCTTCAACTTCTCGAACAGGAGCACGCCGATCTGCTTGGGCGACAGAATGTTCAGATTCGGTTCGCCGACATCCTCCCGGATGCGGTCCTGAATCTGCGAAAGTTCGGCCGAGAGGGAGTCGGAGTAGCGCCGCAGCTGGTTCAGATCGACCTTCACGCCCTCTATCTCCATTTTCGCGAGCACGCGGATCAGAGGCTCCTCGATTTCATCGTAAAGTTTCGTGAGAACGGCCATCCCGGAAGTCTCTCCGGCTTTGCCCCCGGCTGAACCGAGATTCCCCCCGGCTTTGCGCCCGGCCTCGTCGAGATTCTCCCTGACTTTCCGGCCGAGCGCAAGGCTTATCGCCGCCTCACGCGAACGGTCATGCCCCTGATTTTCAGAATCGCTGTCAAAAAGCGAGAGTTCAGTTCCCTTTTTCTCCGACGGCGCATCTCCTTCGAGGCTCACGCCGAGCACGGTGCGGGAGAGGGCGTCAATCCGGTGGGTCTTTTCGGGGTTTATCAGATAGTCCATCAGTTCGATGTCGTGCAGAGCCCCGCGCATATCGATTCCGAGACCGCGAAGCCATTTCCAGCAGTCCTTGAGGGCATAGCCCGTCTTCACGACCGCCCCGTCTTCAAGCAGCTCCCTGAACTCCTGCGGTTTCCCCTCCGCGACAAGTATTCCCTGAGCGGCAGCGGGATGCGTTCCTGCAGCGGAATGCGCTCCGGCTGAATAAGTCCCGGAGGAGATTCCCGGTTCAGTCCCGGAAGCTGTGGATGCCGCAGCAGCATTTTCCGCAGCCACGAGGATGCAGTCCCCGTTCTGAAGCACCGAGACGAGTCCCGACAGCCTCCCCGCCTCCGCGACCTGCTCCGCGGCCGCCTTGCTGAACTCGAACTTCTCCGCCGCATACCCTGAGCCGCCGTCATAATCCTCGGGCGCGTCCCCGAGCCGGCCTTTCAGGGAGCCGAACTCATAGAAGTCGAAGAGTTCGAAGATACGCTTCCCGTAGCGCCTGTCAACGGCCATGTCCGAAGTCGGGAAGGCGCTCAAATCTATGTCGGTCTTGATTGTCACCAGAAAGCGGCTCAGTCCGATGTGGTCGCGGGCGGCCTCGAAAAGCGCCCTCTGCTTAGGAGTCAGCTTGTCGAGATTGTCGTAAATCCCCTGCACGGTGCCGTAGAGGCCGAGGAGTTTTTTCGCCCCGACCTCGCCAACGCCTTTCACTCCGGGCACGTTGTCCGAAGCGTCGCCGCAGATTGTAAGGTAGTCAATCACCTGTGCCGGCTCGTGCACTCCGTATTTTTCGCAGATTTTCGCTCTGTCAAGCAGTTCGCTCTCCGAACCCGCCTTCCCCGGCCTGAGCTGGAGAACATGGTCCGTGACAAGCTGCCCGTAGTCCTTGTCCGGAGTCACCATATAGACCGTAAAACCCTCGTTTTCAGCCTTTTTGGACATCGAGCCTATAACATCGTCGGCCTCATATTTCGGAATCATCAGCACCGGGATGTTCAGCGCCCGGCAAATCTCGCACAGAGGTTCAAGCGCATCTATCACCGGCTGCGGAGTGGCGCTGCGCGTCCCTTTGTAGTCCGGATACGCGTCGTGCCTGAAAGTGCCTCCCGGCGGGTCGAACGAGACCGCGAGATGGGTCGGATGCTCCTTTTCGATGAGTTCAAAGAGATATTTCGTGAATCCGAAGAGAATCGAGGTGTCAGTTCCCTTTGAATTTATCATCGGATGTGAGAGCAGCGCATAGTACATCTTGAATACAAGCGCATGCCCGTCAATGAGATAGAGTCTTTTTCCCTCTGTTGCCATATCCATGGGGCGATTTGATTGACGCAATCACCTTACGGAGAGCGTCGCCGTGCTGTCCTTCACGATGATGCGGTACTCCCCTTTTTCGATGCGGGCCGTGCCGCTTCCGTCCACGAAACCGAGGTCACGACGCGGATTGATTTCAAAGCGGAACTCGCGGGATTCGCCCGGCCGGAGAAGAACTTTCTCGAAATGCTTCAGTTCCCGCACTGGTCTCGCGATGGAGCATACCGGGTCGCAAATGTACCACTGGACGGTTTCCTTGCCGGCAACCGCACCGGTGTTGGTGACGGTGACAGAGGCCGTGACAGTGCCGTCTTCAGAGACGGAATCCGAGGAGAGTCTGACCGGAGAATAGTCGAAATCCGTGTAGCTCAAGCCGTAGCCGAATTCGTACATCGGCTCGCTCTGAATGTCCTTGTAGAGTCCCTGCGTCCCCCGGCGCGCGCTGTTGCGGCGGTTGTAGTAAATCGGAATCTGCCCTGTCGTGTACGGGAAAGTCATCGGGAGACGGCCGGAAGGGTTGTATTTCCCGCTGAGTATTCCGGCCACGGCATTTCCGGCGGTGACGCCAGGCATCCAGATTTCGAGGAGCGCGTCGGCAAGAGGCTCAATCCGCGAGAGATCGACCGGACGGCCGCTCGCGATCAGCACTGCGACAGGCTTTCCAGTCTCCTTCACCTTGGAGAGCAGATTCTCCTGAACGGCCGGAAGCGCAATCGACGAACGGGAGCAGTTCTCTCCGCTCCACCGTCTCTTCTCGCCGAGACAGAGCACGATGATGTCGGACTCCCCGGCAAGGGCGACCGCCTCGGAGATTTCGTTCTCGGAAGCCGTCTCGAAATCGCAGCCCCTGGCGCATACAATCTCAGCCGAAGAGCCGAATTCGGACTGCATCCCGCTCAGAATCGACACGACCTCGTCAGTCTTGCCGCGTGCCACCCAGTTTCCTATGAGTTCGGACTGCATGTCGGCGAGGGGGCCGATGAGCGCGATGCGCCCTGTCTTTTTCAGAGGGAGAAGCGAACCGCTGTTCTTGAGCAGCACCATCGACTCCTGCGCCAGCTGTTCGGCATGTTCGAGAGCCGGCTTCTGAAGATATATTTCTTCGGACGGACGGATTTCAGTGTACGGGCGTTCGAAAAGCCCGAGGCGGAATTTCACCCGGAGAATGCGGCGTACGCTCTCGTCTATGGTCTTGATGTCAACCACGCCCTCGTCAAGGAGAGTCTTGAGGTGCTTGCGGTAGAGGTCGTCCATCATGTCCATGTCAACCCCCGCGTTGATGGCGAGCGCCGCCGCATCCTTGTCGTCGGCCGCCACGCCCTGGTTGCAGAGCTGAATCACCGCGTCCCAGTCGGAAACGATGAACCCGTCGAAGCCCCAGCGCTCCTTGAGGATTTCCGTCATCGTGCGGCGGTTCGCGGACGCGGGAACTCCGCTGATGTTGTTGAACGCGCTCATCACAGTCGCCACCCCGGCGTCAACTCCGGCCTTGAACGGCGGGAGATATGTGTCCCAGAGGGTCTGGTCGGAGATTTCGGTATAGACATAGTCCCGTCCGGCCTCGGAAGCGGCATAGCCCACGAAATGCTTGAGGCAGGCGGCGATCTTGCCGTCAGCGGAAAGGTCGTCGCCCTGATAACCCTCGATTGCGGCGCGGCAGAACACGGATGTCAGGAACACGTCCTCCCCGTATCCTTCCATCACCCTGCCCCAGCGCGGGTCACGGGCGACATCCACCATAGGAGAAAAAGTCCAGTCAACCCCGCAGGCCGAAGCCTCGGCGGCCGCGTCCGAGCACACCGTCCGGACAAGTTCCGGATTCCATGAAGCAGCCTGTGCAAGCGGAATCGGTGCGATTGTCCTGTAACCATGGATGACATCGTGGCCGAACAGCATCGGAATCCCGAGCCGGGACTCCTCCATGCATCGCTTCTGCATGGCGTTCCGAAGTTCGGCGTTGTCCGAGAAGTAAATCACCGAGCCGGTTTCCGGAGAAAGCTTGCCGACCATCTCGCGGAGATTGTTCTCCACCGTATTGCGTCCGAGAGTATATTGAACCGTCTGCATGATTTTCTCATCCAGAGTCATCCTCGAGAGCAAATCCTCGACACGCTTTTCAACCGGAGCGGACGCATCCTTATAGACCGGAGTCCTCTCCTTTCTCCCCGCAGCCGAAGCCGCGTCCACCGCAGCCGAAGCCGCAAAAACCATGGCGCACACCGCCGCAATCACTGTTTTTTTCATATTGGAACAAATGGAATGTTTCATACAAGTTTATCGCAACATTAACGGTCGATTGGCAAGAAGCCTGTCTATCACCGGATGATATATATCTCCTTCAGCAACCGCTGTAATGGTGGTAACCTTCTTGCCGCCATCTTTGGATGATGCACCGCAATGGTAAATCTGTTCATCCGCAGTTTGGTAATCAATGACAATATACCTGTCATGAAATATACCGCCGGATGTCTGCAACGAAAGAGAAACATAGGGATATTCACGGCAGAAATCATTGAATTCCGCCTTATGCAGCCTGTTATCCGTATTATCGGAGAATATCGTCACATCCACATTGGCAGGAACATCTTTCAAGAGCACCAATGTCTTTAATCCGATATAGTTGTCCACTACGAATATTGTTTTCTTGGCTGTTGCATAAATCTGCCTGTAAGCCAAATCGGACTCCACCGGCTGGCCATTGAGTATCAGCCAACCCCTTCTGACAGCAGGATTGCTGAAATCAAGCATGACACTCGCCAATTCTGACTTGGTCACCACATTGCCTAATGAATCTATTATGCCGGCGACCTTGTCATCTATCGATGAAAGGGAATTACGCAAATCAAATAGATCCCGTGTATTCTGTGCCGTCTGCAAGGACAATTGCAGATATTCTCTCTGCCCCAATAACGGCTGATTATCGACAATGTAATCTTTCATTTGCTTGAAAATGCGAATCAAGGCCTTACTCTGTCTGGTTGCCAATGAACCTTTCAAGACAGTCATAAGCATATATATCCCCTGTTCCGTAAATGCAAACGGATTATATCGACGTCCGCCCCAACTTGAGGCGGAATTTTTGCACCTCAAGATTTCCCATTCTTCATCGGACAATCGGAACATAAAGTCCTGTTCAAACTTTTCGATATTGTTCCTCACTTGACGATTGAAATCTTTGGTGCTATAGCCATAGACATCTGCCAAGTCCATATCCAGCATGACACGGACTCCCCTGATGTCATATATGTGACCTTTCAGATGTTCGGCATTGATTTCTTGATCGATAATATCGTTGTCCATATCCAAAATTGCAGATTATCTTGAATTCCACAGTCGAACAGCCTGCTGACATTGCAAAGATACGACTGAAATCCGACAATTTCAAGACATTCGCGAACCCATCAGTATCGATTACGGAAGACATGGTGTTTCCGCAACTTCCCGTTGCCGTCAATGACCGAAACATCCGTCTGTCCGCCGGAAACCTTGACTATGAGAAAATCGCGGTTGCTGTTCACCAGTATCGGAAAACCGTGGAGCCCGTCAGGCTCAAGCAGGGCGTAGCTGTGGGTGTGTCCTGAAAGCATAAGCTGCACGGCCGCATTGTTCAGAACCGGCAGAAACAGCTCCTGCAGATGTCTGTCTCCGTGCCATGTGCTGGTCGTCGGAGGTATGTGGAGAAAGACCATCCGTGTACGGCCTGCGGAAATGTCGTCAGAAGCCGTCGGGGGAAGTGTCGCAAGACTGTTTTCAAGCCAAAGCGCCTCATTTTCGCGATAGTCGTCGAATTCGGCGATGCCGCCGTATTCTATGTCAGAATCGGGTTTGTCCTCTCCGCAGTCCAGCACAAGGAAGTCCACGGAGCCGACACTGAAGCCGTGATAGAACTCACCCGCAGAATTCGGGAAATATCTGAAATAGTTGTCGGCGAAGCGTCCCCTGTTCTCGTGGTTGCCCCGGGCGAACACAATCGGGACATCTGTCGCGAACATCTCCACCGCAGTGTCGAGCCATCCGTTGAAAATGTCCGATTCCTTTTCAGTGACAGTGCACATGTCGCCGTTCAGAAGCACGAAATCCAATGCGCTGAAATCGATGTTCCCGCACATCTTCCTGAAATACCCGGAATCTCCGTGCAGGTCATTGAAAACCGCGAAGGAGACTTCCCCGTCATCGGGGCTGAATGTCCGGAATCTGTAAGGTTCTTTCTTATAGACCCGGGAAGAGGCGATGTCGCCAAGTTTCACATAGTCGCTGTACTCCCATCCTTCCGTGAGCTGCGAGAAAATCCGGTACTGATAGACAGCGCCCGGCTTAAGTCCTGTCAGCCGGACAGTGTGCAAGGTGTCAAGACAGCGCCGTCTGCCATGTTCCGCATCATAATGTCTCCTGTGCCCGGACGCATAGAAATGCTCGCCGGTGTCCTCGCACGCTTCAACCCAGGAAAGAGCCGGTCTGTCGGTTTTCCACATCACAGTCACGGCATCCGACCCCATGTCGACAAGCCACGGGCCGTTCGTGATGCGTATTGTCTCCCGATTCTGCGCCCCGGCATGAAAAACGGCCGCAGAAAGCGCGGCGACGAGGGCTATGATTTTTCTTTTTATCATAACTATTGCCAAATAACGGGCGGGTATTCCGCGAAGGAACATGCCCGCCCAGTAACGTTTCGGTCAGAAACTGCCAGCAGATTACAGCTTCTCTATTGTGACGGAGAGTTCGCTTATGACGGCCGTAACCCTATATTGCCCGTCTTCGTCAATCAGCCAGCTTCCGTCCCCCTCGTCCGCAGTCTTATGATAGACCATTTTCGACTTATCCTCACTGTCAGGAACGAACGCCGGCCACCATTTCCCGCTTTTGCACATGAACTTGAAAAGATCCCCTTTCTTGAGTTCACCTTCATAGACATAGCTGTCATTGTCAGTCGTGGTCATGGCTTTGACATCGGCAAGGCCCCATCCCCAAGGCCCGTACATGTACATTCCGTCCATGTCGTAGTTCGTATCCGGTTTCCAGTCACTGCGCTTGCCGTTGTATTTCACCGTCACCGTCAGAGCCTCGGAATCGAAGGTTACGGTGTAACTGCCGTCCTTGGGGAATTTGAAATAGTCATCATTTTCCTTGCTGACCGTCTCGTCACGGAGAAAGGCCGACCAGACAGGTTCATCTCCCGTCGGTTCAACGCCATTGTCCTTGGCCTTGTCCCAATTGTATCCCTTGGACCAGTCCGTGTTCGAAAGCATTATCTTGAACCCTCCGGCGTTCGCGTCACCGCTCCAGACATAAGTCTTCTGATCGGAAGTCGTGAATTCTTCCGCATCCGCAAGCTTCCATGCCCATGCGAAAGGTTCGCCTATACCATAGTAATGGTTCACGACAGGCTCTGGCTCCGGCTCCGGTTCCGGTTCGGGATCCGGATCCGGTTTCGAAATGTCATAGACGACATTGATTTTGACCGCATCCGACTGAACCGGGAGCAGGACAGAGGACGATTTCGCCTCCACCGACACGGAAAGCGAGAATCCCGTCGCTTCGGCGATGCCAAGCTCCGCCCTGACAGCGTCAAGTTCCTTTGCCGTGAAGCTCTTCGAGAGCGATGTTCCGCAGTTCAGAATTTTGGACTCCGAACCTTCGATGCCGTAAAGAAGCGAATATGAGACATTGGATTTCTCCGATGCGGCGCTCCATTCAATCTTGAGCGCATGGTCATCAGATATTTCCTTGATTGTCACTGCATCCGGAGTCACCGTAATTTTCGGAGCGGCAAGTGTTTCCCCGCCGTCATCCGCCGGAGTTTCCGATTTCTGGCAGGCTGCGGCAATCGCCAGCACCGCCGAAAGAATAAAGACTGACTTTTTCATTTCATTGTTGTTTTATGTGTTATTGTATATCTTCCGCAGAAACAGCCACATGAGAATCAATGGTTTACGGAGCCACAATCTCCGCCTTGAGAGTTCTGAAATCAAGGTTTATCAACGTTCCGGCCTCCCACACATACGAAGCGTTCGGTTCATCCGTGCCGGCAGGCCGCTGCAATATTTCCATAGTGTCCATGTCTATGTAATATTCCCTTTGCCATGACGAGAAATCGAACCCGTCGATGACAGGATTGAATCTCAGACGACCGGTGTTCGGGACGGTGTAGGTCAGCGTCACGCCGTCCTCCGCAAGGGAGAACGGGTCATCGAGCTTCGTCCCCCATGTGTCGTTCGAAGCCGTGCCGTATGTGTGCATCACCACCGGCTGAATCGAAACTTTCCTTCCTCCGAGATTCACGCATATTCCGTATGTCCCGCTTTCCGGAATTATCGCACAGCCGTCCTCCACACCGTAGCCGCCCGCATCCGCGCCGAGCCCCGTGAATTCGCCGCGTCCGAAAATCATTTCACTGGAGAAACGTATCTTCGCGCCTTTGCTGAAATAGCGCACATATATCCACCTCGTGTCATCATTCCAGACTTTGTTCAGGGATATGACATCGGACGGCGTCCCCCAGTTCATGTCTCCATATTCGTCCGTAATCATGTAAATCTGACCGCTGAAAGGGACTTCTCCCGAGGTGTCCACCTTTATCCGTGCCTTCTTTCCGGCGAGGTCGATTTCCACTGGAACACCCGCCGCGACAGGCACTGCGGCGAGCTCCCCTCCTGTCCCCCGACAGACAATCCTGTCATTGAGTACGACGAATTCCATGCTGTCCCAATCCCGCTCATTGAAAGAGCATACCGCGTACATGCGGAGATTCCCCTCCGCCAGAGTGGTGACGGAGAACTTGCCGCCGTCCCGGGCCAATTTTACGTCGGAACTTCCGAAACAGTCGCCCGTGGCGTAGAGTTCCGGAGACTCGAAAGCGACAATCCGGTTGTACAGGTCGACGAAAATCAGATATGCGCCGCCTTTGTCAGGAACAGCTTTGTCTCCTACCACATGGAAACCTTCATTTGTGTCGCCGCTGCAGAAACTGTCTCCGTCCGAACCGGTCGCGGACCATTTCACTCCCTGTCCGTCGGAAAGATATGCAAGCGTCCAGAACACGCCGTTTCCCGGAGTCCCGCAAGGGGTCATCCGGACGGCATCATCCGAGTTCCAGTCTCCGCCGCCATAATTGTCGCCCGTCATGTAGAGAGTCTCAGACATTCCGGAAGGTTCGGGAACGACGTATTCCGTGCCGTCGATCGCCCCGTAGAATTCAGCATTCAGAACATCATAGCGGACCGTCACCACATAAGAGCCTTTCTTCTTGAGCTTGAGATTGACTGACGATTCCGTGCTGAGTTCAGATTCTGTTTCCGAAAGGACATTGGTCTTGGGGCTGCTTCCCTTTCCGGTAAGAACGGTCGTCAGCCTGTAGTTCCTGTCATGCTCAAGAGGAACGTCACACCAGCCGTCCGGAGTGTATCTGAACACATATTCCCCGCCGAGTATAGTCTCCGGATCCGCCGATGTCCGCCATGTAACCTTATGGTTCAGGTTGTCGTACTCGGGCGGGAGAAAGGCGATTTCATTTTCTCCGCTTTCCTTCAGGGCGGAAGTCCCGGCCATTGTCAGACGCACGGGGACAATCGTCAGTCTGCCCGGAGCTTCGCTGTAGATTACATGATAGAACCCGTCCTCACTGACGGTCATTCCCCCGCCGCCTTTCCCGAGAGACCAGATTACGGATCCGCCATTCCCCGGATTGCGCTCACCGCCGCCATAGACCACGGCCTGATTGTCAGGTCCGACCATGGAGATGAAAAATTCCCCGTCTGCGCGAAGCCATGTCATTATGCCGTACAGCCGCGAAGTCACGATTTCAGTCAAGGCTCCGTTGGAGGTTTCAGTGGAGAATTTGCTCGCGCTTCCGCTTATGTATATCCCCTCCGGGATATTATATTGAGCCTCGAACTCGTTACCCTGCGTACATCCGCCGACGGACAGAGCCGCCGCGAAAACAAGGACGGCGGCATGAATGAGCGCTGCGGCATTCTTGAAACTGTTTCCCATTTTATTCCTCCCCATTTTATTCCTCTTTGATTTTTAAAGACAGGCAATATTCTCCTTCACTCTATTGACGGCTGCGTGTTCAGTTCCACTGCGGATTCTGCTCCCATCCGGTCTGAAGTATCTCCGATTCAGGAATCGGATACCAATACATCTTCGGCTCGAAGACTCTCTTCTCGACTGTTCTGACACTGTAGCTGTACCCCTCTTTCTCCGGCCAGTCCGGCTTCTCGGGTTCATCCGGTTCATTGGGTTCACGGGTAAAGACTCTCACCCAGTCGATATACATGCTGATTTCACGGAGATCAGGGTTCTTGTCCTCCGGATAGCCGATTCCGTTGTCATCCCTTCCTCCAATCTGACCTGTCACGGCAAAATCCCACGCGGTCTTCGCGTTTCCCTCGCTGAGCGCCTTTGTTATGAAGGTATTGTAGCGGTTGCCATAGTCCCTTGTCCTAAAACTGTTCGTGACCTTTCCGTCAAGAAGGTAGGAAATCACGGCGTGTTCATTCGGAGCCTCGGAGTCCGGTTCGACCTGCACCCCGTAGGTATGGTAGCCGTCGTAAGGGTCGAAATCCATGTCGGTATGCCGTCCGTAGCCGTTCACATTGACCCCAAGCGTGGACTCCGTGACGGCGGAACCCTTGTCGTTGTCGTGCAGATGCAGAGCCTGACTCAGGACGAATTTGTCAGAGCGGCCGAGCGACGGATTGTCAAGCCAAGTCTTGATGAAGAACTCCTCGATGTCCAGCTCAGCATATTGCGCTCCGGCATAATAGCGGCACCATGGAGCCATCCAGATTCCGTACACATAAGGAACTCTCATGCGTATTTCCATCCGGGAGAACAACGGATAGAGTTTACGGGGATTTCCATAACGGTCTGTGTCTCGGCTCGAAATCGCTCCGGACCACCACCCCGGCCTGTTTCCGTTTCCGTATGCCGACTGCGGAGCCGGAGGGTCATCGTCCCGCGTGGCGGAGATTCTGCACACTCCGAGTCCGTCCTCCCGGCAGACGGAGACCTGTCCGGCACGATATGTCTGGATGTTCCCGTTTGGCTGTCCGTAGGTCTGGTTGCCGACCGGAGTATCCGCCCCGTAAAGTCCCCAATAGGAATTGTCTATGGACGAACCCTCGAATTCGTCGCCGTCATACCAGTACCACCCCTCAGGAATCTCATCCTCCGGAATCGGAGCCGATGTTCCGGCAGCCTGTCTCTTTCCCGCAGACGACTTCGTCGCGGATTTATCAATTTCAAGTCCCCTTATGTCCGCTCCGAGAGTGCTTCCCGCAATTTTCCACCGGCGCACGTCCCATGCGCGGTGCTCTTCGAAAGAAAGTTCCACCCTGCGTTCGTTCCGGATCTTTTCCCTCATTTCGTCCTGCCCCAGACCGGACACGGACGGCTGCCCCGCACGGTTGCGCACCTTGTTGAGGTAGACCGCGATGTCCGGATCCCCGGGGTTGCATTCATTGAGAGCTTCAGCATAGTTCAGATAGATTTCAGCCAGACGGAAATAAGGCCAGACGTGTCCGGCCGCGCCACCTCCTGTCTGCACATTCGCCGACTCGTTCATGAACTTGCGCAGATAGAACCCGGTCTTTGTGGCGTTCGTTTTTCCGGAGGCGTCCTTGCCCCCGTTGAAAGTCTCGACGCAGGAGTCTTTCCAGACATCTGAGTTCAGTATGAACGTGAAGGCGAGTCTACGGTCTCTGTACACGAAAGGATGAGCCGAACTTTCCCCTCCGTCCCAGCTGAAAGCGGAGCCGTCCCTGAGTTCATACGCCTCCATCAGGTTGAGTGTCGGGACAGTCCCTCCCGTTCCGCCGTAACTCACCGGAGAATTCACGGTCTCGAACGAGACGCTGTTCCCGTAACGCTTCTGGAATATGAACTCCCTGTTGTCCAAATTGTTTCTGAAAAGTTCCCCATAATCCGCGTAAAGCATGTAGTTTCCGAGTTCAATGACATCTTTCGCCGCCAGGGCGGCTTTCTTCCATTTGTCGATGTCGCTCGGGAGATAAGATTCGTCAGAGTTCTTCCAGTCCAGATAGAGCGGGCTTGCGGCATAGAGCAGAACCCGGCTTTTCAGCGCGAGAGCCGCCCCTTTCGTGGCTCTTCCGTAGGCCGAAGCATTGTCCCTCCACGGTTCAAGCCCCAGAACTTCCGCTGCGGCGTCGCAGTCTCCGACAATCCGTTCCACAATGTAATCCATCTCGGGACGGCTCACCCCGCTCCATCCTCCGGAGACGGGGAGCACACTGTCAATGTACGGAACAGGGCCGTAGCGTTTCAGCAGTTCGAAATGGAAGAACGCCCTGAGGAAGAGAGCCTCGGCCTTCCATATCTCCAAATCCTTGAGACGGTTCTGATACTCGGTCTGGTTGTCCGGGTCGAGCCTGTAGTTCTCCAGATCCACCTTGTGGACATTGGCTATGAACTCGTTGCAGACGCGGATTCCGGCATAGAGCCTGTTCCAGCAATCGTCCGGATTGTCAGCCGGGCCCCACGAACCGTTGTTGAACTTCTGCACCGTGCAGGTTTCGACGGAATTCTCCCCGTCATCTGTCGCGGCATCGTACATCGCCGCTCCGAGTCGGTCAAGGCCGTCAGGAAGATAGAGGTAGGCGTTGACTATGGCCTGACTTGTCCTTTCGTAGGACGTGTATGTCCTTTCTATGTCTATGTAAGAATCCTCCTCCCTGTTGAGGAAGCTGTCACATCCGCAGGACAGAACGGCTGCGGCTGCGAATGACAATATGCAGATTGTGTTTCTCATGTCCCTAAAAGCTGAATTTCATTCCGATGCTGCACACCCTTGTGAGCGGATAGGTCACAAGGGAACTGCTCTCTGGGTCGGCGAAGCCGTGCAATGCGCTTATCGTGAAAAGGTTCGTCCCGTTCAGATAGACCGTCATCCCGTCAAGCCCCTTTTTCAACGGAATGTTGTAGGCGAGGTACAGATTCTTCAGCCGCAGGTAACTTCCGTTTCTCTTCCAGAAAGTGGAAGTCCTGTAATTGTTGCTGAAATCGGTAAGCGAGAGCCTCGGATATGACGCATCCTGATTCGATGGAGTCCAGCTGTCCGTGGCGAGAGAGGATGCAGAGGCATTGTCCTGAAAAGACCAGACGGTGTTCCCGCTGAGGTATATGTCACGGTTTCCCACGCCTTGGAACATAATCTCCAGTTCAACGTTCCCCCACCGGAAACCTCCGCTGAAAGTGAAATTCCATTCAGGGACATACGAATATCCCACCGGCACTCCGTCGTTGCTGTCGATGACCCCGTCTCCGTTCTGGTCGACATATTTTATGTCCCCGGGACGGACAGTGCCGTATTGCGGAACCGGCAGACCGGCGGCTATGTTCCCGTCAGCGTCAAAATCGCTCTCTTTCCACCACCCGTCGGCGACGAGGACGAAAGGCGTTCCGACCGGATGTCCCTTGCGGTACTGGTAGTCGTATGCCCGCGACGGCTCGCCCATGTCAAGTATCGTGTTACGCGCAAACCACAGGCCTGTTCCGACGAACCATTCAAGACCGGCGGCGGTCCGCCGTCTCCATTCCGCAGAGAATTCGAAACCGCTGTTTCTCACCGTACCGGCGTTCAAGTACGGCAGGATGCCGCCGTACGATGACCCCACGAATCCAGGTGTCGTAGCTTCCGCCTGATCGACGATTCCCCGGCGCGTCCTGCTGAAAACATCCGCATTGACGGAAAGACCGCCGAAGAGCCTCGCGTCAATTCCGAAGTTCAGCACGGTTTCCTTCTCCCATGTAAGTTCCGGATTCGGAATGAGCGTCACTCCGAATGCGCCTGATGTCGAAGACCCGGTTCCGAAAAGATATGAACCGGTCCACGCATAGGACTCGTCGTAGAGGTAACGTCCGGCGGAGTTGCGGTTGTTTCCCGTCAGTCCGGCCGATGCTCTGAGTTTCAGGAAATCCACCCATACGGCATTGCGCATCCAAGGTTCGCCGGAAATCACCCAGCCCAGAGACAGCGCGGGAAAGAATCCGAAACGGTGTCCCTCCGCGTAGTCGTCGCATCCCGTGGACGAGACGGTCATCTCCGCAATATATCTGCTGTCATAGGCATAGGTCGCCCTTCCCGCGAAATTGACATACTTCGTGTCGGCTCTCTCGGAATACTGCCTGTAATTGTCGAGCAGAGCGAAAGCGGATGCCGCTACAAGATGTTTCCCGAAAGTCCGCGACCAGTCGAGGGAGGCTTTCGCATTGATTCTGCTCCAGTCGCTGTTGAAGCCTTCAGCGGATTCAAGCGGTGCCTCAGTCCCGTAAGGAGTGTATGTCCATTCTCCGTCCGCAGTCTTGGACAGGCTGTATCTCACATAATTGCGGGTTTTCGTCGAGGACTCGGACATATTGTTTGAATATGCCACCGATGCACTCAGACTGAGTCCCGGCGTTATGAAATCCAATTCATATTTCGGAGTGAATATAATCTGGAACGTGCGGTTGTTTTCTTTGTAAACCCCTCGGCGGAGCAGTTCTCCGACCGGGTTGGTCTGAACTGCGTTCCCTCCGAAACTTCCGTCAGGATTGTACACCGGGAACGCATTCGGAGCCGTCGCATACATGGAATTGAACAGTTTGTATGACGATGTTCCGCCGCCAGGGAAAGAGCGGTTTCCGATCTGGCCGCCGAAACTGAAAGCAGCGCTGAAACGGCGGCTTATGCTGATGTCGATGTTGGACCTGACATTGACCGTGGTGTAGCCGGCATTGGCGCTTTCATCTTTCCGTATGTCAGTTCCCTTGAAGAATCCCGAATTGTCGGATGCGCTGAGAAGCACATAGTATTTCACGATTCTGTTCCCGCCCCGGAACGACAGGTCGGCCTGGGAAAGCGGTGCGACCGCCCGGAGCATCTCGCGCCTCCAGTTCACGTCCGGATGAAGATAGGGGTCTGTGCCGTTGCTGTAGGCGGCAAGTGCGGCGGCATCATATTTCTGAGCGACGCCGTCGTTGACGCAGGCCTGATTGTAGAGCGACGCATAGGTGTACGAATCCACAGGTTCGGCGAACTTGAGCATCGTCTGAAGACCGGTCTGCATCCTCACTTTTATGACAGGCTTGCTGTCAATCCCGCGCTTCGTGTTCACGAGCAGCACACCGTTGGCTCCCCTCGCCCCGTAAACGGCGAGAGCCGCCGCATCTTTCAGCAGGCTGACAGACTCGATTTCCGCTGCCGTCACATTGTCCAGAGTCGATTCGAAACCGTCCACGAACACAAGCATGGTCTGATCTGAAGTATATGTGCTGCGCCCCCTCATGTAGAGGTTGGAAATCGAGAAATCATAGCCGGGCTGCCCGGTCTGCTGCATGAGGGTCAGACCGGGAAGTTTTCCTGTAAGAGCGTTGCCCGCAGTCGCGGCCGTTGTCTTGAGCAGTTCGTCTCCGCTCACCGTTGCCACCGACGAAGTGACGAGCCACTGCGGTTCCGTCCCGTAGGCTATGTGAACCTCGGATGTGTCCCTGTCCCCATGAGACAGGGGCTGCATATGCGAGAGAGGAGCTAAAACCGCCAATAATGTTAACAATAAGTGCATATATGTGATTTTCTTCGTGTTGAACAATCCTACCAGCCCGGGTTCTGCAGGAGATAGCCCTTGTCGACCTCAAGCTGCTTGATTGGATGGAGATATGAGCGTCTGCTCCACAGGCGGTTCTCGAAGACATAGGGCTGATAGTGTATCTCCGCGCCGCCGGCCGCCCTTGAGAGCTTCAGCCCGTAGAACTTTCCCTGCATCACTCCTTCTTTCTCCGCTATGAGCCAGCGTCTTATGTCCCAGAACCGGTGGTCTTCATAAGCGAGTTCCACCGCCCTCTCGTTTCTCAGCTTTTCACGGAACTCCTCCTGGGACAGAGTTCCCGGGAACGAAGGCATTCCGGAACGGTTGCGGACTTTGCTGACTGCCTCCACCGCCTCCGAAACCGGTCCGGAGTATTCGTTGAGAGCCTCGGCATAGTTCAGATACAGTTCCGCCATGCGGAAAACAATCCAGTCAAGATTGACATTGTTCCTCGGATAAGCCGCCTTCAGCGTTCGGGGAACCCATTTTCTTACGAGATGCCGCGTCTTGTCGTACGCCACGTCGTGAGCGCCTCCGTCAAGAAAATCCAGCTTCCCTATCTCGTCGCTCCACACCGAACCCTGATAAGCTATCGTCTGGGAGAATCTCGGATCAAGTTCGGCATATTTCTTCAGCAGGTCATCTCCTCCGGACATTGACCAGTTCTGGGCAGTCCCGTCTTTCCGTTCATATTTCATTACGAAATTAAACGGGGCGAAAAGTCCTCCGTCAGACCATGAACTGCCGGCCCACTGCGGCACATTCGCTGTAATCGGCTTGTTCCCGGTGCTGAAATTGCGATATTTCTTGTTGGCAAGAATGATTTCGCAGTTGTCCGGAGTCGTCCAGACATATTCATAGTTCGTCTCGTGAGTGCCGTTTTCATACAGAGCATAACCGGCCGCCTCCGCCGCATCTATGGCCTCTTTCGCCGCATCCGCCGCTTTTTTCCACCTCTGTACGTCATAGATTCCGTAACAGATGAGCCTGTCGTTTTCTCCTCCGAATGAAAGCTAGGGCGTGCCCGTATTGAACAGGGGGCTTGCCGCATAAAGAAGAACCCTTGACTTCAGGGCGAGCGCCGCAATCCTCGTGGCTCTGCCTACCATTGCCGGGTCAACGTATCTGTCGGGCAGGCACTCGGCCGCCCTGTCGCAGTCGGCGACTATGAAATCGACACATTCCCCGAATGAATTGCGGGGGAACCGCGCATCCTCATTCCCGGAGATTCTGTGGTCGACAATCGGAAGACCGCCATAGCGGTAAACCCCCTCCCAGAAAGTTATGGCGCGCATGAAATATCCCTCGCCCTTCGCCCTGAGATTGAAATCCGGATTGCCGGGGTCGAACGGAACCTCGTCTATTCTTTCCAGAAGTATGTTGCACTTGCGGATGGTGGCCCAACGCGTGCTGTACCTCGGATCCTCGTCCCAGTCTATGCTGTTGTTATTGTGATTGTCCGTGTTCCATGACGCATTGCACTTGTCCCACGACGGCCCGGCCTCCCCCTCGTCACATGCCCCAGCCCTTGTGGATGTGGCGCACAACCCCCTGTCGATGTTTTCCGCATTCATGGAGAATCCCAAAGGCAGCCCTTCGGCATATATCCCGGTAATGAATTTCTCGCAGAGCGTCCTGTCGGCGAATACGTCGTCTTCGTCCAGATCGGTCGAAGGCGGGGCTTCAAGAAAATTGCAGCCGCAGAAAGCCATTGCCGCAACGGCACAGGACACGATATTTACGAATATGTTCTTCATCATGCTAAAAAGTTATGTTCAGACCTATATTATAGACTTTCTGGAGAGGATAGGAATTTATCTCCGTATTGCCCGTGGTCGAAAGCACCTCCGGATCCAAATCTATGACATCAGTCCATGTAAAAAGATTCGAGCCGTTGAGGAAGAGCCTCAGGCCGCCGATATGCAGCTTCCGGACAAGCTTGTCGCTGAAGCTGTAGCCAAGTTCCATGTTTTTCAGACGGAGATAACTCGCGTCCCGTATCCAGAGCGATGAAGGACGGTAGTTATGGTCGGATTCGCTGTTTGGGTTGAGCGACAGTCGCGGGAAAAGGATTTCCTCCCCATTCGCATATCTTTCTTCCGTCCATCTCTTGAGAATCAAGGATTTCGCGCTTTCTTCACTTTTTGCGAACGGCCACAGGGAACGCCCGAAATACTTTATCGACACATGGGTCGCGCCCTGGAACAGCACTGAAAAATCGAAACCCTTCCATGAAAATCCGAGAGACATTCCGTAGATTATCTCCGGAATGTTGGAGTAGCCGAGCGGAACCATGTCGTAATTGTCAATCTTGCCGTCCTTGTTCACGTCGACATATCGGCAGTCGCCCGGCTGCAGCTGGTTGCCGTTCCACGCGCTGACAGGCCGGTCAAGGGCGTTCACCTCCTCCCACGAATTGTAGTAACCGTCGAAGATGAGTCCGAAGAACTGCCCGTAGCGGCGGCCTGTCTCGGCCTGATAGGCGTACTGCTTGTTGATTTCATCCTTGAACACGATTCTGTTCCTCGCGAATGACCAGTTCCCCCGGAGCCAGTATCTGAAATCCCCGATGCGATCCCGCCATGTCAGATCGAATTCGCAGCCCCAGTTCTTCATCGCTCCGAGATTGTAGGCAGGCAGTTCGGCTCCGATTATGAACGGCTCGGTCGCCCTGTTTGCAAGTATGTTGTCGCGGTATTCATAGAACGCGTCAGACTGAACCGAGAGTCTGCCTTTGAACATATTGAAGTCAAGACCCGCGTTAGCCTTGCGCGCACGTTCCCATGTGAGATCCGGATTGCCGATTTTTCCCTCAACCACGGCAACCGACTGATTGGGACTGGTCGAGACTCCGAACCAATACTGATACGCGGAGTCTGCGGACTCGCCATATGACGACGGAAGATAGAGAAAGCGAGAACCGCCTATCTTGTCGTTTCCGACCTCTCCGTAGCTTGCGCGTATCTTCATGTAGGTGAGCAGGTCGTTTTTCGGCAGCCAGTCCTCCTCCGTGATTATCCATCCGGCGGAAACCGCAGGGAAGAACCCGAAACGATGTCCCTTGGCGAAATTCTCCGTTCCGTTCCAGCCCATGTCAAATTCCATGAGATAGCGCGAGGCATATTCGTAGGTCACTCTTCCGACTATCCCCTGATAGGCATTCGGGACATAGAAAGCGAGTTCCGGCGACCAGTATTTGCTCTGGTTGTAGAGGAGGAGCGCGGTGACATGGTGATCTCCAATCGTCCTGTCGTAGTCGAAGCCTCCTTCGAAATAAACTTTCCGGTTCTTGTTCCAGCTTGTGGAAGTGTTCCATATCGAGACCTCGGACTGCGGAACAAGGTATTCGTTTCCGTCGCCGTCACGCCTTGCAAGGTAGTAGGGGAAACTCTTGGAATATTTCCGGCTGCTGTAGTAATAACTGTCATACGCAACCCTGACATGTGCGGAAAGTCCTTTCGTGACAAGGCGGGAAAAGTCATAGTCCAGCCTCAGCGAAGAATTGAGGTTGTTGCTGCTCCGCCTGTTGTAGCCGTTGCTCAGAAGCACCTGCCACGGATTCACGCTTCCGACTCCGTTCTCTATCTTCACAATCTTTCCGTCAACGAGACCGGGAGAGGAGAGTGGATTCGCGAACGAGATGGCCTGCCAGATGCTGCTGTTTCCGCCGCTCGGCGATATGATATTCTCAATCTGCGCGGCCAGCTGAATCTGGGCCGTGAAGTCCCGAGTCATCTGAAAATCGAAATTCGAGCGGAAATTGTAGCGCGTGTCCCTCGGATTCACGTCATGGTCGCCGTCTATCTTCGTATTCCTGTATATCCCCGTCTGGTCGAAAAAACTCCCGGAAATGAAATACTGGACCTTGTCTATTCCTCCGGATATGTTGACGTTGTGCCGCGTCCTCGTGGAGAACTTGCGCAGGAAAGTCCCAATCCAGTCCGTATCCGGATGAAGCAGGGGGTCTGTGTGATTCCTGTACAATTCGATGTCCTCCTCGGAAAACCTCGGGATGTATGTGGAGCCTGTCACCCGCGCATCGTTCTCGCCCGCCTCGTTATAGAGTTCGGCATATTGGGCGCTGTTCAGGTAGCTCGGGAGCGCGGTTGACTGCTGCAGCGCGACATTGCCCGAGTAGCTGACATGTGGTGCGCCGACATTTCCCTTTCTTGTCGTGATTAGTATGACTCCGTTGGCTCCCTTCACCCCATACACGGCCGTCGCCGACGCGTCCTTGAGGATATTGAGCGATTCTATCTCACTGGCGTCTATCCCGTTGAAGTTGGATCTCTCCACCCCGTCCACCATAATCAGCGGCTCGGAATTCTCCGTAAAAGTGCTGACCCCGCGAATCAGCAGGTTCGAGAAGTCCTCTCCCGGCGCTCCGCTTCTCTGGGTCGCGACAAGCCCAGGCATCCGTCCCACAAGCATATTTGAAATGTTTGCCTGCGGTGTCTGAACCAGATCGTCCTTGGAGATTGTGGCAATCGCCCCGGTCA
>CAVFTG010000008.1:20703-23580 GCA_963625415.1 Barnesiella intestinihominis
CATCAGCCAGCTGCAGCGCAGTTTCTTTCAGAACGGAATTGACGACGGTTCTTGTTCCGACATTAATCTCCACAGTGTCGAAGCCGAGGCAATCGAAGACGAGCACGCTTCCTGAGCCGGTGATGCTGATGGCGTAATTGCCGTCCTCATCCGTGACCACACCGTTCCCGGTTCCCTTTTCATAGACGGCCACTCCGGCGAGCGTTCCGCCTGTCCCGTCCGTCACAGTCCCGCTGACTATGACGGTTTTCTTCGGCCTTTCCTGTTTCTCGGAAGTTTTCTTCTCATTTGCGTAGATTGTCACCTGACGGTTTCTGATTTTCCAGGAAAAACCGTCCCCGAGAACTGCGGTGAGCACTTCATCCATGGTCGCTCCGGTCACGGAACACGAGATCTTTCTGCCGGTGTCGACTTCCTGTTCATTATAGAGGAAAGCATATCCATGCTCCTTTTCCAAAGTTTCGAGAACCTCCTTGACAGACTGGTTCCTGACTGTCAGGTCAATTCCCCGTTCCTGTCCCGCGAGCGGGAGAGAAAAGAACATGAGAAGAAACAGACAGAATATTGTCAGATGATGGTTATTGGTTGCAGTGGTCATTCGTTTTAAGAGATTGCAGGTTATTTCATCGTTATTATCCATGAGTCTCCTTCGCGCCGGTATTTTATCCCCGCCACGAGGCTGATGCTTTCCAATGCCGCTTCCAGTCCGTCGCTCAAATCGAGTTTCCCCGTCATGGAGATGTCCCTCAATGCGTTGTCATAGACGAAATCAACGTTGTAACGGCGCGTAAGCTGCATGAGAACATTCTGCAGACTGTCACTGTCCAGATTCAGGAGGTCGCTTTTCCAACATATATAGTCCTCGGGATTGACGGTATCAATAGAAACGTCGCAGTTCAAACTGCTGTAACTGAACATCTGGTCGGGAGCCATCACATAGTCACGGTCAAGCATGTCTCCGAGTACGGAAACCTTGCCTGACACGAGCACGACCGACTGTTTTTCTTCGTAAGGATAGGCCTTGACATTGAAACTCGTTCCGAGAACAGAAACGTCGAGACGGTCTGTCTTCACGATGAACGGGCGGCTTTCATCCCTCGCGACGTCAAGGAACGCCTCTCCGTTCAGATAGACCTCGCGCCTTTTCCCGCGCATCTCCGTCCGGTATATCAGTCTCGACCCGGAATTCATCGAAATCGAAGTGCCGTCGGAAAGGAGCAGCCTCGCCCTTTTCCCGTAAGGTACGGTCATCTGATGAATCTCGTCCCTGCCGGTCAGTTCAAATGTCCGGATCTCCCCGTCAGAAACGACAGTCAGCACGCCGCCCCCATAGGAGACATCCGCAGAGGCGGTCACCTCCACGACCTTGTCAGGAAATGCTATCGTGATGTTCCCGCCTCCGCGAGGCATTGAGGCGGTCAATGACTCAAAGTTTATCCCATCCACGCCGGAAATTTCCCTGTGACGGTTATGAATGAACACCCCGAGAATCAGCACTGCGGCAAGAGACGCAGCAGCGACGGCGGAACGCAGCAGAATGCGACCGGTCGGTTTCCGCCGCCGGATGTCGGCCGAAATCCGCATCCAGAGCCTTTTCCTGTCAGCATCCGCCATGTGTTCCTCCACCGGTTCGAGGATGGAGAATATTTCGTCTTCAGTGTACTTTCCGCAGTTCATTTTGTTCCTGTCTTTCGATGGCACGGTTCACACGCCTTACAATAGACCGGAGAAAAATGGGAAATATACTCACCGCCCCGAAAAAAAATTCTCGACTCCCGATACGGTCCGTTTCTCAGACGAAATGTAGCAGAAAGACGGAGAACGGCATTATCTTGCGGATTTTCCTTACTGCCCGGGATATGAGATTGCGAAGAGACTGCACATTCATGTCCATGAGCGCGGAACATTCTTCAAACGAAAGTCCCATCGTGTAATGGAGATATACGGCTTCTTTCTGACGGTCTGTCATCATAGCAAGCGCCTGTCTGTATGTCTCAAGAATTTCGTCCTCGCGTTCCTTTTTCACATCGGCGGCAGCGGAGAGTTTCCATTCCACGCTGAACGGAATCTCGTCAATGGCGACTGAAGGCAATTTGTCCCTTGTCTTGAGATTGTCATAAATCTGCCCCCGGAAAGCCTTGAAAAGGTAGAACTTGGGGCTTCTCACCGAATCCTCCGACGGACGACGGCGGTACAGCTTGAGAAAGATGTCGTGGATGGAGTCCAGCACAGTTTCCTTGTCGGAGGTGATTTTCATTCCGTAGCGGAACAGAGAGTCAGCATACATGTCGTAGATGAGCGAGAATGCTTCGGCATCCCCGCCCCTGAACCGACGCCACAGTTCCGTCTCCGAAACTGCGGCTTTCATCGGATCTTCAACCCCGCTCCCGGAAAATGCAGACATGACATATGGACAAGTAAGTGATTCCTCTATACCCGATTCAGTACGATAATGTCAAGCAATTTCCCACCCGTCGACGGTGCGGGTTTCGGAGGAGAAGTTGATGCCGAGCTTTATAATCTGCTTGCCGGAGGCGAGGAACGGCTTGTCATAGCCCTTCTCCTCAATCTGGGCGAGAGCCGTCTCCGGCGACTGATCGCGCTTGAGTTCGATTATATAGACATATTTGTCTGTGTCGATGGTGATGTCTATCCTGCCGTTCGACGTGCGGTACTCCGTCTTCACATAGAGACCCATCATCTTGAACATCACATACATCGTGTTTTGGAAGTACAGTTCGAGTTCTCCATGGATTTCGTAGCTGTTGCCGGAGAGGAACGCCGTGAAGCGGTTCATGAAGCCCTCCACATCGCCGCCCCGAATGTCACTCACGAACTGATATACTGAAAATTCATCCTCAATCAGTCCCGGCGCAT
>CAVFTG010000009.1:0-18969 GCA_963625415.1 Barnesiella intestinihominis
ATCTCGACCCGTCCGCGAAGAAGCTTTCAGTGAAGAAGGACGGAGGCGACATCGACGCGATTACGGCCGCTACAATCACCTCACGCGCCTATGTCGAGGCCGTCTCAATTGCGGTTTCAGTTTCGAAAGCCATAGCCTCCGGTGAGGCTGGCGATAAAGAAGGAGGAAAAGAAAATGAGTAATTTCAAATATGTCATAAACGGGCTCGTGAAGGAAAATCCGACATTCGTGCTCCTTCTCGGAATGTGCCCGACCCTTGCGACGACGACTTCCGCAATTAACGGAATGAGCATGGGACTCGCCACGATGTTCGTGCTCATACTTTCCAACATGGCGATTTCCGCTGTGGCCGGACTCATCCCGGACAAGGTGAGAATCCCGTCATACATCGTCATCATCGCGACATTCGTGACCCTGCTCCAGTTCATCATGCAGGCCTATGTCCCGGCAATCTACGAAACTCTCGGCCTGTTCATCCCGCTCATCGTGGTGAACTGCATCGTGCTCGGACGCGCCGAGGCGTTCGCCAACAAGCACACTGTCCTCGAGTCGGCCTGTGACGGCCTCGGCATCGGGCTCGGATTCACGATCGCCCTCACCGTTCTCGGACTCGTGCGCGAGATTCTCGGCAACGGTTCGGCATTCGGATGGAAATTCATTCCCGGCGACGGGATACTCGTGTTCGTGCTCGCTCCGGGCGCGTTCATGGTTCTCGCCTACCTCATAGTCCTTTTCAGAAAACTTACCGCCAAAAAATAGGGGAGACCGGAATTATGGAATATATAATAATCATCATATCTGCGATATTCGTAAACAATATCCTCCTTTCGCAGTTCCTCGGCATCTGCCCGTTCCTCGGAGTCTCCAACAAGCTTTCGACGGCGGTGGGAATGGCCGGAGCGGTCTGCTTCGTCATCACGCTCTCCACGCTCGTGACCTATCTGCTGAATCAGTATCTCCTGATGCCGAACAGTCTCAACGGCAATGTGGATTTGACCTTTCTGCAGACAATCGTGTTCATTCTCGTGATTGCGGCTCTCGTGCAGATGGTCGAAATCGTCCTCAAGAAAGTGAGTCCGTCGCTCTATTCGGCTCTCGGAATTTTTCTTCCGCTGATTACGACCAACTGCGCCGTGCTCGGTGTGGCTCTCATCGTCGTCACAAAGGAGTTCACCTTCGGTCTTCCGTCACACATGCTCAATCTCGGTGAGGCGGTGGTCTATGCTTTCGCGACCTCGGTAGGCTACGGCCTTTCGATGATTCTCTTCGCCGGCATCCGGGAGAGCCTCGCGCTGAACGATGTCCCGAAATCATTCCGGGGCATTCCGATTGCGCTTGTGACCGCCAGCATCATGGCCATGGCTTTCATGGGCTTCTCCGGACTGGTTTAGAATCTTTTGAATTCAAACGGATTCTCAGAATCCGGCTGTATCGAGCCGTCCGGCGTCACGCAGGGACGGCTCTTCTGACATATCCTGCGGGTTTGTGCCCATCACGCCCTGCGGAACCTCCTGATTCAGAAGCGCGAAAAGCTGAGTCCAGTATTGCGGCATCTCTCCGTCCGGTGACCGGAAGTTCATCGGGCGTTCACTGAAAATGTGGGCGCCGTCCGGCAGGACATAGGAATTGTAGACCAGTTCGCTGCAGTACATCGCTCCGTTGTCCGGAAGGAAATGCACGTCATAGGGCTGCCCGACATACTTCTTGGCGTTCTCCACGAACAGCTGCGCATCTTTCCCGTTGACATCCGGTCTCTTGACGGCAAGAACCGGAAGGCTGCCGTCCTTGAGCCGGAAGTCCGTGAGGAAGGTGTCAAGCGGATATCTGGCCACTCCGCGCTTTATCGTCGCGTCGATGATCCATGTCGAATCACCGGCGACTTCAAGTATGGCGACATGGACGGTCATTCTGGAACTGTCCGAGTCTGAAGTGGAGGAGGCTATGGCTTCGGACATCGTGCCGTCATCCAGACTGTATCCGGAGGGTATCTTCACGAAGACCAGATCCGCGTTCCGGAACGGGCGGGTGTCGGCGGAGTTGTGGCAGGAGGCGCACAGCGCGAGGGCTGCGGCTGCGACCGCAGCAGTGATTGCGTGATTGAGTTTCATGATTCCGGCGGCTACCGCTGATGCCCGGCGAACAGGCTGATGATGTTGAGGATGACCTTGGAAGCCTTCTCCATTGATTCGAGCGGCACATATTCCATCTTGCCGTGGAAATTGTGCCCTCCGGCGAAGATGTTCGGACACGGCAGCCCCATGAACGATAGGTTCGCTCCGTCCGTGCCGCCGCGAATCGGCTGAATCTTCGGTTTGACGCCCTCCATCTCCATGGCCTTCACCGCCGTCCCGACAACTTCATAGTGCGGCTCCACCTGCTTGCGCATATTGTAGTACTGATGCCTGATTTCCACGCTCGCCGTGCCCGCGCCGTACTTCGCGTTGATGAAGTCCACGCAGTCCCGGATTATCGCCTTGCGCTTCTCGTAAAGATCCATGTCGTGGTCGCGGATGATGTAGGTGAACGTCGCCTCCTCCACCGTCCCGGTGAATCCGACGATATGGAAGAATCCTTCGTATCCTTCAGTGAATTCGGGCCTCTGCTCCACCGGGAGAAGTCCGTTCAGTTCCATGCCTATGAGTATGGCGTTCTTCATCTTGCCTTTGGCGTAGCCCGGATGGATGTTGCGCCCCTGAATCTTCACGGTTGCCGAAGCCGCGTTGAAATTCTCATATTCCAGTTCTCCGATTGCGCCGCCGTCCATCGTGTAGGCGTATTCAGCCCCGAACCTCTTGACGTCGAATTTCACCACTCCCCGGCCGATTTCCTCGTCCGGAGTGAATCCTATGCATATTTTCCCGTGCTTGAACTCCGGATGCTCCACGATGTACTGCACCGCGTCCATGATTTCCGCGACTCCGGCCTTGTCGTCGGCCCCGAGCAGCGTCGTTCCGTCCGTCGTTATGACAGTCTGTCCCTTATATCCGGCAAGTTCCGGAAATTCGGCGACCTTCAGCGCAAGGCCGGGCACTCCGCGCAGAGGAATGTCCCCGCCGTCATATCCCGAGATAATCTGAGGATTGATATCCGCGCCAGAAGCGTCCGGAGACGTGTCGACATGGGCGATGAACCCAAGCGCCGGCACATTCCTGTCATCGACATTCGACGGAATCGTCGCCATCACATATCCCCATTCGTCAAGCGTCGCCCCGACTCCCATCGCCGCAAGCTCGTCGCGGAGCATACGCAGCAGATTCAGTTCCTTTGCGGAGCTCGGCTGGGTGTCGCTGCTCTCGTCGGACTGCGTGTCCACGGCCACATATCTCAAAAATCTGTCAATCAACTTTTCCATATCATCTGTTTTCTGTTTTCATGCTTGAAAGTATCATATATCCTATAATCGCGATGTAAGGCAGGATTGCCACCGGTTCGGCCCAGTACTGCGCCCAGACCGTATCCGCACCGATGTACCAGTCTACTTTCGCGAACTTCAGAATCGCGCTCACCACGCCCATCAGCGCACCTCCGGCGATGAATCCCGAAGCGATCAGAGTACCCTTCTCCTGACGGGCCGCGTTCACTTCGGCCTTCTTGCTGCGGCTTCCGACGAACCACGAAATCGCGCCGCCGATGAGCAGCGGGAGGTTTAGGTCAATCGGGATGAACATACCGAGAGCGAAAGCCAGGGCCGGAACCTTGCAGAGAGTCAGCACGACGGCAATCGCCGCGCCGATTCCGTAGAGCAGCCACGGGGCGTTCCCGCCATTCATCATCGGCTCGATCACGGCCGCCATAGCGTTCGCCTGCGGCGCCACGAGGGCGTTTTCTCCGGTGAATCCGTAGGTCTGGTTCAGCACCATCATCACGCCGCCCACGGTGGCCGCCGCGACGAGCACGCCGAGGAACTTCCATGTCTCCTGATTCTTCGGGGTTGTGCCAATCCAGTAGCCCACCTTGAGGTCGGTTATGAACGCGCCCGCAACCGAGAGAGCCGTGCAGACGACACCTCCGATGACCATGGCGGCCACCATCCCGGCGGTTCCCTTCAGACCGCAGGCCACGAGGATGATGCTCGCCAGAATCAGGGTCATTATTGTCATTCCGCTGACGGGGTTCGAGCCGACAATCGCAATCGCGTTCGCCGCCACTGTCGTGAACAGGAAGGCAATCACCGCCACAATCAGCAGCCCCACAAGCGCCAGCCACAGATTGTCGACGACTCCGAAGGCGAAGAATATGAACACTGCAATCAGCGCCGCCACGATGCCGAGCACGACAATCTTCATCGAAATGTCCCTCTGCGTCCTCAGAACCTCCTCCTCGCTGTCGCTCTTCTTGCGGCGGAACTCGCCCACAGCCAGCCCGAGGGCGGACTTTATGACTCCGAACGACTTTATGATTCCGATTATCCCGGCCGTGGCTATGCCTCCGATGCCGATGTGGCGGGCGTAGTTGCTGAAAATCTGATCCGCCGTCATCTCGGACACGGTCTGCGTGATTCCGGTCCCCATGAAGTCAAGAACGCTGCCTCCCCAGACGAGGTTCATCAGCGGGATGATTATGAGCCAGACGAGCAGGCTTCCGCAGCATATTATGAAAGAATATTTCAACCCCACGATATAGCCCAGTCCGAGCACCGCCGCCCCCGTGTTCACCTTGAGCAGCACTTTCGCCTTGTCGGCCAAGGTCTGCCCGAATGAAAGCACTGTCGTAGAGACAGTCTCGCTCCATGCACCGAATGTCGCCACGACAAAGTCGTAGAGACCGCCGATGAGTCCGCTCGCGAGAAGCGTTCTGGCCCCCTTGCCGCCGGATTCTCCGCTTACGAGCACCTGTGTGGTCGCCGTGGCCTCCGGGAACGGATACTTGCCGTGCATCTCCTTGACGAAATATTTCCTGAACGGAATGAGGAAAAGAATGCCGAGAACTCCTCCCAACAGACTGGAGAAGAAGACTTTGCTGAAATTTACGGTAAGTTCCGGGTACTTGTCCTGAAGGATGTAGAGCGCGGGCAGGGTGAAAATCGCGCCCGCCACGATGGCTCCCGAGCAGGAGCCGATGGACTGGATCATCACGTTCTCCCCGAGGCAGTTCTTCCGCCCGAGGGCGCTCGAAAGTCCCACGGCTATGATTGCAATCGGAATGGCCGCTTCGAACACCTGTCCCACTTTCAGTCCCAGATAGGCCGCAGCGGCCGAAAAGATTACGGTCATCACCAGTCCGACGGAAACGGACCATGGTGTGACTTCCGGATAGTTTTTCTTCGGCGAGAGCAGCGGCTGGTACTCCTCTCCCGGCTTGAGCTCCCTTCCTGCATTCTCGGGGAGCGAGGTCTTGACATTTTCTTCCATAAGTGAATTGTGAAAAACATACAAATTTAGAAAAATCTTCGTTTTCTTTTTATAAGTCCGGCGTTTGTCGGGAAAATATCCGCTAAAATTGCGTTGTCACGGCAATGTCCCTGATTTCGAATATATGAGAATTATGGATTTGAGCGAGGATGAAAGGCCTCGGGAGAAAATGAGGGACAGGGGAGTCTCATCTCTGTCAAATGCGGAACTGCTCGCCGTCATCCTGCGCTCCGGCACCGGAGGGAGGAATGTGGTCGAACTGTCCCGGGAACTGTATATGGCGGCGGGGGGCAGCCTCTGCATTCTCTCGTCGATGTCGGCGGACAGGATGTGCGAGGTGCCTGGAATCGGTTTCGGGAAAGCGGCCTCGGTGGTCTCGGCGTTCGAACTCGGACGCCGCTGCGCCCTTGAGCAGTCGGGCGACATGGAGGTTTCAGTGACAAGTTCGAAGACTGCGGCGTCGCTTCTGTCCCCACATCTTCGCGTTCTTGACCATGAGGAGTGCTGGGCGCTATTCCTGAACAGACGCAACCGTCCCGTAGGCAAGTCCATGATAAGCTCCGGCGGATTGAACGACACCGGCATCGACTTCCGGGTGGTCGCCCGTCTCGCGCTTGAGAAGAAGGCCACGGGCGTAATCCTCTTCCACAACCACCCCTCCGGCTCGCCCGAACCGGGAAAGGCGGACATCGAGCGGACTGCGGCGCTGCAGTCCGCCTTGTCATCGCTTGACATATCGCTGCTTGACCACATAATCATCGCCCGTAACACATTCTTCAGCTTCACGGACGAGCGCGTCTGTCATTTATAACTGTAATATAACTGTAACTGATTGCCTGCGGGCGGACTGCGTTAAAAGGATGAAGTGCAAGGCTTGCGACGAAGTTCAAACCGCAGCAACCTTACGGTTGTGAGGATTTGAATAAGGAGCATAACGCGGCAATTCGCCTTTTAACGCAGTCCGCGGTTAGAAGTTGGCGTAGATGGGCAGCGCCGAGGTGGCTGCGGAAAAAAAGATGCAGTCGCACTGGAGGGCGAGCCAGACGGCGAGGGCGATGAGAAGCACCTGACCGGGAAGGCGGACTGCGGTGCAGAGACGGTCGAGCCGGGGGAGAGCCGAAGAGGGAACGGCATGGAGGAGGACTGCGGCGGCAAGGGCGGAGAATGCCTGGGCATTTGCGGAGAGGACCGTCGGGACGGTCTCCGGTGTGAAATTGCAGAAAATGTCGTGCAGCATCTGCGAGAATGCACCCCAGTCGGGGCTGCGGAACATCAGCCATCCGAAGGCCACCGCGTTGAATGTCACGGCCACGCCTATGAACCGCCTCCAGAACGGAAGCCCGTCGCCCGTCGGCGCGGCGCCGGGGACGATGCGCATCCAGAGCTTGTGCAGACACAGGAGGATGCCGTGCCAGAACCCCCAGAGGACGAACATCACGCCCACACCGTGCCACAGGCCGCCGAGAAGCATGGTCAGCAGCAGGTTGGCGTAGGTGCGGACGGTCCCCTTGCGGTTGCCGCCGAGAGGGATGTAGAGGTAGTCCCGGAGCCAGGACGAGAGTGTGATGTGCCAGCGCCGCCAGAACTCGGTGATTGTCGCGCTGTGATAGGGCAGTCTGAAATTCAGCGGGAGACGGTAGCCGGCGAGCAGGGAAATGCCGGAGGCGAGGTCAGTGTAGCCGGAAAAATCGCAGTAGAGCTGGAACGTGAAGGCGTACACCGCCATGAGCGCGGTGAATCCGTCGTTCCCGAGAGTGCCGGAGAACGTCGGGGCGACGAACATCTGGCCGAGCATTTTTGACAGGATGCAGAATTTGAGAAGTCCCGAGACAATCAGCCGCGTGGCCTCTCCGCAGTCCTCACGTGTGACGGTGATGTCCTCCCGCTGCAGCTGCGCGATGAAATCGGAGTTGCGGACCAGCGGCCCGAGAAACATTTTCGGAAAAAAGCCGAGAAGAAGGAGATAGTCCGTAAACCTCCGCAGGGGGCGGATTTTTCCGTGATATGTGTCCGCGACATAGGAGATGGACTGGAAACAGAAGAATGAGATTCCCGCCGGTACGGCGATATGGCGGAGCGTGATGCCGCCCCGGGTAATCACTCCGACAAAATCCGCGAAGACACCGTTCGCCTTGAAGAATACGAGAATCGAGACATTGAGCGTGACGCTGAGGGCGAGGAGACACCTGTTTCTCCCGCTCTGTCCGCATGTGTGCGCTTGAGACTGTTTGCCCGCGTGCGCTTGAACCTGTCCGCATGTGAGTGACGAAGTCCGGAACATGCCCGCTCCGCCGACTGTCCTTGCGATGAGGAAATCCGATGCTGCGATGAACAGCAGAAGAAGGACATATATTCCCGCCAGCTTGTAATAGAGGTAGAGGGAGAAAAGTGCCGTGAACAGGTTGCGGGCACTGCGTCGGCGGTGCAGCAGGCTGTGGACAGACAGGAACAGCAGCAGAGCCGCGAGCATGAAGGCGCTCGGAATCTGGAGCGGTGCCGACGGGTCATAGAGCAGCGCCTCGGCGAGGTGCTCCTTCCAAAGCGGGCTTATTATCGGGAAACCGACCCAGTGAACGATTCCTCCGGTATAGGCTCCGTAAAAGACACCTTCGGTATCGATGCAGGGGAATATTCCGCCAATGTTGAAGCCGGAAATCACGTCCATGTCAGTTTCTGTGCTTTTCGGTGTGCTTTTCGGTGTGCTTTTCGATCTCCCGCCTGACACCTCCGGACAATGCGCCGCCGGCAATTCCCGTGGCGGGACCGTCCGGCTTCGCGCGTTCGGCAGTTCCGAACATGGAACTGTCAGCCTCCACCGCCTCAAGCAGGTCGTCTTTCCGGCTCTCCCTGACTTTCCCGGCAATCATCTCCCGCCAGAATCCCGTCATCTCCTTTGCCAGAACCCTTCCGCCGGAAAATGTGAAATGCACCCAGTCGGAGGCGATCCACCCCCTGTCAACAAAAGTTCCAAGCCCTCCTAGCCGTTCCATTTCTTCGCAGGTGTTCCAGAACATCGCCCCCTGGCTGTCGGCGGCTGCCTTCTGATGGCGTGTGAGTTCCGGAGCTGAATTTATCGAGGTGAAAGTCGTGTCACCGTCCCTTTTGAAACCCCTGTCGGTCACGCCCATGACGACAATCCTGCTTTCCGGAAAGCTTATTTTCGCGAACTGAATCATGTCCTCCAACTGTTTCTGGTACTTGGCGTAGTTGCTCTTGTCCGGCTGCATGATGTTCAGACCGTACTGGAGAACCACGGCATCATATCCCGACATCTCCGCCATCTGACGGTTGAGCGCGGCGTTGCTGCGGAACATCGCACCGCCGTTGTTGCTCCGGACGGAAAAGTTGTCGACCTGCACTCCTCCACGCGACGACTCGAACGAAGCTCCGAAGCAGACGAGATTTCCGGACAAAACCTTGAGACTCAGCGTGTCAGTGTCCGCTCCCACGACTATCTGCCTGAGCGCAGCCGCCCCCTTGACGGCGAATGTCCTGCTCCGTCCTCCGTCAATGCGTAGTTCAAGCGAGCAGTCGGAACGGTTCATGAAAAACACGCGGCAGACATCGCTGCTGTCGATGTGTCCGAATCCCTTTCCGCGCTCCCAAGTCATCTCCGCGCCCTTTCCTCCGCAGGCCATATAGCCGGAAAAGAGAAAATCATCCCGAAAATTTTCCGGCACGCCCTTGTATTTCATGATTCCGTATTTCTTCCACCCTTTGCCACGGACTTTCGCGGTGTGACGATAGACCCCGAAAGGAAGTTCGCAGGGTATGAATCCCGGTCCGCCTCCGCCGAATTCTGACTGGAGACTTTCCCGCAGGTCACCCACAAGGATGTCGCCCTCGATGAAGGAGTCCCCGAGAAAGGCGATTCTGTATGTCTTCCCGAGCGAAAGGCTGTCGGTGTCCCTGAGCGGGACAAACTCTGCGTTCCAACGCGAAAGGCTGTCGGCAGCCCAATAGAACGATGTCTCCGCAGGAAGTTCTCCGGCCGGAGTTCCGACCTGGCTGCACAGGCTCTCGAAGTCGGGGGCGAACTCGTCGGTCATCTCCGCGTCGTCCCATTCGAGCAGTCCCGACCAGAGATTGGCGCGTCCGAGCTGCACATCGCCGATTTTTGCCGGCGATACGAACGAGAACGCCGTCACCGCAATGGCGACAAGCCCAGTTAGTGCAAATCCCCTGAAATTCTTCATGAACGGCCGATGTGAAACGGACGCGAAAATCTACCGTATGGCCTTCTCTTCCATAGCCCAGCCGGTTATGGTTGAAACATAAGGGATTATGACACCCGCCATCTTCTTCTGCCCGGAATAGTTCGGATGCCGGCTCGCGCCGAGGTCTCCTTCATCGTCGTGAACTCCGTTCTGAAGTGCCACATTCCAGATTTTCTCCATCCCGCTCCGGCGGCAGGCTTCGCTGACATAGACATGAATCCCGGGGTCAAGTTTCGCCGCAAGGCAGAGCAGCGGAACATCCTCTCCGTAGCGTTTCCGGATTTTGCCCAGAAGTTTGACGTAGTTTTCGCAGAATGCATCCATCGACGGCTGTTTCCCTGTGGAGAAGTCGTTGGCTCCCAGATAGATGACAACAAGATCCGGAGTCTTCTCCGCAGGAGGGCACTCCGGTTCGGCGCACTCGTCGAAGACTTTGTCGTATTTGTCCGGCATCGTGGTCCCGGGAATGTCTTTTCCCCAGTCATCGTAATTTCTCGCGATTCCCCGTCCGGAGTGGCTCACAAGGTTGTAGTCGGCGTTGAAATAGCGGGAAATCACAGCCGCGTAGGTGAGGTTGCAGTTCTCGGTCTCGGCTTTGAACGGGTCGTCGCGGGTGGAATTTTCCGTGCCGTAGCCGCAGGTGTAGGAGTCCCCGATGAACTCGATGCAGCGTTCCCGCACCGGTTCCGCCTGAAGCAGCTCTCCGGCCGTCGCGAAGGCGTGAAAAGTCGTCCGTCCCTGCTCCCCTTCGGTGCGCTTGAGCAGCGTCATGCAATGCACGCCCTTTCCGAGCCTTTCCGCGAGCACGATGGTGGTATCCTGCCCGGAAGTCCTGATGACGAGGTCGGGAATCTCTTCCGTGCCTTTGTCGAACCACACATTATAATAGTTCGCCTTGGTGTCCGAGCACCTGAGCGCGATGCTCTGTCCGGTGAATTTCACCCTGCACTGCACCCCGGACCAGTCGAACGACACGTCCGCACCGTCCCTGAGCACCCTACCAACATAAGTTATCCTCGAATCGGACGCGTCCGTCCATATTTTTGCCTTTTTCTCAGCCGCCGTGGCGACGCTTGCCGCCGTCAGTGCGAATACAGCCGCCGCAATGGCGATGATTGCCGCTGCAAGAGCGGATATCTTTTTCATGGAGTCCGTAAATTTTAAAATATCTACAAAAGTAAACAAAAAATGCGTAATTTATCCGCGATAGCGCAAAATCGTGCGCAGCAACAACCCCTACCGCCTGATCCTCAACGGCAAGTCCCGTCGCATCTGCCCCGGAGTAACAGAGATTTCTATCTAAACAATTCAGAATGAGACCCGAACCTGATTAACCTTATCAGGTTCTCGTTTTCATCAATCCATATGAGCAGAGTGTCATTTTCGATGTGACACTCCATATATCCTTTATACTCACCGCTCAACATGTGTGGTTTATAGTGTTCGGGAGGCTTTCTCCCTTCGATAAGATACTTACGACATTGTACAGTTTCCTCATGGTATCAGGCTTGCTTTTGAACCGTTTGATGTCTTTCTTGAATCTGCCTGACGCTACAATCTCTTTCATTCAAGTGACTTTAAGAATGATTCGTAACTTGACATATCGACTTTGGTGAGATTCCGGGTCTCTTTCATCGCTGCCAGGGTTTCATCATTAGGTTCATCGAAGACTGCATCCAAAAGAACGCTCTCCACATAATTGTTGAGACTTCTGTTTTCTTTTTTTGCCTTAATTCTCAGTTTGTCAAGTAAATCAGTTCGAAGTCTGAACGCCGTCTGTTTCCTGTTCAATGCAACTGTTTCCATTGTACTTTTATATTTAATATCACAAATATATAGCATTAGTATAACAAATCAAAATGATTGTATGAAAAAAGGCGCACAAGCGCCGTGCGAAGAACAGCGAAGGGCAGGCAAGTGCGATAGCGCGCACGGAGCACGACTTCCCCCTGTCAGGGGGACGGGGGAAGAAAATAGCGAAGTCGACAAGGCGCACAAGCGCCGTGCGAAGAACAGCGAAGGGCAGGCAAGTGCGATAGCGCGCACGGAGCACGACTTCCCCCTGTCAGGGGGACGGGGGAAGAAAATAGCGAAGTCGACAAGGCGCACAAGCGCCGTGCGAAGAACAGCGAAGGGCAGGCAAGTGCGATAGCGCGCACGGAGCACGACTTCCCCCTGTCAGGGGGACGGGGGAAGAAAATAGCGAAGTCGACAAGGCGCACAAGCGCCGTGCGAAGAACAGCGAAGGGCAGGCAAGTGCGATAGCGCGCACGGAGCACGACTTCCCCCTGTCAGGGGGACGGGAGGGGGAAGAAAAAAGACCGGAGCAATCCGGTCTTTTTTCTTGATTGGAAGGGTGCCCGGTCGGATTCGAACCGACGACATTCAGAACCACAATCTGACGCTCTAACCAACTGAACTACGGGCACCGTGTTGATTTTGGGACTGCAAAGATAGACAAATTCCTCCGTTAAGCAAAAAAAATGTTATTTTTGCGGGATTTATTTTTGTTCCGGTCGGTTTTTCCGGTCTTATGAAGTTGAATGCGGCCGATTTCCGGCCTTCCGAAGTTAAAAACAATATGGGGCGTGAAATAAAATTCTCCCTTGTGTACAGGGATATGTGGCAGTCGTCGGGGAAATATGTCCCGAGGGTCGACCAGCTGGTGAAGGTGGCGCAGCCGATTGTCGGGATGGGCTGCTTCGACCGTGTGGAGACCAACGGCGGGGCTTTCGAGCAGGTCAATCTCCTTTTCGGCGAGAATCCGAACAGGGCGGTGCGCGAATGGACCGCTCCGTTCAACAGGGCGGGAATACGGACCCATATGCTCGAAAGAGGACTCAACGGTCTGAGGATGAATCCGGTTCCCGCCGACGTGCGCGAACTGATGTACAAGGTCAAGAAGGCGCAGGGCACGGACATATCCCGCTCGTTCTGCGGACTCAACGACCACAGGAACCTGCGTCTCAGTGTCGAATACGCCAAGAAGGCAGGTATGGTTTCGCAGGTCGCCCTGAGCATCACCCATTCTCCGGTCCACACCGTGGAATACTATATGGATATCGTCCGCAAGGTCGTGGAATACGGGGCTGACGAAATCTGTCTCAAGGATATGGCGGGAATCGGACGGCCGACTTTCCTCGCGGAACTTACGCGGGAGATAAAGAAGTCATATCCTCACATCCTCGTCCAATATCACGGGCACAGCGGGCCGGGTTTCTCTCCGGCGTCGATGCTGGAGGTGGCGCGTGCCGGAGCGGACTTCCTTGATGTGGCCGTGGAGCCGCTTTCGTGGGGTAAAGTGCATCCGGACGTGATTACTATACGCGAGATGCTCAAGGCCGACGGTTTCACCGTGAAAGACATCGATATGGACGCGTATATGGAAGTGCGTTCCCTCACGCAGTCGTTCATTGACGATTTCCTCGGCTACTGGATTGACCCGAACAACTCGCAGATGAGTTCGCTGCTTGTCGGCTGCGGACTTCCGGGCGGTATGATGGGTTCCATGATGTCCGATCTCAAGGGCTTCCGTTCGGCAATCAACGCCACGCTCCGCTCCCGGTCGAAGCCGGAGCTGAGCCTCGACAGCCTGATGGTGCGGCTCTTCCGCGAAGTCGAATATGTCTGGCCGAGACTTGGCTACCCGCCGCTCGTGACCCCGTTCAGTCAGTATGTCAAGAACACCGCGCTGATGAATCTCCTCGATTCGTTCAAGGGACGGCCGCGCTGGTCTTCGATAGACAAGGACACGTGGAACATGATTCTCGGGAAAATGGGACGGCTGCCGGGACCGCTTGCTCCGGAAATCACGGAACTCGCGAAGTCAAAGGGACTTGAGTTCTACACTGGCAATCCTCAGGACGCGTTCCCGAACGAACTGCCGAGGTTCCGGAAGATGATGGCCGACGAGGGCTGGGACGAGGGTCAGGACAGCGAGGAACTGTTTGAGTTCGCAATGCACGAGCGCCAATACCGCGACTACCGCTCGGGAGTGGCGAAGGAACGCTTCGAGGCGGAACTTGAGTCGAGAAAGGCCGTGGCCGGCGCTCCGATTGTGGTGACACGCCCGGTCGTGGAGATGCCTAAATTCGACATTGACGCTCTCCTGAAGCGCTGGCCGGATGCCAAGCCTCTCCAGTCTCCGGTCAAGGGCCGGATGCTCTGGCAGGTCGATGTCGATGACAGGTCCGCCGCTCCGGTTTCCGGGACGGAGGTCAGAGCCGGAGAACCTGCGGGCTATGTTCAGGCCTACTACGGGATGGAGGAGATTGTCCCGGCGACGGACGGAAGGATTGTCGCCGTCACCGCCGCACAGGGCGCGAAAGTCGAGAAGGACGAAATCGTGGCACTATATATATGATGATATATGATGCCCCGTATTCATGCGACGACCCATATACATTATGACATATTATTATGTCGAGAATATGTTAAATAATTTCATAATATAATGAAAATCAATAAGATCATTGCATTGGTGCTGCTGGCCTGTGCATCACTCACCTCATGTCTCAAAAGCGAGTACAGCGTTTCCGGCTTTGTCTATTTCGCCGAAGTCATCGACGGGACGCATCTCCGTGCCGACGGGAACGTCGTCTATAACATCGTCGAGGACGCCACCGATTCCAAGTTCGTCGACTGCCGCCGTCTCATAATCAACTGCGACCTGAAGACCGCCGTGGTTGACGGCAAGCAGGACATAAAGCTGAATGCCTACAGCGAAATCAAAGTGAAGGACTGCGTGTCGTCGGAGGACGGAAGCGTCACCGGATTCGGACGTGACTCCGTCTGCATCGAGCCGAACGGACGCATCTGGACAGCCAACGGCGAGAACCAGTACATGACCCTTTATGTGGACGTGCCGAAAATCAAGGACAGCGAAACCGTGCACGACCTTGAACTCGTGTTCGACAAGACGAGCGATGCGAATGAAGTCCGCTTCATTCTCTACCACGACGCTCACGGCGACATCATAACGAAAGAAACCCCGGAAGACAAGAAATCATCGGACCGCTTCTACGTCAGCTTCATCCTGCACGACTTCCTCAATGACATCAAGATAACGAACTCCACCCGCTTCACCTTCACCACCGCTTTCGACAAGGAAAAGGAGGAAAGCGAAAAAGCCGGGAACAATTAAGTAATCATTAAAAAATAACTTGGTAATCTTTGTGTGTCTTTTTGGTCTATATTCCTTTTTTCATCAGTCGTGTACATCCAGTACACTCCATCTTCAAAAAGAAATCTATACTCAAAAATCCTTCACAAATCTGTTCAAGTTATTTTTTAACGCTTACTAAAGACAGCGTTTCCCCAAAAAACTTCAGCAGGCGAAAACCCAAGGGAAAGGGGATGAAGAAAAAGATGGGATGCAAGGCGCACGGTGAAGTTCAAACCGCAGCAACCTGTCGGTTGTGAGGATTTGGACAAGCCGCGCAACGAAGCAGACCGCTTTTTCTTCGCCCCGCCATTATTCGCCCCGTCTCCGTGGGTGTCCAACAATCTGGATGTCAATGTAGTCCACGCTATACCCCCGGAACCGTTTCCGCGCAAGCTTCTCAAGCAGCTCGCCGATGACCTTGTCCTCCGTGACATCGCGGAACGTGTTGTTTTCGATGTCGTAGAAATGCGCATGCTCATGCGTGTTGATGTCGAAGAACATCTTGTTGTTCGCGCTCAGGCGGCGCCGGCACAGCCCGAGTTTCGCGAATTCCGACAGAATGTTGTACACTGAAGCGACGGTGATTTTCGTATTGCCGTCATCCCCGATTTCCTGCGCCACCATGTCCGCCGAAGCATGCCCCAGCCTGCGCATCGCCCTGTGCACCGCGATTCTCTGCGGGGTCGCCTTCAGCGAGTTTTTCTTCAAAACTGCGGCCAGACGCTCCCTTTCGTTCTGTTCCATAGATGTCATAACGCCCAAAGTTACCGGAAATCCGCGTATTTCGCAAATAATTGCTAATTTTGCAGGATTTGATGGCTGAAACGGGCGTGGATTTGCCTGTGTCCATAAAAAAGAATGCTGATGGAAAAGACGAAATGTCTCATAATAGGCGGAGGGCCGGCCGGCTACACCGCCGCGATTTACGCCTCCCGCGCCAACCTCGCGCCGGTGCTCTATGAAGGGGCGCAGCCGGGAGGACAGCTCACAACGACCACCGACATCGAGAACTATCCCGGTTTCGAGAACGGAATCGGCGGGCAGGAACTCATGGCGGCGATGCGTGCCCAGGCCGTGCGTCTCGGAGCGGACATCAGGATAGGGACGGTTTCGGATGTGGATTTCTCCTCCCGGCCGCTGAAAGTGAAGATTGACGGGGCGACCGGAATCGAGTCTGAGACAGTAATCATTGCCACCGGGGCGACCGCGAAGTACCTCGGGCTGCCTTCCGAGGCGAAATACCGGGGGATGGGTGTGTCGGCCTGCGCGACATGTGACGGGTTCTTCTACAGGAAGAAGGTCGTCGCGGTCGTGGGAGGCGGCGACACGGCATGCGAAGAGGCGAGCTATCTCGCCGGACTGTGCAGCAAGGTCTATATGATTGTCCGCCGCGACGTGCTCCGGGCTTCGGAGGCCATGCAGAGGCGGGTGCTCGATGCGGAAAACATCGAAATCCTCTGGAACTGCAACACTCGGGAAGTTCTCGGTGACGATTTCGGAGTCACGGGGGCGCGCCTTGTCCGCAGGGACGGCGAGGTCTTTGATATAGCCGTTGACGGATTTTTTCTCGCGATAGGCCATCATCCCAACTCCGACGTTTTCCGGGACTGGGTCGAGACCGACGGGCAGGGTTACATAATCACTGACGGAAAGTCGTCGCGTACGAGCGTGGAGGGCGTGTTCGCCGCAGGCGACGTGCAGGATCCCACCTACCGTCAGGCCGTGAATGCCGCCGCGTCCGGATGCCGCGCCGCCCTCGATGCGGAAAAGTATCTGAAGCAACTTAAATAAAACAGTACATGAAATCATATCTCAGAACCTCGCTTGTCGCCTTCGCGGCTCTGGTGTCGCTGAACGCCTGCAAGTCCCAGTATGAACTGCTGCTGAACAGCGCCGACGCCGACGCGAAATACGAAGCCGCGTTCAATTACTTCAACAACAAGAAGTACAACAAGGCGGCCGCCATGTTCGAATCGCTCGCGATGTTCACCGAGGGTACCGAAAGGGACGACACCGTGCGTTACTACATGGGACTGAGCAACTACCGTCAGAAAGACTACTACACCGCCGAGACCAACTTCCAGCGTTTTCTGGAGGTCTATCCGCGCAGCCCGTTCGCATCCGACGCGAGTTTCCTGCGCATAGACTGCCTCTACCGCTCGACCCTGCGTTACGAACTGGACCAGACTCCGACTTACACCGCTCTCAACGCGATGACGGAGTATCTCCGCGAGGAACCCGACAACGCCCACCTTGCCGATTGCGAGGCGATGATAGCCGACCTGAACGAGCGTCTTGACCGCAAGGCCTACGAGGGAGCGAAGCTCTACTACAGGATGGAGGACTATCTCGCCGCCCGCGTCGCCCTGAAGAATGTGCTGAAGGATGACTCAGACAACATCTACCGCGAGGACATCCTTTATTATATAGCCATGGCCTCCTACAGATATGCCGACCTGAGCGTGAAAGCAAAGCAGCGGGAGCGCTATCTCCAGTTCATGGACGACTACCTCAATTTCGTTGGCGAATATCCGGATTCGAAATATTGCCGCAGCCTCGAACTTCCCCGCGAGAAAGCGCAGAAATATCTGGAAAAGTGAGAGTTGCCGAAATCATATGCGCATATTCCCGAAAAAATTGAAACCTCAAAATACGACTGGCGTATATATTCATGTAGACCAAAAAGACAAACAATAAAATGGCAAGCAACAAAATTCCGACAAACACGATTACTCGCGACCTCTGTGACCTCGCGGCCCCGACGGGCAACATCTACGAAACCGTCGTAATCCTTTCCAAGAGGGCGAACCAGATTGCAGCGGCTGAGAAAAAGGAACTTACAAAGAAACTTGAGGATTTCAAGAACGAGAGGGACACTATGGAAGAGGTGTTCGAAAACAGGGAGCAGATTGAGATTTCAAAGTACTACGAGCGTCAGCCGAAGCCGGATCTCGTCGCAATCTATGAGTTCGAGCACAACGAGATTTCCTACAGGATTGCGAAGCACGACGAAGAATAGGCTCTGACGACGGGTGCGCCCCGGACAGAGACCGTTCCCCGCTGAAGCCGTCTCCCTCCTCCCCCGATACAAGGAGAAGTTATGCTGAATCGTCTCGAAATACACAACTATGTTCTGATAGACTCTCTGGACATCACGTTTCCGGAGGGTCTTGTCATTATTTCCGGGCAGACCGGAGCGGGAAAGTCGATTCTGCTCGGGGCGCTGTCGCTGCTTTCGGGCGGCAAGGCCGATGCGGCGATGATTTCGGAAGGAGCGGACAGCTGTGTGGTCGAGGCGGAATTCACCTCGGTTGACATCCGGCTGAAAGATGCCGTAGAGGAGGCCGGAGCGGAATGGGACGGGACATCGCTCATCGTGCGGCGTGTGGTTGCGCGTTCCGGACGCTCCCGTGCATTCATCAACGACTGCCCGGTGACGGTGCAGACGCTTGCCGGAGTGACTTCGCGTCTTTTCGACATCCACTCCCAGAGCGGGACGCTCGAACTACGCAATCCCGCCTACCAGACCGACATGCTCGACAATTTCGCCGGCAACCTCCCGTTGAGGTCGGAATATGCGGCTTCCTATTCACGCCTTCTCTCCCTGACGGCGGAAAAGCACCGGATTGAGGAAAACCTCAGCCGGCTGCGTGCGGAGCGGGATTACAATCAAGCTCGGTTCACGCAGCTGGACTCCGCCGCGCTGAAGGACGGGGAACTCGCTGAACTTGAGCAGGAACAGAAGGAACTCGCCAATGCCGAAACCATACGGGAGAGTCTCTGCGCCGTTTCGGAGGCGCTCGCCCCGAGCGGGGATGAACGGCCTTCGGCCGACGCGCTGCTGAAAGAGTCGGTGAAGAATCTGGAAAGGATTTCAGCCTTTGTCCCATCGGCCGGTGCGCTTGCGGAGCGGCTTGAGTCTTCGCGGCTTGAACTGGACGACATTCTTTCGGAAGTCGCCTCCCTCGCGGAGAAGTCGGAGGCCTCTCCGGAGCGGCTTGAAGTCGTGGAGGCACGGATGTCGCTGATTTACGGTTTGTTCCAGAAGTTCGGACGCTCAACCGAAGCCGAACTTATCATTCTTCGGGACAAGTACGCCGACACGCTTGCGGACACGGACGGCATGGACGGGAGGCTTGAGTCCCTATGTTCGGAAATCGCCTCCGAGTCGAAAAACTGCGACAGACTTGCCGCCGCTCTGACGGAATCGCGGCGCAAGGCGGCCGGACCTTTCTCC
>CAVFTG010000009.1:18979-23081 GCA_963625415.1 Barnesiella intestinihominis
ACACATTCAGTCGATGATTCGCGGTCTCGAGATGCCGCAGTCAGTCTTTGCAGTCGACATCTCTCCGGCTGCGAAGCCCGGTTCTCTCGGACGGGACGACGTCCGTTTCCTCTTCAATTCCACCGGACGCGCTCCGGTTCCGGTGCAGAACTGCGCATCCGGCGGCGAACTTTCCCGCATCATGCTTTGTCTCAAGGCGCAGATGGCTCAGTTTGAATCAATGCCGACGCTCATATTTGACGAAATCGACACCGGAGTTTCCGGCAGCGTGGCGGACAAGATGGGCACGATGATATGCTCCATGGGGGCGGACATGCAGGTTTTCGCCATCACGCACCTTCCTCAGGTCGCCGCCAAGGGCACGGCTCATTATCTCGTCGAAAAATCCGTCTCCGGCGGCCGCGCCACATCCTCCATCCGCCGTCTCTCCTCCGAAGATCGCGTCCTCGAACTCGCCCGCATGCTCAGCGGCTCGACCGTCACCGAAGCCGCCGTCGCCAATGCCAGATCGCTGCTCGGTCTGTGACCCGTGGCACTTGCTGCCGAAAACTCATTTTTCATAAAACTTCTTGCCGAAAGAGACATTTTTGGAAATTTTTCCGAATTTGTATTGTTATCAGAAAAATATTTCCTATTTTTGAAACGTCTACCGACTGCTGACAGCTTTTGATGACATGCGAAAACTGATGACTATAGAGAACCTGAAATTTATCTCCCTTACTCTCATTGCCTTATGCACTGGGGGAGGGTTTGCGGGCAATCTTTGTGCTCAGTCTTCTCCTTTCCCGCATGCCGATACGCTGACGGTTCAGGCCTCTCCTTCTTTCCTTTTCCCGGAGAATTCCGACACTTTGTCGATAGAGATATATTATCGTGTGGGTTCGTCGCGTTACGAGCCGTCTTTCCGTTCCAACGAAGAGCGTGTCTCCCGTTTTGTCAGGGAGTACGACGGTCTTGCCGGAACGCTTGGGGACAGGACTCCTGTGACCGTATTCAGCGCATCCGCATCGCCGGAGGGAGGCGCGGCTTGGAATGACTACTTGAGCCGGAAGAGGTTTCTCAGTTCGAGGAGGGCGCTTGTCAGCGCCGGTCTCGCTCCGGAGGTCTTCGCTCCGGCCAATCTGATCCCTGGCATGGTGGGAGTCTTTCCCGAAGATGAGTTTGTCGACAGGGTGCATTCATCTTCTTTGGAGGAGCCGATGAAATCCTGGGTTCTCACCGTCCTCGCCGACAGCTCGGTCACTTATGCCGAAAAGATTCAGACGCTCATAGGCAAGGACGGCGGAAGATGCTGGAAGACGCTTTCGGCGGAATGCATCCCGCCGATGCGTTCGTTCACGGCCATGACCGGCTTTGCGGAGCGCGATGACATCTCCGGAGCGGCATCGTTTCTGAAGCTTCGCGCATTGCCTGATGCGGGGGCGATTCCGCTCTCGGTGAGCGACAGTCTCCCAGGCCAGTCCGTTCGCGGGGCGGAAGTCTCCATGCTCCACAAGATTGCAATCAAGACGAATGTCCTCGGACTGGGTCTGCTTATGGCGAACCTCGGCGTGGAGTTCGGACTTTCGCGTCATCTCTCCATTCATATCCCTGTCTATTACAGTGGTATCGACTACTTTTCCGATAGGGTCAAGTTCCGCACGCTCGCCCTGCAGCCTGAGTTGAGATGGAATTTCTCCAAGGTTGACGGTCTCTTTGTGGGAGCGCACGCCACGGCGGCGTTCTTCAACATCGCGGTCGGCGGGGACTACCGCTATCAGGATCGCACCGGTGACACTCCGCTGGCAGGCGGCGGTCTCAGTCTCGGGTACAAGCTGCGTTTCAAGGATGACCCGCACTGGGGGGTGGAGTTCGTGATAGGAGCCGGAGCCTACAGGATAAGCTACGACCGGTTCGTCAACGAGAAGAACGGGCCTTATGTGGATACGACAGACCGGACCTACATCGGACCGGACAATGCCGCGATAAGTGTATTCTATGAATTTGACCTTGGGAGGGGGAGACGCAGATGATGGGGACAAGGAGAATGATATTGTTCGCCGCCGCGATGGTTCTCGCCGTGTCGTGCCATGTTCATGAATGGCCGGACGCGTCCACACCGGCTCAGATGGATTTGGAGCTTGTCTTCGCGACGGATATGCCCGACTACAAGGAGGTGGACTACGAGACGAAAAGGACAAGGGCGGGCTTCACTGCGGAAGATATGGACATCCGCTACACTCTGAAGTTCTACCCGGGACTTCCGGATGGAGGGTACTCCTCGTCCGAGGCTTCGGACTACACTTTGGTCATGACGAGGCCGTCCTCGGAGGAGCTGGACTGCAGCCGCCGCGTGTCCCTTCCCGAAGGGAAATGGAAAATCCTCTGCTGGACGGACTTTGTCCGGATGGGCGGCGTGGATGACTTGTTCTATGGAACTGCGGATTTCTCGTCCGTCACCCTTTCTGAAGACCATATAGCCAACACGGACTATAAGGACGCGTTCCGGGGAAGCGCCGAGGTGGAGCTGCGCCGTCTGGGCAGCGAGGAACCTCCGGTGCAGGTGAAGCTTGACATGGAGCGTCCTCTTGCGAAGTACCGTTTCATCGCCACTGATTTCGACGCAATGGTCACCAAGGTCATGCGCGAGAAAGCCGCAGAGGCGGCGGCAGCGGGAGAGTCTTTCCCGGCCGATGACCCTTCGACCTCTTCGTTCAACCCGGCGGACTACTACCTCCGCTTCTACTACAGTTCATTCATGCCGTGCGTGTTCGATATTTTCAGGGACAAGCCGATAGATTCGCGTACGGGAGTCTTCTTCGACTCGGAGTTCATTCCGATTTCTTCGAAAGAGGTGCTGATGGGTTTCGACTATGTCATGGTGAACGGTCATGAATCGGCGGTCTCCGTGCAGGTGGCTCTCTGTGAGGTCAAGACGGACAAGCAGCTTTCTCTCACTCCGTCAGTGCTCGTTCCTCTGGTGAGGAGCAAGGTTACGACTGTCCGGGGAGATTTCCTGACCATGGGTACGGGCGGTGATATCGGCGTGCGCCCGGAATTCGACGGAGAGTTCAACTTGATAATTCCATGATGCCGGCTTTGAAAGCGTATCTATGACAAATACAAGAGAGAGGGTGACTTTTCTGTCACCCTCTCTCTTGTATCCAACCCCCAGTCACTTCGTGACAGCCCCTTTCCCTCGATTATCTAATGCTAATACCTGTCAATAAATGACTTGGCGGCCTCCAGAGCCTTGGACGGCCCTTCCTCGAGAATCTTCTCCGCCGTAAAGGCTTTCAGAACTTCCGCAAGTCCTGCGGGGTCGGATCCGACACCTTCCTCTTCCCACCGGGAGCGGAGGATGCGGACTTTCTCGAAGTCCTGGATGCCTTCGATGAGCTTGGCGAAATGAACGCTGCCGCGCCCTCCCGGATAGACTACAAAGCAGTCTCCCGCAGGCCAGGTCCTGAAACGGGCGTCGGTCAGCGGATCCTGAGTCCAGCTGTTGTAGGCCCAGCGGAGGTAGCCGTCATAGTCCGCCGCCTGAGCGAACCAGCCGAGCCACGCGGCCTCATCGGGAACGGAAATCACGAACATGTTCGGATGAGCCTCGGCGCAGCAGGTGTAGAAGGTGGTCGTCAGACCGAGAGCCTTTCTTTCGGCCTTCGCGGATTCCGGAAATTCTTTCATCGAAGCGAAGCTCTCGCAGAAATCCGTGATTTCAAGGTTGATGGGTTCGTGATAGCCTCCGGCAAGAGAAATCTTGAAATCAGGCTCGACTTTGCGGATAAGTGACAGAACAGCCTGCATTGACTCAAACGGGCGCTCGTCCATCGCAATCATGGTCTTCCCGAACCAGCCTTTCGACTTCAGGTGACGGGCGAAGTCCGAGATGAAGGAGCCCCAATACTCATTGTACTCCGGACTTCCGGGAGCGGCCTGAAACGTTGCGTTAGAAGAGGTGGCCTGATCGTAGAAATCAAATTCCAACGCCCACGGAATCATCGAGTAGCAGTTGATCTGCCTGTCAATCCCGACAGAAGCCATGAACTCGACCCAACGGTCGAAGACGGTGTAGTCGTAGAGCCATGTGCCGTCGATGCGGCGGATCTTCGTGACCATC
>CAVFTG010000010.1:0-7748 GCA_963625415.1 Barnesiella intestinihominis
CCTCGATGGCGACCCGGCTCTCAAACAGGCTTTCGCCGACTGGCTCTGCGAGGCGGCCGCGCTCATAAAATCGATTGACCCCAACCACATGGTCTCCACCGGAAGCGAGGGGAGTTTCGGCTGCGAGGGGGACATGGAACTGTTCACGAAAATCCACGCATGCCCCGACATCGACTACCTCACCATCCACATCTGGCCGTTCAACTGGAGCTGGGCCCGCCGAGACAGCCTCGCGGAAGACCTTCCCGAGGCTATACGGAAGACAGACGAATACATCGACACCCACATCGTGACCGCGAGACTCCTCGGCAAGCCGCTGGTTCTCGAAGAGTTCGGCTTTCCGCGTGACGGATTCCGGTTCGAGAAATCGTCTCCGACGACTCTCCGTGACAAATTCTACGGAAACGTGTTCGACGCTCTCGCCGCCTCGAAGGAACGCGGTGACGTTTTCGCCGGCGCGAATTTCTGGACATGGGGCGGAGAGGCCCGGCAAAGGGACGTTTACTGGCAGAGAGGAGACGACTACTGCGGCGACCCGGCCCAGGAACAGCAGGGGCTCAACTCCGTGTACCTCGGCGACGACAGCACAATCAGTCTGCTCAGGAACGCATGCCGCAGACTCCTGTGACAGGTTCTGTGACAGGGCGGTTTCCACACAGCCCGGCAATCCACATGAAATCAAGACTTGAAACCCCAAAATAAAAGAAACGACAGAAACATGGCAAAAGCTAAACTCTCGGAAAAAATAGGATATGCGCTCGGCGACGCCGCCGCTGGCGGAATCACATGGAAGATCATGTCAATCGCATTCCCGCTCTTCTTCACGAACATCTTCGGACTCACCTTCGCCGACGCGGCCACTCTGATGCTCGTCGCAAGGCTCTTCGACGTGGTGACCGACCCGATTATGGGCAGTATCGCCGACCGCACCCAGTCCCGCTGGGGCACCTACCGCCCATGGATCATCTTCGGAGCCATCCCTTTCGGGCTGATTTTCGCGCTCCTGCTCTACACCCCGGACTTCGGGCCGGCCGGAAAAAGAGTCTGGGCCTACACGCTCTACCTCCTCATGATGGCAATCTATACCATGGTCAACGTGCCGTACGGTTCGCTGCTCGGAGTCATGACCGATGACGACAACGAGAAAAACCAGTTCTCGTCATGGAGAATGGTGGGAGCGTATGCGATGGGTTTCATCACCCTCCTGTCATTCCCGTATCTCCAGAAGCTCGTCGGGGGGACGCCCGAACACCAGTACGCCGTCCTCGCCGCGATTTTCGGAGCCATAGCTGCGGCCATGACCCTTGCATGCGGCCTGCTGACCAAGGAAAGGCTGAAACCAGTCAGGGCAGAGAAATTCTCGTTCAAACAGTTCGGCGACCTCTTCAGGAACAAGCCGTGGGTCTGCCTCACCCTGATGGGAATCTGCACCAATTTCTTCAACGGATTCCGCTACGCAGTGGCCGGCTACATGTTCACCTACTGCCTCGGAGGCGACATAACCATAGGCCGTCTCATCGTAAACTACACCGTGTTCATGACCTTCGGCGAACTCACCTGCATGCTTTTCGGCGCGCTGTCCCCGTGGTTCACAAAGAAGGCCGGAAGCAAGAAAAAGGCTTTCGTCCTGTCTGCGGTGATATGCCTTGTCTCGTCGGCGGCGTTTTTCTTCGTTCCGATGAGTCCGTCGTCAATCTATGTGATGATCGCCCTTGTAATCATCACGTCCATGGGAATCGGCCTGTATTCCCCGCTCCTGTGGTCAATGTATTCCGATGTCGCAGATTATGCGACGCAGAAGAACGGCACGTCATCGACCGGACTCATATTCTCGTCCGGAACCATGGCGCAGAAACTCGGAACGGCAGTCTCAGGCTCGCTCGTGGCCCTGTTCCTCGGACTTGCCGGCGCAAGAACCATCGTGGACGAGGCCGGGAACTCGGCGGTTGACCCGCTTTCCATCACCGAGCCGGTGCTCACGATGATATGGGCGCTGTTCTCCGTCATCCCGGCGGTCATCGCCGCGATAATGCTGCTGCTCACCTATCTCTACCCGATCAAGAAATAGGACGGCGGTTCAAAATTCAGAACGGGCGGACGATAATCTGGGCGCAGCCCTCGAACGGAGTGATTTCAATGGAATCCCGTTCCCGGGGAGTTTTGCCCGCCGGCCGTTCGACAGCCTTGAACGCCGGGTCACCGTTGCCCCAGCCGAGCAGTTCCGCGCCTTCAAGGCATACGGAAAGTTTTTCGGCTGAGCTGCGGATGTCAAGAATGATGACATCGCAATCCGGAGACGCCGCATCCGGCCGTCCAAGACTGAACACGGAAGCCTTCCCGCCGGATTCCGGAGAGGTGACTGTCAGAAGAATGTCTTCACCGGACGTCCCGGAGAAATTCCGTGCAGACATCCCGTCCGTCGCGGCGGGGACATGCTTCTTTCCACCGGAGTATGCCGTGACTTCGAGTTCGGGCAGGGTCTCCGGGTAGCGGTCTTCGGCGCAGCGTCGTCCGTTCCTGTAGCCGACGGCCCGGTAAGTGACCGGAGCGGCTCCGGAAACCTTTCCGGCATTGCCGCCGGAGGCTTCGCGATTCCCTCCGGAGACTCCGCAGTCAACGGCTTCCCACACGAGATGCCCGTCCTGCGGCATATCCTTGATTCCCAGATTCTTCCCGTCGGCATAGAGCCTCACCCTGTCGCAGTTGGAATAGACCCATATCTCTCCCCGGCACGGCCCGCAGACGTGCACGAGCGGTTCGTCCCGCCATGCCGCCCGGAGATAGAACGCCTCGTCCTTCGGGAAGCCGCAATAGTCGAAAATCCCGAACTGAGAGCCTGTGGCTGGCCATTTCATCGGGTTGGGCTCGCCCCGGTAGTCAAACCCCGTCCAATAGAACAGCCCGAGCCCCCAGCTGCGCTTCTTGTAGAACTGCCATCCGTGCTCTATTACATTCACTCTCCCGGCCGTGTCAGCCCTGTTGAGCGGAGCCATCCACCCTTTTTCCGCCACGGTATGGTATTTTCCCCGTGTCCCGCATCCGGAAGTCTCCTCCGTGCCGACGGCGCATTTTCCCGGGAAAAGTCCGTGATAGTCGTCTATCGGGTTCTGTACTATGTAGTTGTACCCGAACACATCCACCCCCTTGACCAGTTCCGGACCTCCGGAATTGCCGTAAATTGTGGGGCGCGTCGGATCCGAGGCATGGACGAACCCGCTCATCCTCAACGCGATTTCCCTCCCGGCTGTCCCATGTTCCAGAGACCACTCCTCATTCCCGATGCTCCAGAGAATCACCGAAGGATGGTTGCGGTCACGGTCAATCATGTTCCGCAGCTGTCCGAGCTGTTCGGAATTGATTCCGAACTGACGGTTCTCGTCGATGACCAAAACGCCGAGTTCGTCACAGATGTCGAGCATGGCGGGGGACGCGCAATTGTGGGAGCAGCGTATCGCATTGAAGCCGAATTCCATGAGCCGTTCGATGCGGTATCTCCACAGCCCGTCCGGCACTCCTACGCCCACGCCGGCATGGTCAAGGTGCATGTTCGCGCCCTTGAGCTTCACCGGCTTCCCGCTCACGAGCAGCCCCTTTTCCGGACTGAATTCCAGCGTGCGCACCCCGAAGCGGCAGACATATTCGTCAGAAAGTCCGCCCCGGTGGAAAAGCCTCAGGCGCAGGCGGTAGAGGTACGGACTGTCCGGTGTCCAAGGCCTGTCAGCCCTGTCGACCTCATTTCCGCCGGCATCCTCGATGATGACTTCGCAGGTCACATCCTCAGGAGAGACCGACTCATCCGCATAGACGCAGTCGAATTCAATGCAGCCGGTGTCGACATGGACATTTTTCGTCCCGTCGGCGGCTGTCCACAGGCCGCCGTCCTCCTTTTTCATCGAAACGCACACGGAATAGGGTTTCACGGCGACCTTTCCGGCCTTGCGGAGCCGGACATGGCGGTATATCCCCGCCCCCTCATAGTACCACCCCTCTTCAAGAGAAGCGTCACAGCGGACGGCAATCACATTGTCCCCGCCGTAGTTCAGATATGGAGTGAGCGTATAGACCCGTGACACATAGCCGCTCGGCTCGCTCCCGAGATAGAATCCGTTGCAGAAGACCTCGCTGTCGCGATAGACACCCTCGAATTCGACGGAAATCTGTTTCCCCCTGTCCGATTCAGGGATGAAGACATGCCTCCGATACCACCCGACGGAGTTCTCCGGGTAACGCCAGCCGATGCATTTGTAGCCGTGGGAATGGCTCGCCTCTGAACTGAAAGGCAAATCCACGGCCCAGTCGTGGGGAAGATCCACCCGCTGCCAGGAGGAGTCGTCGAAGCCCGGCATTATCGGAGAGCGGCTGTGGTCGGCCGAACGGGCCTTGCAGAGGTAGGTGAAATACTCCGTCCCGTGCGTGAAGTCCTCCAGAGGAGAGGCTGCGTCGCCCGTGAAGAACGCCCACCCGGCATCAAGTGAAACCGTCTGCGGAGAGGAATCTCCGGGTTCATGTCCCGGGGAATCGGAACTGTGGACAAAAGAGCCGTGAGTCCGGCCGCACATGCCATCGGGGAGGAGGACAGACAAAAATGCGGCAAAAATCAGCGTCAGAGTTCTTTTCATATTCGGAAATCAATTATGTGGATGTCGGTTGTGCATGAAACACTTTGCGGAAAGCGGACATCTCGCCGTCCGCTTTCCGCAAAGTTGGGAAAATCCGTCCAAAACTGCAAATTCAAACTGCAGGGCGGCCGCCGGGGAGAATCAACTATTCCACGGTGACATTCTCCGCCATCACATACATGTCCGGAAGGTCGTTGCAGAACGCCGTGTCCGTACGGTTGTACACTCTGGACATGCCGCTGTTCGCGATGGAAGCCATGAACAACGGCGCTTCCGGCGTTGCGGCATGGATGCTCGACGACTCGATGCACTCAAACGGGGATTCCGGCCGTCCTGAAGACGTGAAAATCTGGGGAATGTGGAACATCCTCGGCGAGGAGGTCTTCGGAGACGAATCCCTCGAAGAGCCCCGTCCGTGGTTTTTCACATGGTCGCTGATCTGCCGCTGCTTCCCGTCATCCTGCGACATCCTTGAGGTCAAATCAGACCTTCCGGACGGGGTGTTCGCCTGCGCGTCAAGAACAGGAGACGGGCACTGCTCCGTCGTGTTCGTGAACATCGGAGACACCGCATGTGACATCTCACTCAACCTCCCGGTGAACGCTCCGGAGTCTCTGCATGTCTGCACCTTCACAGGAGTCCCGGGCACACAACAGGGGTGTCTTGACACCCGGACCGTCAGCCCGTCACGCAGCGGGGCAATCAGCCTTTCAATCCCTCCGGAGTCGTTCGCGGCGGTTTCATCCTCCGAGACTGTCTTTTCCGGCCTCCCTTCTACTTCCCTTTCAGAAACTCCTCGTTCCGGGAAATCAGCCCGTTGAGCCGCTCGACGGATTTCCCGGTGCGGAGTCCGTCGGGGGCGGTGTGGAGACAGTAGTCGACCAGCCGCTCCACCGTGCTTGTCGCCACATGGGTGCGGGTGTCGCAGGAGGCGTAGTAGATGAAGACGCGGCCGTCATCATCGACAATCCAACCGTTGCAGAACAGCACGTTCATCACGTCCCCGACAAATTCACCTCCCTCCGGAGCCATGAAGAATCCCGCCGGTTCGGCAATCACCTTCGTCGGGTCTTCAAGCGAAGTCATGTACATGTAGAGCACATATCTGAGTCCGGAGGCGCAGCCCCTCACTCCGTGCGCGAGATGAAGCCATCCCTGCGGAGTCCTGATCGGGGCGGGGCCCTCGCCGTTCTTCATCTCCATTATGGTGTGGTAGTGCCGGAAGCTGATTATCTTCTCCTCCCCCACTTCCGCATGGCAGATGTCCGGAACGAGAGTCCAGCCGATTCCCCCGCCACTGCCGGCATCGATGAATCCGTCCTGAGGACGCGTGTAGAGGGCGTATTTCCCGTCCACGAACTCCGGATGGAGCACCACGTTGCGCTGCTGCGAGCCAGATTTCAAGTCCGGAAGCCTTTCCCAGTCCACAAGGTTCTTCGTGCGGGCGATTCCGGCGCAGGCCACGGCGGAGGACAGGTCTCCGTCGGGTGCGTCAGGGTCTTTGCGTTCGACGCAGAATATGCCGTAAATCCATCCGTCCTCGTGGAGAGTGAGACGCATGTCATAGACATTCACGGCAGGTTCCCCGTATTCCGGCATGGTCACCGGACGATCCCAGAAGCGGAAATTGTCCACCCCGTCCGGGCTTTCGGCGACGGCGAAGAACGATTTCCTGTCCGCCCCCTCGACCCTTGCGACGAGCACGTACCTCCCCTTCCATCTGATCGCCCCCGCATTGAACGCGGCGTGTATTCCGAAACGCTCCTCAAGATGGGGGTTGGTCTGCGGATTGAGGTCGTATCGCCAGAAAAGAGGCGCGTGGTCTCCCGTCAGCACAGGATTTTCATATCTTTCATAGACTCCGTTCACATACAGGGGTCTGTTTTTCCTTGCCAGAAATTTTTCATGGTTCTCACTCAGCCAATCAAGTCTTTCCTTAAAGTCCATAACTGAAAATTGTTATCCTTAAATTCTTTGTTCCGATTTGCCGCAGTTCATCACTGTTTCAGGAATATTGTCCTGCCGTCGTCGCGGAAATTGCGGAAATTCTCCGCATCCGCCGAGCCCTCGAACGGGGCGTAGAAATGTCCCGGCTTGTCCCATGCGTTCCTCCATGTCAGCACATAGCACACAGGCCGCCCTCCTACCGCCTTCAGAAGCACGTCAGTCCACCATCGGGGATTCGGAATGCCCTCGAATCCGGTTTCCGAGACGGCGATCAGCTTTCCGTGTTCCGAGGCGAAGTTCTCCATATATTCCAGATCCCTTGAAAGCACATCGACAAAGTGCGCATCCGCCTCGTCCATCGCCTTTCCTGGTTCCGAGTCCGGAGATATGAATTCATAGTGGTCAACCCCGAGTATGTCAACGAATTCATCGCCGGGATATCGGCTGAAATACTGCGTGCTGTCAATCTCGGAGTTCGGGGAATAGGCCCAGAGGAGATTGTCGAGCCCCCGCTCCTTTTCGAAATAATCGTGCGTGAGCGCGAACAGCGCCTTGTACTGTTCCGGAGTGCAGAGACCGCCTCCCCACCAGAACCAGCTGCCTATGTTCTCGTGCCACGGACGGAAGATTGCCGGAATCCGGTTTCCGTCGCCGTCGCGCAGCGAGTCGATGAAGTCCGCCGCCCTGCCGAGCCACTCCATGAACTTTCCGTGGTTTTCTCCGCCTTCAAGCACGGACGAGACGGCATCGCAGCTCGAAATGTCCCACGAATCTCCTCCGGTCAGAGGATTCCGCGCATGCCAGGAGAAAGTCACTGTCCCCCCCTCCGCGCAGTGTTTCACCGCAGCCCTGCGCATCAGGTTGAAATCCACCCCGTCAAGGTTCGCCTCATCTCCGAGTTCTATGCCCCCGAGGTCAAAGCCGACCATTGCGGGCTTAAATCCGCAGACCTCCCGGACATCGCTTCTTTCGAGAGGGTCGGTCTCAGGTTCGGTGACTTTCCATGAGTGGCCGTAGACGAGGTCGTCCTGATGGGCATAGAAGAATCCTCCCTCGCAGACAGTCTGCTGAAGCCTGTTCCGCAATCCGTCCGACGTGTTCTCCTGCCCTGTGCCGCAGCCTGCCGCCGCGATGAAAATTCCTGCCGAAAGCATCGCGTCAGCCGCAATCCTTGCGCCCGCC
>CAVFTG010000010.1:7758-22642 GCA_963625415.1 Barnesiella intestinihominis
GATGTATGGTTTCAATCTCATGATATCGTAATTTTCAAAATTTTCTTCAAATGACATTTCTCCGAAAGATCCGCAATGCCAGGTTACACAGGTTCTATGGCGCTGAATCATAGACCGATGCGAGGGTGTAGGATTCCGAATCATCAGACACGGCCCGTACCATCGCCTCCGTCATCATCTCCCCGTCCGCGACGTACTCTCCAGTCGAATGGTTTATCACCGCGCTCGTCTCCCGTCCGTAGGCATCGTAGCCGTTGTCCCAGAAGAACGGGGCGATTCCGCAGTCACGGCACGCCTTGCAGAAATATTCGAGATAGTATCTCTGAAACTCTTTCTGCCGCTGCGTCGTACGGTTGGAGCAGCCCGACTCTCCGAAATAGACTGGAATCCCCTTGTCCACATATTTCTCTTTCAGGCGCTCCATCACATTGAGCAGTTCCGCCTCCGCCGCCGGGCAAGGGTTGTTCACCGCCGTATGCCCCCATTCGTCATATTTGCATTCGAGGGTGTATTCGTAAGGGTCGTAGCAATGCACCGCGACCATGAGACGGTCTTCCGCGCTGTCCTTCGGAAGCGTGAGGTGAGCCATGGTAAGGTCCGGGTTGGCGCAGTAGCCCGGGATGCCGAGCCAGCGCGTGGCGTTGCAGCCTCCGGTCTCCCGCACCACGTCGACGAACGCCTGCACCCATTTGTTCACGATGGCATACTGCGCCCCGCCGTCCCTGAGATTGTCGCCCCAGCCCCAGCCGCCGTCATGCAGTTCGTTGAACGCCTCGAAAATCAGAAAATCCCCTTTGTCGGCGAACCTGAGGGCGATCTGCCGCCACAGTGCCTTGAATTTCCGGGTGATGTTCACATAGTCCGAGGACGAAGACGCTGCCTTTCTGACATTGAGCCACCAGCTGCTGTCCGCTCCGTCGTGATGGACATTTATTATGACATTGAGTCCCGCCGTCTCGGCATAGCCCGCAAGTTCGGCGACCCTGTCCATCCATGCTTTCTCCACCTCATAGTCCGGAGCGTCGCCGATGTGCCCCATCCATGTGACCGGAATCCGCACGGAGGAGAAGCCCTTCGCCTTCAGAGCGTCGAACGTGGCCTGAGTGGCCTTGGCATTGCCCCACGCCGTCTCTTCCGCAACGCCGTCATTGTGGGAGTCCATCTGATTCCCCAGATTCCAGCCCAGTCCGAGTCTCTTCGCCATAGCCTCGGCTGCATTTTCTTCATCAGTACGTTCCTCCGGCACGACATCATCAGTCCGCTCCTCCGGCACGACATCCCCGTCTCCGGAAGACACGGCCTTGCCGCAGCCGCAGGAAAGAGCCGTGAGCCAGAGGACGGAGAAAGCCGCCAGAATATGTCTTTTCGTCGCAATCATCTTATAGGCGTATCATCGCATGGATTTCAAATCGCTCCTGTTGAGCATGCAGCTCTCCGAGAGAACTTTCTTCCAGTCCTCCGCAGTGTTGTTCCAAGAATACGAGCCGTCCTCGTTCTTCGCATAGAGCACAGGCTCTCCGTCCACGAAATTGCACCAGTTCATCATATACAGCCATGGGGCGTTCTCCCCGTGCGCCAGCGGGAAATCGAGAAGATTGCCGAACTCGCTGAGCGCCACCATCTTCCTGCCCATCACTGAATTGTTCACATAGCGGAAAGAGGCGGACTGGGAAGTCCATTTGCTTTCGTAGAGGTCGGCTCCGACGATGTCCACATAATCGTCGCCCGGATACCACGCCCTTGCCTCGTCAAGGTCATCGCAGACCTTGCCGCCGTCCCGTGTCTGCACGGTCCAGACCCAAATCAGATTGTTCAGACCGTAGGTGTTCTGAAGAGCGTCACGCAGATATTTCCACAGTTTCACACAGGCATCCGCCCCGTCATACCCCCACCAGAACCACGCACCCCAGGTGTAGTCCCCGGCCGCCTCGTGAAGAGGGCGGAAAAGCACCGGGATTCCCGCGTCCTGAAGCAGTTTCATGTAGCCGGCAAGCTTCTCAATCTGTTCATCGACAAGTTTGTTCTGCCATGTGCCCTCCGTCAGGGCGTTTTCCACCCCGAACTTCCTGGTGGCGTAGGAGTAGTTGTCGAGATTGGTCTCCCCCTCCGCAGAAGGAACAGTCCAGTGCCAGCCGATCTGGATGATGTTGCCGGCCTCCCATGCCGTCTTCACCGGAGTGATGTCCCCGTAGTCCGGGCAGCCGTCCCATTTCTTCGGCGGCCAGTTGAGGAACAGGTAGTCGAAGCCGACGATGGCGGGATGGATTCCCGACTGCTGAGCGATGTAGTCCGTGTATGTCGTCTCCCATGCGGTGCCTCCCATGGCTCCGCTCAGAGTCTTCTTCCCGTAGTTCTCCAGCAGAAGCGCATAGAGTTCCCTCGCCTCATCCGTGGCATCGGGATTGGTCAGCGAAGCGGACGGGTTGAGGCCGTAGTCCGTCTCGGCGGCCTTCATGGAGAACGTATAGCTGATTTCTCCGACCGGATTGTCTTTGTAACCGCTGATTACGCCCTCAGGAACGGTGAGCGTGTAAGTGATTCCCTCCTGCAGGGAAGAAACGGTCACCGTGACATCCCTGTTGTATGCCAGCACCTTGTCGACCGAAGCGCCGTTGTCCATGCTCAGAAGCGAATGCTTCGAAGACGGGCATTTGACATTCTGGTCGAAAGTCAGCGTAATCTGAAGCGACTCCCCCTTGAGATCCAGCGCCCCGTTCTCCGGAGAGCAGGAGACCAGTTCAGGAGCCGCCGCACCCGTCCCTCCGTCCTGCGCGTCTTCTTTCTGACAGCCCGCGACAGCCGCCACGAGGGCGACTGCGGCGAAGGCCTGAATCAAATTCTTGATATTGTTCATGTAAAGGTGTGACATTCTGCAAAATTATGTCCCAGTGATATTCCGGGATTGCTTTTCGGCTCCCGGCGGCAGGGTCAGCCGCCGCCGGGAAATAAAACGGTTCTAATTGAGAGCTATCTTTGTGAAGGTTATACCCTTCCCCTGCAATATGAGCGCATAGCCCCAATTTTGTTTCGAAGTGAGTACGCCATATATCTCGGCCGTGACTTCAAACGATATGTAGCCGTCACTTATGGCCGTAGGAGAATTGGTCGCGTTAAACTGGTTCTTGGCGTCCTGATCAGGGAAAAGCATATTCATCCCGCTCCAATGTCCGTCAAAAAGTTGAATCTGCCAATCCGTTTCACTCTCGGCGGAGAAATAAATCTTGACGGTATTGCCTGTTTCTATGCCGGCGTTCACCCAATCATCCTCCGTACCCAGCTCAAGGTTGTTATTATAATCTGCGCCGGTATATGCGCTCCCCTCCCAGATTGTCTTCTCCTGAGAGATTTCCTGCACAATTTCAATCTTCGTGAAAGTGATGTCAGAACCCTGGATTATGATGCCGGCCGCCTTGACATCCTCCGCGTCGCCCTTCTTCGCCTCTATGCCGGCAAGAATCTCCGCAGTCAGCGTCACCTCCGTACACCAGTCTATGGCGCCCTTGCCTGACCAGCTGCAAGCCGGAACGATTGTCGCTGAGCCTATCTCCTGGAATGTCAATCCGCTCCAGTCTCCGTAATTGATCTGAGCCTGGCACCAGACGTCGTCATCAAAAGTGTAGTAGAACCTCATCTTCGTGCCGGCCTTGATGCCGTTGAATTTCGATGCGGGAACTATGACACGTCCTCCGTCACCCCATGTGATAGGCAGACTGCCTTCCCACGCCGTGATGTAGTTCAACTCCAGCAGCACCTCGATGCTCTGAGGGCAGGTCTCACGGTCGCCGTTGAGGAGGTCGAAATACACCGGATAAGTGCCAATCCTGTTGTAAGGCATCACGAACGAGATTTCTTTGTCGCTGCGTGAAGAATAGCCGGTGACTTTCGTCTCGCCGATGTAGATGTTCTCGATGAGCATGAAGTTCTCGCCCTTCAGAGTGACCATCCCGCCGATGTGCTCGGACGACGGCATCTCGTTCACCACAATCAGCGAGTCATAGCTAAGAGTGATTTCATCCTCCGGTTCTATGGTCTCACCGTTGTAGAGCGTGAGCACGATCTTTCCTGAAACGGAAGTATTCACCGTGGTAATCTCCAGAGACGTGCCGTCTCCGCCGGCCTCGATTTCAACCGCCTTTCCTCCGAGAGTCGCGCTTTCCACGAACTGGAGTCCGGTGCCTGTCAGCGTGATGGTTTCACCCGCCGTGAGGGAGAGCGGAGAAACTGAGGTGACTGTCGGGGCGATGAGCGTGTAGGCGACGGACACTGTTTCACCGTTCGCCATCGTGAGGACGATGTCTCCGCCCCTGGCCTTGACAGGGACTTCCAGACTGATCTTGCCGTCGGCAAACTTGAAATCAGTGACAGTGTCGGCATTCGGGAAAGTGACAGCCGTCACGACATCGAGATCTTTGCCCGAAATCGAGATTGTCTCACCGAAGGTGACCGAAGCCGGAGAGACTGAGAGTCCCGTCGGGACGACCATCTCGGCTGAACCGGCCTTGAACTCTTTTCCCGCATAGCTTACGGCGACCACGTCACCGGATTTCATTCCTCCGGGAACGGTGAAAGTCAGGCTCCTGTAATCCGATGAGACTTCAATTTCCTCCGTTTCAACGATGACATCCCCGCCCAGGCGGATCTGATCGATCATGTCGAGGTACTTACCGCTCACCGTGGCCGTCCTTCCCGGCTTCCACGCATCCGCCTTCACGGAAGACACCGTCGGATCGCCGATCTGCAGCGACTCCTCGGAATAGATGAGATTCGCGATTTCCCCCTCGTCTGAAAGGACAATCTTGCCGGAGACCGCAGTCGAAGGAATCGTGACAGTGGCGTTGTGCCTGTCGACATTGACTACGGCCACGGAAACCCCGCCCTCGAAAATGACGCTCTTCACCAGATTCATATAGTCGCCCTTCAGTTTCAGGACATCACGAGGATAGGCTGGAGAGCTTTCAGTCGAGAAACTTTCGAGCACGATGGGCTCCGTATATTCCAGTTCGGTTCTTGTGGTGAATATGTTACCGTCGGAAGACACAAGGGTCACATTTCCGACTTCCGGACCCTCCACAGGGAGAATCACACGGATTTCGCTCTTGACTCCCGTGGAGAGAACCTCTATTTCAGTTATCGGGTCAACCCCCGGAACCTGTACCTCGGCAATCCTGTCGAGATTGCTTCCGGTGAAGGTGAGCGCACCGCCGCGCATCACCGGATTCGGGCCGAAAGACACGAGCCTCACCCCTGTCTCGGAGTACTGGTTGGTGTCGAGATTGTCGCTCTTGCACCCCGCGAACACAGGCAGGGCGAGTGCCACGACAGCTAAAACTTTATATAAGCATTTCATAATCAATTCCTCCGTTTATTTGACAGGGACTGCCCTGATGTTGTCAATCTGAATCATCGGATTGCAAGGGCTTCCCGCAGCCTCGCCGGCGGCCATGAAGATTTCCATTCCGGCGAATGTCTTCTCCTCAAGATGACCCGTAGCCTTGCTGCCGTCCCAGTACCAGATGAACTCGCTTGCAATCGGAAGAGTCACGGTAATCCACTTTCCTCCGGTGTCGAACGAACCTGTCGCGAGCCAAGGCCTGTACATTGCGCGCGGGAGCGATATTTCGTCGTTATGGAAATAGCTGTTGTTGGCCGTGCCCACGGTGCACATGTCAGTACCTGCGAAATAAATCTGCATCGGACAGCCTGTCCAAGGATGCTCGGCCGGGATTCGCATCTCGAACTTGATCGCCATGTTCGAGAAGTCGGAGAAGTCGACAAGGTCGTTGAGCTTCTCTCCGCCCGGGTCGTTGAAAGTCTCCGGACTCGCCCAGTTGCCAGGCCAGTATTCGAAGTGGTAGCCGGTGTCCGCCCAGTCGGTGCCGTCGGCCTTGAGAGCGTTCTCCACATCGCTGTAGAGCTGCAGATACTTGCCGCTGAACGAATTCCCGTCTTCCTGAACGGTCTGCTTGTGCCATGAGTTGACGCCGGTTCTCTCGTCATCGAAAGTGAAGAGCATTCCCCGGTCATCCTGCCACTGGAAGCCGGACTGTCCCGTGCCGGATTCCGTCGTCACCTTGATCTTGCCAGGCTGCGCTCCTGCAGGAATCACGACATCGAAGGAGGAGAATGTGAGATTGCTGATCTCCGTCGCCTCAGCGCCGGTGAATTCCACCGTCACAGGCTCATAGAAATAGTTTCCGGTTATGGTCACGGTCTCGCCAGCCTCCGCATACTCGAACGACATCGAGCTTACGACAGGAACAGGAGGAAGAACCCTGAAATCGACCTTCACGGTGTCCTTTGTCGCCGTGACAAGGTACATCTTGTCTGTCTGAACCTTCGGAAGAACCTTCGGAACGGAGACGAGGATGGTGTTGTCCGTGATGTAGCTCGTGTTCAACACGGCTTTCTGGTCATTGAACCACAGCTCGTTGACGCTGCGGAGATTCTGCCCGAGCAGACACAGGACTTCGTCCATATAGGCCGAAGTGACAGTTATGTCCCGGTCCGCATACCGCACGGAGTACACCTCCGGCACGCCGTCGGTGGCTCTGAAACGGTCAGGATAGTCAACCCTGTCGCAGGAGAGAAGCCCCAGAACGGCTGCTGACAGGAAAGATATGTATTTGATTGTTTTCATCTTGCATTAAAAATTATAGTGGTACTCAGAACGGATGTCAACATGGACGGCCTCCGCAGCGGAAGCCATGTTCCCGTTGAAGACGACATCCTCCGTAGGGAAAGGAAGGGTGAAGCTGGAGAGCGTCACGTTCGGACGGTCGTACTGGTTGTTGTCCGTATTGCCCCTGTAGGTGACTTCGCTGGCGTCCCATTTACCGGAGTAGTCGAAATCCTCTCCTATCCAGGTCTTGTAAACGTCGTTGAGACCGTTGTAGCAGTCCCTCTTCTGCGCCTTGATTTCAGCTATGCAAGCGTCCGGCTCATAGTAGGCTCTGCGGACGAAGTCGTACCAGCGGTCGCCCTCGCCGGCAAGTTCCAGACGGCGCTCCTTCCAGATGTCCTCCCAAGTCACGGAGTCCAGAGCCTTCGCTCCGGCACGCTCGCGCACCTTGTTCACATAGGTCTTCGCGGCGGCGTTGTCCGTGTCCACGACAGCCTCGGCATAGATCAGATACAGGTCGGAAAGCCTGAGGATGTGGGTCGGAAGCTGGTTCGCCATGTCCTTAGGCGTGATTCCGAGAGCGGCTTCGTGGTCATGATTGTCCCCGTAGAGGTGCTTCACGTTGTTCGAGCCGGTGTTGCACTTGAGTTCGCCTCCAGGGCCGCCCTTGCCGTAATTGTCTGAGTCGTAGATGAAGCGGAGGTAGTCAAAGCCCTTTTTCGTCCCGTCGTAGGTCTTGTCGGTCCAGAAATAGTCATAGACATCGCCCGGAAGCATCATCGTCGCATGACGGCGGATGTCCTGATCCACCCTCGGATAGGTCGGCATCGCGGTGACGTCGATTCCGAAGGCCAGCTGCAAGTCCACGGAAGGCCCGACATAGGTTCCCCAGCAGTCACCGTTCTCGTCGAATCCGACCATTCCGAGGTCGCTCTGGAGAGTATTCTGCTGAGTCCACGGGTCGCGTCCGCAGCTCCACAGCCATGAGATGAGACACTCGCCTGTCTGGTTGAAGCCTTTCAGGCGGAAAACGTCCTCATAGTCCGGGGTGAGTTCCCTTCCGGAATTGTCAATCACGTCCTTGGCATATTCCGCCGCCTTGGCGAGTTCGTCGGCATCGAGAGCGCCGGACAGGCCGGCCTTGGTGAGATAGACTTTCGCAAGGAGAGCCTCGGCCGCGTAGTAGTCGATTCTCTCGTAGTCGGAGAATCCGGAAGTCGTTGCGGGAAGCAGTTCCATCGCCTTCTCGAGCGTCATCACAATGTATTCATAGACATCTGCGCGCTGGACTTTCTGAATCTTGTTCACGTTCCCGGATGCTATGAGGGAGGTGTTGTCATGCACGATCGGAACTTCCCCGAAGGTGCGCACGAGATAGAAATATGCCATGGCCTTCCAGACGAGAGCCTCGCCTATGCACTTGTTCTTGCACTCCTGAGACGGACCCTCGGAAGCGAGGATGTTGTTGATGACGGTGTTCGCGTGGCCGTTGACCGCCCACAGCGAGTAGGACATGTTCACCAGATCGTCATCCGAGCCGTTGGTGGTGAAGTCAAGATAAGGGGAGCTTCCCCAGAACATGTTTCCGGACATCACCTCGCCGATTTTGATGAATCCCCTCTGGAAATCATACCACGGGGAGTTGTAGAGGTAGTTCACCCCCTGCTCGCACTGCGAGTCGTTTTTGTAGAAGTTGTCCACGTTGTAGTTGTCTTCGCTCGGACGGTTCAGGAAGTCCTCGCAGGAGACCAAGGTCACCGCAGCTGCGGCGATGGACAGACCTTTTATGATATTTGAGATTTTCATATCCTGCTCATTAGAATGTTATGTTCAGTCCGAAAGAATACATCGTCGGAGACGGGTAGCGTCCGTTGTCCACACCGTAGGTGAGTCCGGAGGAGTCCTGCGTGCTCGCGCCGACTTCAGGGTCGTAGCCCGAATACTTCGTGAACGTGTAGAGGTTCTGGATGTTCACATAGACGCGGATGTTCTCGATCTTCGCCTTTGAGAGAAGCGCCTTCGGGAAGGTGTAGCCGAGAGTGATGTTCTTGATTCTCAGGTAGGAGCCGTCTTCCACATAACGGTCGCTGATGCGGTCGTTGTCGTTGGCGTCGCTGAGCGTTGCGCGAGGGATTGTCGCATCGGAATTCTTCACCCTGACATTGTCGATGTGGTCGTACCACTTGCTGCCGTCGGCATAGACTATCGACGCGTCAATCGGTTCGAGCCTTGCGCGGCTGTTGACGACATTGAGCTGGTTCGTCCATGTGCTGTTCATGTGAGTGAGGGTTATGGCGTTGTAGTTCAACACCTTGTTCCCGTATGAACCGTTGAGGAATATGCTGAGGTCGAAGTCTCTGTAGCGGAATGTGTTCGTCCATCCGAAAGTGAATTTCGGAAGCGGGGAGCCGATGTCGGTGCGGTCGTTCTCGTCGATGACGCCGTCGCCGTTGATGTCCACGTATTTGAGGTCGCCGACCCAGACAGTGTTGCTGCGGTTATAGACTCCGTCGGAAGGATATTTCACAGGTTTCGGAGAGTTCTCGATGTCTTCGAGGTCTTTGTAGACTCCGGCGACCTTGTAGCCGTAGAAGTTGTAGAGGGATTTGCCGATCTCGGAAACGCAGACGATGTCGCTCCACTGTCCGTAACCGATGAGGGACGCGTTCTCCGTGTCGCTCAGGCTGAGGAGTTTGTTGCGGTTGAAAGAAATCTGGAAGTTGCTGTCCCAGCTGAAGTCCGAGAGTTTCACAGGGTGGGCGTCGAGAGTGATTTCAAGACCCTTGTTCTCGATGCTGCCGTAGTTTCCCTTCGGAGCCTGGAGCTTGGACGAACCGTTGCCCTGGGTTCCCATGTAGGACGGGAGCTGCAACGACATGAGCATGTCGTCCGACCTCTTGTAATAGGCATCGACGGTGAGGTTGAGCCTGTCGTCGAAGAAACTCAGGTCGAGACCGAGGTTGTACTGCTGCTGGCTCTCCCAGCGGATTGAGGTGTTCGGTATGTTGGCCGGACGGAATCCCATTCCCAGAGCCGAAGGCATGCGGGAGATGGCCGCTCCCCACGCGTATGAACCGATGTTCGCGTTGCCTGTCTGTCCCCATCCGAAACGGAGCTTTCCGTTGTTGACCACGGATTTCACCGCGTCGAAGAATTTCTCGTTGGAGAATCTCCACGCCGCCGCCACTGAATGGAATCCAGCCCAGCGGTTGTTCGGGCCGAAATTGGACGAGCCGTCGTAGCGGAACGTGTAGGTGGCGAGGTAGCGGTCATCGTAGTTGTAGGTCTCGCGGGTGAAGAACGAAGCCATCGACGACGAACCATAGCCGGAACTTATCGAAGGCGTTCCGGTCGCGAGCGCGACATTGTGGACTTCGTCTGAAGGAAGGTCGGTGTTGCTGGCTCCGAGATAGTTCCACCTCGACTCCCAGCATTCCTGTCCGAGCATGGCCGTCACAGAATGCTTGCCCCACTGATTGGAGTAGGTGAGGTAGTTCTTGAGCTGCCAGAATGTGTTGGAGTTCTTCTGGTTGCTTATGGAGTTCTGGCTGCGGACCCATCCTCCGAGATCGACCATTGGCTTGTAGCGGTCGGCGTCGGAGTTGCCGATGTCGAAACCGAGTTCGGTGCGCCAGGTCAGATGTTTTATCGGAGTGATGTCCATATAGATGTTGCCGGAGAGCTTCTGCCTCTTGAGCTTTATCTCGTCCATCATCGCGAGGGCCACAGGGTTGGGGTTGGTGTAGCCCTCACGGATTGTGGATGAATAGTTTCCGTCCACGTCATAGACCGGAATGTCCGGAATGGTGGTCAGGGAGTAGTAGATGAGACCCTGATTGGAGTCGGCAAGTTTGAGGTCGTCCTTCGTGATGGCATAGGTGGCGTTCAGACCGAGCTTGAGCCATTTCTTGAGCTGCGCGTCAAGATTGGTGCGGACGGAGAAGCGGTTGAAATTCGACCCTATGATTGTTCCCTGCTGGTCCATGTAGGAGCCGGAAACATAGTACTGCACCTTTTCCGTTCCGCCCTGCGCGCTCAGCTGGTGCTGATGCTGGAATGCTGTGCGGAAGATTTCGTCCTGCCAGTTCGTTCCCTTGCCGAGAAGCTGCGGATTGGAATAGTAAGGGTTGGACTCGTAGATTATGCCCTCGTCTATCAGTTCATTGTAGTACTGGGCATATTCGCGGAGATTCATCATGTCCAGACGGGTGTTCTGGCGTGAAACCGCGAACATTCCGTCGTAGGTGAAGCGGGCTTCGCCGGCCTTTCCGTGCTTGGTCGTGATGAGGACAACTCCGTTCGCGCCCTGCGCTCCGTAGATGGCGGTTGCGGACGCGTCCTTAAGGATTTCCATGCTGACGATGTCGGCAGGGTTGAGAGTTGACAGAGGTGAAATAGTCGAGACCGTACCGTTTCCGAGCGCGTCACCGAGCCCGAAGTCGGCGCCTCTGTTGCCCCCCCCTTGAACTATCACTCCATCAATCACATAGAGCGGTTCAGCATTGGCATTGATGGTCGCCTGTCCCCTGACGCGGATGGAAGACGAGGAACCCGGAGCACCGGAAGTCGTGACTGCGGTCACACCGGCCGCACGCCCCTGAAGACTCTGGTCGAGGGAGGAAATGATGGACCCCTTGAGGTCGGATTCCTTCATTGAGACCGAGGCTCCGGCGAGGTCGCTCTTTTTCATGGTTCCGTAACCCACGACCACCACTTCGTCGAGAAATTCGGCGTCTTCCGCAAGATGGACGACAAAATCCGTCTTGTCCCCGACGGTCAGCGTGTGCGTCGCATAACCTATGGATGAAATTTCAATGACAGCGCCCTTCCTGACGGAAAGTGTGAAATGTCCGTCATTGTCGGTCATAGTGCCGTTGGTCGTTCCTTTTTCAACGACGCTTGCACCGATGACGGGACCCGTCTGATCGCTCACCGTTCCTGTTACAGGAATCGTCTGAGCCATCGCGCTGACGCTCACGAGAAGCACCAGAAGGCACGAAAGCAGTTTACTTTTCATAAATTTTAGTGTTTAACATAGTTGTGGTTTGTTATCAATTCTGCAAAGGTAGGTGGCATTATCCCCTTAAACAAATACTATCCGACAAAATTATGATACTATTTTATCCTATCTATGCACACATGCTTTTCCTATGGATTTTTATCGATACATTTGTGTGCAGCACATTGACACGGTCAAAAAGACACCACAATATACGGAATATACCGTAATATATAACCACATAATGACACGAAAATGAAACGATTTCTTCTCCCGGCCGCAATCCTTTTCATCGCGGCCTCATGCGGGAACGACAGCATCACCGTCAGCCACGAGGGCGGGAAAACGAGGGTTGAAGCGATTTCCGAAAACATATTCAGGGTGACATCCGTTCCCCGGGGATGTGCCTTCACCGACGGAGAGTCGCTCATGTCCGTCGTGAACTCGGAAGACTTCTCCGTCCCGAAAAAACGGTTTCAGACCCCGCAGGAAAACAGGCGGGCGGAAATCAGGGTCAAGAAGACCGGGACGGACAGCACTCTGGTCATCTCCACGCCCCGGCTCAGCGCAAGCGTGAGGATTGACAACGGGAAGGTCAGCTTCTTCCGCAGCGACGGGACACCGCTCACGGCTGAACACGGACGCGAATTCGTCCCGATAACGGCCGACGGCTCTTCCGCATGGACAGTGAGCCAGAGTTTCGACTCACCGGAGGACGAAGCGTTCTTCGGACTCGGGCAGCATCAGGCGGACGAATGGAACTGGAAGGGGCGCAATGAGGAGCTCTACCAATACAACACGAAGATTTCCGTTCCGTTCGTGGTTTCGTCCCGCAGATACGGTCTGCTCTGGGACAGCAACAGCTTCTGCCGATGGGGAGATCCGAGGGATTATGCCCAGATCGGGGAGGTTTTCCGCCTTTTCGACAGGGACGGGATTGAAGGCGCGCTCACCGGGGACTACAGGGCCGCCGACGGGACGCGCCTTGTCCGCAGGGAGACGGCTCTCGCGCAGGAGTTTCTCGAGACGCCGAAGTGCGACAGGGTCAGGAACGCGCCGGATTTCAAGTTCAACGGGTCTTCGGTGCTCTTCGAAGGCGAGATTGAGCCGAAAGAGAGCGGCCTGTACAATTTCTACATATATTATGCAGGTTACACGAAAGTTTTCCTCGACGGCATTCAGGTGACTCCGGAAATCTGGCGCACGGCATGGAATCCGAACGGCAGAAAATTCGCCGCGGAACTCAAGGCGGGGCGCAGAATCCCGCTGCGAATCGAATGGAAACCGGACGGGGATGTCTCCTACTGCGGTCTGCGCGTGCTCAGCCCTGTCCCGGACGAAATCAGGGGCAGGATGAACTGGTGGGGAGAGATGCAGAAACAGATTGACTACTATGTGATTGCGGGAGACGACATCGACGAGGTCATCTCCGGCTACCGCACGGTCACCGGAAAGGCTCCGATTCTCCCGAAATGGGCGATGGGCTACTGGCAGAGCCGCGAGAGGTACTCTTCATCAGATGAAATCCTCGGAACTCTCAGGGAGATGCGGGAGCTGGGCATCCCAGTGGACAACATGGTTCAAGACTGGCGCTACTGGGAAGACGACCAGTGGGGCAGCCAGGAGTTCGACCCGGCCCGCTACCCCGACCCGAAGGCGATGGTGGACTCCATCCACGCGATGGGAGCGAGATTCATGGTGTCCGTGTGGCCGAAGTTCTACACGAACACGGAGCATTTCAGGGAACTTGACGGGAAAGGGTGGATATACCGCCGTGCGGTGACCGACAGCGTCGCCGACTGGCTCGGGTATCAGCAGTCTTTCTACGACGCCTATTCCGCCGGGGCGAGAGAAATGTTCTGGGAACAGCTGCGCGAACATCTTTTCACACTCGGAGTGGATGCATGGTGGATGGACGCGAGCGAACCCAACGTGCACGACTGCACCGACATGGACTACCGCAAGGCGCTCTGCGGCCCGACGGCTCTCGGTTCTTCCACGGAGTATTTCAACGCCTATTCCCTGATGAACGCGCAGGCAATCTATGAGGGACAGCGCTCCGAAGTTCCCGACCAAAGGGTCTTTCTGCTGACCCGCAACGGATTCCCGGGACTCCAGAGATATGCCACGGCCTCATGGAGCGGAGACATCGGCACAAGATGGGAGGACATGAAAGCGCAGATAAGCGCCGGACTGAACTACTCGGTGAGCGGTCTGCCGTACTGGGCGCAGGACATCGGAGGGTTCAGCGTGGAGAACAGATATATGGCCGCACAGCACATTCTTGAGGCGACAGGCGTGGCGAACGAAGACATGAAGGAGTGGCTCGAACTTCAGACCCGCTGGCACGAATGGGGCATTTTCTGCCCGCTCTACCGTGTGCACGGGCAGTGGCCGCTGCGCGAGCCGCATCTGCTCGCCCCGATGGACAGCCCGACCTGCAAGGCGATTCTCGCGGCCGACAGACTGCGCTACAGTCTGATGCCGTACATCTACACGATGAACGCCCGTGTGCATTTCGACGACTACACGATGATGCGGCCGCTCGTGATGGACTTCACGGACGATGCCGAGGCGCTGTCGGTCAGCGACGAGTTCATGTTCGGAGACGCTTTCCTCGTGTGTCCGGTCTATGAATACGGGGCGCGGAGCCGCGAGGTCTATCTTCCCGAAGGACTCTGGTACGATTTCCATTCCGGAGAGACCGTCAGAGGAGGCCGCCGCTTCAAGGCCGACGCCCCGTACGGAAGAATCCCGCTCTATGTCCGTGCAGGGCAGATTGTGCCTTTCGGCCCGGACATCCAGTACACGGCGCAGGATGACGGAAGCCGTCTGAAACTGCGGATCTACGCCGGGAAGGACGCGTCATTCAATCTCTACGAAGACGACGGAGTGACCTACGCCTACGAAAGAGGCGGATATTCCGTCATTCCGTTCATCTGGGACGACTCCGCCTCGACGCTCAGGATTGGCGGGCGCAAGGGCGCTTTCCCGCAGATGAGCCCGACAAAGTCAATCGAAATCGAAGTCATCTCGGAAACGGGCAAACGCACAGTGTCCGTCCCCGCCTACGACGGCGGCGAGGTCTGCATCGGGATTTGATGAAATGAGGGTGTAATCAGGGGTGTATCTCGCACCTCAGACGCGGTCTCTGCGGGGCTTTTCAGTCACATTTTCCGCCCACCTGCTTTTCAACGGATATTGTCGCCTTTGCCGCAGGAGATACTTGACGACGAGTTCACGAACGAGTTGAGCCGTGCCTGCGA
>CAVFTG010000011.1:0-21824 GCA_963625415.1 Barnesiella intestinihominis
TCCTTTTCCTTTATCTGGGCATCCTTTTCCTTTATCCTTTCATCGAGGACGGCAATCTGCGCCTTGAGCACGTCCGGAGAATCCGCGTAGTAGTGACGGTTGTCGATCGGGCTGTTGCTGTTATTTCCGTTAACAACGACTCCGGAAATATCACCATCGACATTCACTGACGACTTCAGCATTTGCCCTTCGCCTGTACGCAACCACCCCTCATCAAGTCCGGAGAAACACTCACAGATATTGTGAATAGTTTTCACGCTTATCGGTTTGACACCTTTAAGCATATCGGTCACTTGAGAGCTTGATTTCCCTATTTTCTTGCCGAAATCAGCCCTCGATTTAACGCAATGACTATAAATAAGATAGTCAATAACTTGCAGTAGTCTTTCGTTCATATCAATTCAAGTTTTCAAGATTTTGTGAAAATTTTTCACTTATTTCTTGCAAAAGTGAAATACTTACACTTACTTTGCCCTTGAAATGTTAATTAATCTATTAATTAATATATTAATAAACCGACAAAGTAAATAAAAAAAACACTAAAAATCAAACGGTTATGTTCGTGGATTTAGACAAGAGAGGGCTATTGACGATGTCGGGCATCACCCCGGAGGAAGCCCGGACACTGAGGGACGCGCTGCTTAACGCGATACAGGGCACCGAGGAGATGCTGTCCGACGACTGGGGTGACGAGAAATTCCGCCTCGTCTATACCGGGGTGCTCAAACGGCTCAAGAGCATGATGGCACGCATCGAGTTTTTCTATCCTGCTCCGGGCCGGAAGAAACCGGAGACCGTGGGCGAGGCGGTGTTCTTATAGCTCACAGGGCGGCTCCGGGGCGTTTCCCCGGCGGAGAAAGGAACGCGCTACAATGTCGGAATAAGACCTTGATATCTGTAATTATGTGGTTGGCGTGTGGCCGCAGGGATGCGCCCGCAGGCATGAGATTCCTATGAAGCAGCATAGGATGACGCCCCGGAAAGACGGGGAACCGGGGATGTAGGCCGCACGGGCGGCAAGACACAATTCATCGGTATCCCCTCAAGCGTTCTGCCCGATGAATGAGCCACCGGTATGAGGGTTCGACTCCCTCCATCCCCACAAATATTCATTTCAACAGACATGAAAGTTTCAGAATCTCTTCAGAAGGCGACGAACTCCGCAGGAAAGAGCGGACGGGCGCGGATGGCGGATCTCCGGGTCGGGGAGTCGGTTGTGCTGCGCGGCATGAAACCTACGACCGTCAGAGCGATGGCCTCGGCTCTCGGACGCGATTTCGGACGGGTTTATTCCGTGTCCGCACCGAAAGGCAAGAACATCAAGGTTTCACGAATAAAGTAGGCGGCCATGGGATTCAATTTTACGGAGGAAGGGGCGCTGCGGCTCGCGTCGCTGATAATCGCTGTGGCAAGTATGGTGGCTTTCATCGCTCTTCTTTTCGAGAGCTTTGTGCTGAGTGCCGCGATGGCGCTTGTGGCGGTGCTCGGATGTCTGGCGGCGATTCTCATAATCAGGAACGAACACGATAAAACACTATAGGAAATGGACAATTTTTCAATCAGACTCGATTTGACGAGGTTCCGGGGCGCAAGGCTCGTTACCGCACAGGGGCATAAGGGCGTGTTCATCCCGGTCGAGGGGAATCCGGCAATCTATGTCGGGAGCAAGTGTATCTATCTCAACCTTTCGGCTCTGCGGCTCGCGCAGGAGGGGCGCTACGGCGACACCCATCTCGTGAAGGGCAACATCAGCAAGGAGGTTTTCGACGCGATGACGGAGGAGCAGCGCCGCTCTCAGCCGATTCTCGGCAACATGCGCCCGCTTCGCTCTCCGGAGATGGCCGCCCAGCCTGTAAGTTTTGACGATGACCTCCCGGAATGAAAGAATGAAGCCGCCCGGGTTCGGACGGCTTTGCAAAAAAGGATAATGGATTCAATGGATTGGAATTTCAATATCGCCTATTTTCCGGCTTATGTCCTTGAGGGCGGCGGCAAGGGTTTCAAGTTCTTCGCGGGTGAACCGGGCGGGCTTGCCGTTCACGGAGGCTCCGTTCAGCCGCTGGGAGAACCAGCTGCGCGACTTGTGGAAATAGCTCTCGGCAATGTAGGCGAGGTTGAGTACCGGAATGACCGGCTCGAGGGTTTCCCTCACGCGGAAGTCGCGCGCGCTTTCCAACGCGCCCTCCGCGCCCTCAAGGAACGCCTGACGGAACTCTTCCGGTTCCTGTTCGGAAAGCTCGCGAATCTTCGCGTCAATCTCGGCTTTCCTGCTCTCATCGGCGGCCGCAAGGTACTCGCTTCTGAGACGATTGAATCTTTCTTTTACAGTCATATATATCGTTTTTTTAAGTCCTCCCCTTCCGGGGAGGCTCAAAGGGTTAATCTTTCAGTTTTTCAAGCTCTTTCATCAGTTCTTCAATCGTCTCATCGAGACCGCAGAGTCTTGGTTTCAGAGCCTTGTAGTGACTCAGGAAGAACTCGATGTCATCTTGAAGTTCTTTCCTCTGCTTCTTTTTATCCATTCATTGTTTACACCTCCTTTCTGTTTGGTGTTACAAAGATAGGAACAATAAATTAAATACACAATAGTTTATTAGATATTTTTAACGATATGGCTTATTATTATTTGACTCCCAATTATCGCATCTCTGAATTGAAATCCATCGAGCGCAAAGCCGTGGATGCTATGGGCGTATTGCGGGATAAGGTCGTCTCTTCCGAGCAGCTCTATGATGTCAGAGATTGGATGGAGCACTTGAGCGAGCAGCTGGCGGCGGAGAATCCTCGATGTGAAAAAGTCGAGGTGGATGTCGACGAAATGGAGGTCATTGGTATGGGATGGAGAAAGGTGTCCATCCGGTTCGGTAATCTCATATATTCCGGCCTTGAATGCAGTTTTCTCACAAAGGAGGATCTCGCGTTTTGAACGACGGAAGCCGCCCGGGTTCGGACGGCTTCAGAGCGGGAATGAGAGGAGAGAATTATTTTTTGAGACTGATGTAATGCTCGACGGCTTCGTTGATGAAACTGTTCTTGTTGCCCTCATAGGCGGAAAGAAAGGCATCCACGGCCGGAGTCGAACGGAATGTGTAGGTTTTCCCGTGCTCGACCGCCTTGCGGCCCGCGCCCTGTCTTGAACCGCCCCAACCTTTTGAATCGGATGAAGATGAATTTTTTGTTTCCATATACTTTTGTATTTTTGCGAAGCCTACCAAAGGGGAGGCTGATTTCTCAGCCTCCGTTGGAATTAGATTGCGATTTCAATCGTAAATCTGAATTTCCAAATCTTGAATGTAAATCTTGCGGACATACTCTTAAGACTTTGGTAGGTTTTTTCTTACTCCCTTTCAAGCGTTTCAGATTCCTCTTTTGCAGCAGGTCTTCTTCCCGACTGCATTACAAAGGTACGCATTAATCTTGATATAACAAAATATATTTCAAGATTTTTACACATTTTTCTCTGATTTTCAGCAATATAATGATACGCAAGGAACAGATATTCGAGGCGACGGAGGGCGGCAAGGCGGTCATCGCCGGCTACTATCCTCAGAGCGCGTCCTGCTTTTCGGGGCGCGGGCGGAATTTCAGAATCCGGGAGGACGACAAAAGCCCGTCCTGCACCGTGTTCCGCAAGGAGGGTGTGTGGTTCATACAGGACAAAGGCGGGAACGACACGAAGGCCTACACCGCCATCCAGCTTGTGATGAGGGAGGAGGGTCTGGACTATCCGGCCGCCATAAACTGGATTGCGAAGAAATACGCGCCGCATCTTCTCGAGGGGGACGCGGCCGCCGCTGACGTGAAACCTATGCCGGAGATGCGCAAGGTCAGGGGGCAGGAGAAGATGTCGGTGAACCTCCGCAAGGGCGGCAAGTTCACAGACCGCGAGCTTTACCTTCTGGGCTACAGGATTACCCCGGAGGTCTGCGCCGACCTCTCCCTCAAACCGGTGGACTCCTATGTCACGGCAAAGAACGCCAAGGGCGAAAGCTGGGAGATTACGGCCACGGACAACTATCCGATCTATTACTACGATTACGGCACATGGGGCAAGCTCTACCAGCCGCTCGGGGACATCCGCTTCATGTATGTGGGCGAGAAGCCGGAGAACTTCTTCTTCGGAGAGAAAGATTTCATCAAGCTCTACGCGAACGCGAAGAACGGGATATACCCGGGGATGATGACCGCCGACTGGGGCGAGGGCGAGGAAGCGGAATCGGAGGCGGACATGACATGGAAGGAACTCATCATCTGTTCCGGTCCGTCGGATGCCCTGAACGTGCATTCCGCCGGATTTCACGTGTGCTGGCTCAATTCGGAGACCGCCGACCTGACGGAGTATGAGTTCTCCCTGCTCCAGAAGATTGCGAAGAAGATATATATCCTCTACGACATCGATGACACGGGCATAGCCAACATGTACCGGCTTGCGCTGCGCTATCTCGACATTAACATCATCCGTCTTCCGGAGGAACTCAAGCGGTTCAAGGACCGCAAGGGCAAGCCCTGCAAGGATGCGAAGGATTTCTTCGTGCATTTCCGCCGTCCGGAGAACCAGAACCCCGTGTCGCTGTTCAAGGAACTTGTGAAACTCTCCGGCGGTCTGAAGTTCTGGCAGGAGAAACGCACCAAGTCAGGCGGGTTCGGGGGCTACGACATCAACAACGAGCAGCTGTATTCGTTCCTTCAGGCATCGGGATATTTCCGCATAGCCACGAATCCCGACTGCACGGATTTCGCCTTCTGTCAGGTGAAGGACAATGTGGTGACTCTCATCGGGGACGACAGCATCAGCGCCCATTGTTCGGCGTATTTGCTGGAGTATCTCCGCACGCACGCGACCTATTACAACCAGACGCTCGCGAACACCATCCACCGCTCCCCGCAGATAAGCCGGAGTTCGCTTGAGAAACTTGAGGTGATTGTGCCTGATTTCAACGCCTTCGACAACCGCTCCGACACTTTCTTTTTCAGCAACGGCCCGGTGAAGGTGTCGGCCACGGGGGCTAAACAGCTGAAGCCGTCCGAATGTCCATACAATGTCTATCGGAGCAAGATAATCGAGCACGACTTCAGTCCCGAGCAGCCGTTTTTCGACGTGGAGTATTCCGAGGAATATGCGACCCTGCTGAACCGGCTCTCCGTCCTCACCCCCGACACCCCCGATTATATTTCAACGCGGAAGCAAATTGACGCTGTGGATGAGATTAAGCGATATCGGCTCAAAATCTTCCGGAACGACTGCTCTTTCATGCAGTTCGTGTACAACACGGGGCGGAACTACTGGAGAAAGGAGGAACTCGGGATGCAGCTCTCACCGGAGGAGGTGGCGGAGACGCACCTGCACTTCATCTCCAAGGTGATGGCTCTGGGCTACATCATGAGCAAGTACAAGGTCGCGGGTCAGCCCTACGCGATTTATGCGATGGAGACGGAGCAGTCGGAGGAGGGCACGCACCTCGGAGGAACGGGAAAGTCCCTGTTCATGACCAGTACGGAGCAGCTCCGCAGGCAACTGTTCATCAACGGTCAGGAAATCAACCCGTCCAAGACGGACTTCATGCTTGCCGGAGTGCGTCCGGGAATCACGGACACGGTCTATTTCGACGACCTGAACGACGGCATCGACCTTCACCGCTTCATGCCGATGATTACCGGAAAGATGGTGGTGAACCCGAAGAACAAGGACGCGTTCATTCTGGAGTTCAAGGACAGCCCGAAGGTGGCTTTCACCTCCAACCACGCAATCAAGCGGTTCGATGCGTCCCTGCGCAGGCGTACCTGGTTCACCGCCTTCACCGACTACTACCATTCGGACGACCCGATGCGCGGGCTGAAGGAGCGGTCTCCATACACGGAGTTTCACAAGAACCTCATCCAGGACTACACCCCGGATGAGATGAACGCCTTCTACAATTTCATGTTCAACTGCATCGCGGTCTGGCACAAGCTCCACATCCGCATCCAGCCGCCTATGAAACAGATTGAGCAGCGCAACCTCCAGAGGGCGATTACGGACGAGTTCATATGGTGGGCGGAGGACTGGCTGCCTAACGGCCACCTCGATGTGATTGTTGACATCGACGAGGCTTTCGCCGCCTACCGCTCCACTCTGAACAAGAAGATTCAGGACAGCATCAAGAAGGCGACCTTCAAGAAGAAGCTGATTATGTTCTGTTCATACAAGGGATGGATGTACAACCCGACTGAACTGCTCCGCTCGGAGACGGAGAGGCAGCGCAACGACATCCGCCGCAAGGTGAGCGGGAACAATCTCTACTGCTTCTACATCGACACGCGCCCTGACCGCGAAACGGAACTCGACCCGGTGTCAATCATAGGCACGCCGCCCGAGCCGGATGAACCGGGGGCAGGGGGAATCGGCACTTCGGCGGAAGTGTTCGCAGAAGGTTCGCAGCCCCCTTTCTGACCTGCCGCCCTGTACAGGAAAAAGCAGGGGTCCGGCAGTCGAAACGGGAGCTGTGATGAGGGGTTCGCCCATGCGAATCCCTTTTTTGTGGAAAGGTTGAAATTTTGTCGGCGGTTCTAAGGTGAAAAATCTTTGACCCTTTTGACCCCGATATAGTAAAAGAGAAGATAAGTAAATGAAAGATAAAGAGTTATGCGGGGTCAAAATGCGGGGTCAAAATGGGTCAATTTGGTTTTGGCTTGACACCGGTTTCGGGCAGTTTTCGGGGATGCGGTTCGGGATGGAAAAATTTTTGACCCTCCTATATATCAGAAAGTTATGGCAAAAATCGGCAAATCGGGGTCAAATGGCTCTGAAAAAATTTGACCCCGCAAAGCACATTGAGTTACAATAAGTTACAAGGCTTTCGGGTCAAGGGGTCAAAGGGTCAGAAAATTTTGCAACTGCAAACCGCTGAAAATTTTTCCGGTGTCAATTCACCCATAAAATCGCGTTTCATGAAGGAAGAAATCACCGCTAATCGGGAGCATCCGGACACCCCGGAGAGACTTGAGTTCAATGCCGACGTTTACGGGCGGTCGATGCCGCTCTGGCATTACCGGAAACTGCCGGACGGGCTGCGCCGTGCGGAGGTCGGAGACCTGTGGCGCGGCCGGCTCGTTCTCTACCGGGTGGAGCTCGGGCCGGATGAGGGAGACTGGTACACTGATTATGTCAGGGAGAGCACATACAGGGCACTTTGCCGGATGATCCGCGAGGGGAAGGATGTTTGGGTGAAGTGATTTTCGGGGGAATGCCGCCATTCGCGGGGCTTTTGCCGTTGAATTTCTTGAAACATTTTTGTAACTTTGTGGGCAATAGCCAATTAGAACCGCCCGCATATGTTGATAAAACTCAAATTCGATTCAGAACTGAGACTTGATTACTTCGGCTTCCTCTTTCCGAGGATTCCGGGCGAGGAGGCGTACAGGGTGAGCACCCGTGAACCGGTGGGCGCGCTGCTCTGCGCAAGGGTGAGGGAGTCGGCGCGTCCGGTGGCCGAACCCTCAGGGGAACTCGTGGCGACTCTCGACCTCCCGCTGAATCCGGCGACGCGGAACATCGAGAACAAGTTCATCTATTACTCTCGGGCGGACACGGCGGCCCTGATGATGGCGGTGTCGGCGACTTTCGACCTCGATTTCGCGGGCTACTACCGCAGGGGCGAGGGTCTGGGCTACGGACGAAAGGACATTGTCGAGGCTTTCATCATATCCCGGAAGCTCGTGAGCGTGGACTATGCGGACACCCTCTACAAGCGGGTGTACCGCTCAAGCCAGAGGAAGATGAAGGCTCTGACTCAGCGGCTGCTCCGGCGCAGCTACTATCTGGACGAAAGCATAAACCTCAAAGGACTGAAAGATGATAAGGATTATCAAGGAGATGTTCGTCAGCCAGGCGGCGGACACCACAAGCACATTGGCAATGGAGAGACTTCCGATGATTCCGGCAAGCGGAACACTGGAGACAAAGGAAACGGTGGACGACAACGGACGCTGTTTGACCCACAAGATTGAACTGCGCTGCACGGTCATCCCGACCTCGACGCTGCGGATCATACGCTACGGCTGCATCGCACGCGTGGTCTTCAGCGACGGAACCATAGCATACCTCGGCACGGCCGACCTTCCGCTGCGTATCGAGACGGAAGACAATCTCGACGTGCTCCGCCTTTCCGCCAGCTGGAAGACCGTTCCCGCGGGGTAGGATGCGCGAGGCTACACGGGACGGCCGTATGGAGGAGATGTTCCGGCAACGGCGGCTCCTGAATATGCACCTTTGCGGCGAGGTCAGGTGCTCCGGCGCATATGGACTTCCCGTTATTGAAGCTTACGATGGTTCTGTTCCTGAGCGGTTCATCGGATTCAACAGAGCCTTGACATCCGCCGATTACGATTGCGGCATCCACTTTTTCATAGATGACTATCAGTTCGAGAGGGTGTGGAACACTCCGGAGAAATATGTGCCGCTGCTGCGGAGATTCCGTTGCGTCATCGCACCCGATTTCAGCCTGTATGTCGATTTGCCTCCGGCCGTCAATTTCTGGAACATCTACAGGAACAGGCTTCTGGCGGCATGGTGGCAAAGTCAGGGCATCCGCGTGATTCCGAGTGCCAGTTGGGGCAACGCTGATTCCTTCAGTTTCTGCTTTGAGGGGCTTCCGCATGGTTCGCTCATCGCCGTCGGGCATACGGCGACAGGGCGGAATCAAAAAGGCAGGAATGCGACAGTGCTCGGGATGAGCGAATGCCTCAGAGTGCTGCGTCCCAGTCAAGTGCTGGTATACGGCAAACCGTTTTACTTGAATTTCAATAATTTCGTATATTTGGAGGACAATATTCAAAGATTGAGGTATGGCAAACCGAAAATATGATGTCATTGACGGAATTTGGCAGATTTCGGATGACGACAAAATTCTTTTTGAACGCATTGCGAAAGAATCTGCCTCTGACAACGAAAAGCACTTTTTCAGAATTGTCGAATATAGGGAAAAGCATAATCAGTCGACATCCGGAGATATGCTCCTGAATTGTTCAAAAAATGCGGACGGGATAGGGATGATGCGCTATGATTATGACATGTATATGTTTCTGATAAAGAAAGACGATGGTATCATTGAGGAACCCTGGACCGCCGACACATTGTCAGTTTTTCTCGACATCGATTTGAGTGCACATATATTTGACAGGACGGGATGCCGGACTATGTTCGATTATCTGCGTTCGATAGATTATAAGGGCATTGATTACGAAGCTGACTGCGACTAATATGGGAAGTGCGAAATCATTTAATCCGTCCGGAGGATTTTCGGAATATGAATATCACCAGATAGGCGAAACACTCAACATTGACGGATTCAGAGGCAAGGTCATAGCAAAATGGAACGCCAATGGGAATGACGACTTCCATTCCGGCTTGCCTGGCCATTCCGGTACATCTGATTTCTATGCGAAGCCCGGCGGCAAGTCGGGAGAAATAGTTCAAGTCAAAATCTTCAGCAATCGCTCACAGATTGTGGATTTCGATTGGGGGCACGACCATATCAAGGGGGAGGGTGTCGGCAAGTCCATTTTTCCGAAAGGTGTCGTCCATGTGCAGACATATTCAAAGAACGGGAGCAGAACAGGCGTTACCCGCTATATGAACAATACAGAGATAAAGAAATACGGACACCTGCTGAAGGTGTTGAACCCCGATGTCAAGTTTCGCCCGTAACCGGTTGATGACAAAGTTTCTCCGCGCGGGATGTTAGTTTATTAGTTTATTTATTAACTTTGCGCAGAAAGTGAACCGCGACTATGAGTATCGAAGCCATCATATCCCTTGTCATCTCCTTTGTTTTCGGAGGTGGAATCTTGTTCAAGATGTTTGAAATGGGCAAGACCATTGGAATATTCAGCAACGAGCTGAAAAATCTGGACAAAAAGATTGATCGTGTGGATGATTTCCTGAACAAGAAAATTGACTTCATTGACAGAAAGATAGATAATCTGGAAAACAAGATTGACTTGAAAATCTCCGGACTTCCTTGCGAAATTCATTCAGAGAAAATTTCCGAAGTGAATAAGAATGTCGCCTATGTGAAAGGACAGACAGAGTTCATTCTTTCCGCGAAACAGAGTCCCCGGGCACTCAATCAGTACGGTCTTGAACTGTTCCGTGACATTGACGGAAATAAGTTTCTTGAAGAAAACAGACAGAGACTTTTCGCGTTCATCGATGCGGCATCTCCGAAGACAGCCTATGATGTTGAAGAGGATGCAAAGAAAGCCGTATTCTCATTGAGGAATGATGATTCGTTCAATGAGATAAAGGTATGGCTATACAACAGCCCGGCAAAGAAAATCAAGATTGAAGGCAAGGAAACCGACTATTGCTTCGCGCTCGAAGATGCCTGCTTCGTCATCAGTCTGCCATTGCGCGACATGTATCTTGAGGCGCATCCTGAAATCCTGAAATAGCAGAATCAGCCGCAGAGTGGCGTGAGGGGCGCTGTCCTTTTTCGGACGGCGCTTTTGTTTTTCCTTTGTGCAAAATTCATCACGATGGAAAAACAGATTAGCAACTCGACTCTTGCAGCGGACATTATCCGTGGGAAATGGCTTCTCGCCGATGCGGCGGCCTACCTTCCGACGGCGTTTGCGCTGCTCTCCCGCGTCCCGCTCGGAGTGTCCGGAGACGCGGCTGCGCCTTCATATATGCTTTCCGACGGCTCGCCTTTCAGGGGCGGAGGCAAAGCTTCGGAGGACAGGAAGGTGGCGGTTCTCCCGCTCCACGGAACGATGACCAAATACAAGACCTGCGAATCAGACGGCACGACCGATCTCGCCGCCCTCATCGCCGACTGCGCCGCCCGTGAAGACATCGCGGCAATTGTCCTCGACATCGACAGCGGGGGCGGCGCCGCGAACTCCGTTCCGCCGCTCGTGGAAGCGATTGCCGCCGCGAAGAAAGCCGGCAAGCCGGTTCTCGCCCACTGCGACCTCTGCTGCAGCGCGGCTCTCTGGGTCGCTTCCCAGTGCGACCTTGTGTATCTCGACAACGACATGTCCGAAATCGGCTCCGTCGGAGTGGTCTGCACCCTCGCGATTCCTCCGGAGACCGACCCGCAGACCGGGGTGCGCATCGTCCCGGTCTATGCCCGGGAGTCCGGCGACAAGAACGGAAGCTACCGCAAGGCGGTCGAGGGCGACTACGGAGTCATTCAGGACGAACTCTCGCCGATTGCGGTTCAGTTCCAGACGGCGGTGAAGAACGGGCGGCCGGCTCTGAAGACGGAAGAGGAAGGCGTGCTCAGCGGCAAGGTCTTCCTCTGCGCGGACGCGCTGCGTCTCGGATTCGCCGACGCAAAGAAGACCCTCGCGGAAACGGTGGAAGCCGCTTTCGCCCTCTCTGAAATGTAAACTCAAACCCTCTTAATTTCAAAGTGTTTATGAACAGAAACTATCTCTCAAACTCGAAGATGGGCAAACTCGTGGCCCGTCTTCTCGGCAGGGAATCGCTTGTGGTTAAGAACGGAAAGGTCGAACTTTCCGACACCGACCGCAGCAAGATTCTTGACAACTACGGGCAGGCTTTCCTTGAGAAGCTGGAGTCCGTCACTCTCGAAGAGGATGACGATGCGGTCGAACTCTTCGACGCGGCCGTCGCATCGAAGACGGCTGAAGCCACTGCGGCGCTCACCGCACAGGTCAGGCAGCTTCAGGGCGACGTGCTCGAACTCTCACGCGAACCGGAGCCGGCTCCTCAGGCTCAGCGGGCTTCAGCGGGCGAACAGACCCGTCAGTTCGTTCTCAACATGCACGCCGTGCACAACAGGCTCGTCGCGCAGGCTCTCGCTTCCAGCAACCCTATGGCTTTCGCCGCTCTCGACAACGGCAACATCGACGTGGCCGACCTGAATGCGGAGTTCTCTATGGTGATGCCTCCGAAAGTGAAGCTCGAACTTCTCGCCAAGAGGCTCTACCTCGGATTCAACGACTCCAAGCACATGACGCGCATCCAGTCCAACACGGACTACATCGCATCAGCCGCCATCTTCACCGAGGTATCGCAGCAGTTCACCCCGAAGTGGACTCCGAAGGGCACGGCGAAGTTCACCCCGATCCGCATCCCTTACAGAAGGCACAAGATCAACGTGCTCATCCGGCCGACCGACATCATCAAGAGCTGGCTGCTCTACCTCTATGAGCAGGGCAAGACCCAGTCCGAGATGCCTATCACCCGTTACATCATCGAGGAGCATATCCTTCCGAAGACCCTTGACGACATCACCCTCTCGATGATCGGAAAGGGAGAGTACAAGGAAGTGGAATGGGGCAGCGTTTCCGACGGCACGGCCGGTTCAGCGGCAAAGGATTCCATGGACGGTTACGAAACCATCCTCGTAAAGGGTCTGACCGACGAGAACTGCAAGATCAACTACCTCCGTAACGCGAAGGACTACACGACGCTCAGCGACGAAGAGCTTCTGAAGTATGTCGACAGTTTCGTTGACAACATCTCCGGACTCTTCGCCAAGACTGCCATCGTGTTCTGCTCCGAGCAGTTCCGTACGCGTTACAAGAGAGCCGACTTCGCGGTGAACGGCAAGTATACCGGCATCGAGGCGGGTGACACCATCCGTTTCACCAACTTCCACCTCGTGGCTCTGGAGTCAATGTACAACTCCCCTATTCTCTTCGCGACCCCGAAGGAGAATTTCGTGGAGCTCGTGGACTACTCCAAGGCGGAGAGCTGCATCAACCGCATCGAGGAGGCCAACTACGACGTGAAAGTCTTCGGAGAATACTCCCTGTCAGTGGGCTTCAAGATTGCGGAAGCCGTGTTCGCCGCAGTTCCGAGCGGATACACTCCGTCAAGCAGCATCCTTTCAGACGGCATCGACCTCTCTGAGGACGGCCCGTGGATGAACGGAAGCAAGCCGGCCGAGGACGCCGCTTCAGTCAATTCCGGTGAAGGTGCATAACAATTAAATTCCAAAGATTATGAGCTATACTAAAGTAAGCATTCCAAAGAACGGAGACGGGGCGGGCTGCCCCTCTCCGAAATCGTCCGACATCTATCTCATAGATGTGGATGACATCGCTTCCGAGCCGACCCGCGAAGTCGGGAACACCGTCGTGGACGGAGACCTCACCCTCACGGAGGGCGCGAAGGCCGTCTGCGTCTACGGCACGCCGAAGACCATCAACGTCACAGAGGAGTATTCCGGCGAAGCTGACGCACGCGGCGTGAAACAGGGAATCGAGTTCGAGCATCCGGGCAACTCCGTGGACATCAAGAACCACACTGAGGCATTCATGAACAAAGGCGTTGTCGCCCTCGTGAAAGAGTGCAACGGCACATCAGCAGGACGCGTCCAGATTTTCGGCTCGAAGTGCAACCCTCTCTTCCTTACGGTCGAGACTACGAACACCTCCGAGGCGACCAAGCGCAAGTTCACATGGAAGCAGGAGGTTGTCGATAAGTTCCTTCCGGGAGACTATCAGGGTGCGATGCCGGCCGTGGCGGCAAAGGCATCCACGACTGAGACGGCATAATCCCCGTGGATATGGCAACAAAGAAAACAACAGCTAAAACAGCGGTGACGGAGACGGCCGCATCACAGCAGGAAGCCGTGGCGCAGCCTTCCGCCGCCGCTGTTGTCATCTGTGCCTATGAGGGTACGGAAGAACTGATGAAACGCCTGTGGGACAAATTCCACAAGGGCGTTCACAAGGTGATTGCCGTCAAGGCGGAGACAAGCACAAGGGACATTCTCGCGGAGTGTCTCGCCGATGAGGGCATAGCCGACGAGTTCGTGCTCGTTCCGGCGAATGTCGTTCCGTGCACGGAGATTACGGATGAGCTTCTCAAAGGAGGGTTCGTCTATGTCACCCGTGGCGGGGAAAAGCAGCACGACAGCCGCGTGCCCCTTTCTGTCAGCAAGAGCGGGCTCGTGGAGTGCCTTGCAGCCGAAGATTCCCTGACCGTCACTCCGGAGGTCTTCATCAGAAGGCTGAACGGGGACCGGCGGCTGAACGAGGTTTCCTTCTCTTTCGGCAACTTCATCACTCCGGTTCTGAGAGCCAACCCTTGCGAAAATGTGGTGATTGAAGCCTTTGTCAGGAAGTTCTTTGTCTCAGCCTCACCGGAGGGCTTCAACGCCATTGCCGGGCTGCTTGAGAAATATCTGTTGAAAGGATGAACGAAATCGACAGATGGATTGATTCGGGAGCCGAGGTTCAGGAAAGACTTCGGCTTTTGAATATATATGCGCCGAACAGGCATCTCGACGCTCTTGTGCGCAAGTCCCCGCAGAGGTTCATCGGACTTCTGGAGCGCAAGCTTGCCGGATTCTCCGACAGCCACAGGACAGTAGCGGCGCAGACGGGTGCATCCCCCTCCGCATCGGCGGCCGTCACCGGGCGGACGAAGTTCCGCGACAACTGGCCGTTCCTCTCGGAACCCGACTGTCCGGCGGAACTGAAGATACTCGCGGCCGACAAAATCACGGCATGGGAGGAATCGGTCCGCGGGCATGAGGAACTCTTCCAGTGCACGACCCCCGAACAATGTTTTGAAATTGCAAAAAAAGTTGTCGAAAATTTTTCCAATAATCGGAAAATCTTCTCCGAATTCGTGTATTACAAAGAACACCGTTCGCTACTCGGGGAGCATCCGATTTTCAAGGAATCACAGAGGATGACCGAACTCCGCTCCCTTCCGGTTCTTGAACTGGTGCGGAGAAAGGAGAATCTGAAGGAAGCCATCTGGCGGGCCGGCAACGAAATCTCCAAGGGCACGAAACCGCATCTGAGGGCGGAACGCGAAACGCGAATCCGGGAGAAACAGCGGCTGCTCGCAGAGGTGAACCGGATGCTGAAGGATTACGAGAATCAGAAATATGGAACAGGAAAAGAAAAATCGGGAAGACACTCTTGAACGGGTCTCCTACCTTGCCGCCCTCGGCTGGGAGGACGGTGACATATTCAAATCCGAGGGGATTGCGGAGAACGCAGTCACGCAGGAAATAAGGGACGCGATTGAATGCGGCCGTCTTCGCAAGAGAGCCGACATCGAGATTGCAGTCGCCAAGGCTGCGGCCACCGGTCAGCCGGAAGCCGTCAAGCAGTACAACGAGACCGTGCGCGACCGGAGTTTCTCCTTTTCAAAGCTCGACCTCTTCGGAGGAGCGGAAGATGAGGGCGCGTTCGAGCGCATACAGAACTACATCTCGGGAGGAAGCCGGGGCGACCTTTCGCAGAAGGAGCAGGTGTACATCGACCTGCTCACGATGATCTACTCCCTTGACGGACAGTGGGGCAAACGGAGGACAGTCAAGTTCCTCACCTCAAAGCCGTTCTCGTTCTCCTACGAACAGGCGGCGAACATGTACGCCGAGGCGGTGGAGATGTTCTTCGCCAACCGCAAGGTCTCAAAGGACGCGATGCGGGCGAAGATGGCCGACCAGTACGACACCCTCTACGCCCTCGCGATGCAGAACGCCCGCACGACAAAAGACTTCGAGATAGCCGCCGGCATACTCTCCGGAAAGGCCAAAGTTCTCCAGCTCGACAAAGACGACCCGGAGCAGCTGCCTGCCGAGAATTACCAGAAGCAGTACCGGCTTCTCTCCCTCTCTCCGGAAGTCATCGGGCTTCCGCGTGCCAACAGGGACGAACTCGCAAGGCAGATTGACGGCATAGTCGCTCCGGAGGTGGTGAAGAAACGCCTGCGGGTGGATGCCGGGATAGACGATATGGATATAGTTCAGTTCATCGACAATGTCACACAGGAAGAAAGTTAACGCCGACCGGACCGGAAGTGCGTCCGTCCAGTACCAGAACCGGCTCGCGCAGATTGTCGCGCTCGTGGGCGCACGCAAGACCTACTGCGAACTCGGGCGCGGCTCGGCCAAGACCACGGACATTCAGGTGGAGCGGCTCATCGACATAATGTACGATATGCCGGGCGCTCCCTGCTGCTGGGTGGCCGACACATTCAGCAACCTCACGGCGAATGTCCTGCCCTCCGTTCTGGAGGGGCTTGAGCGCAAAGGATTCCGCGAGGGCGAGCACTATGTCATCGAGAAGGAGCCGCCGCAGTTCACCGACGCGGAGACGAAAGGGCTGCCCGACTGGCTCAAGCCGCATTTCTGGAAACCCTTCAACCGTCTTGTTTCCTACAAGCGTACAATCATATTCTTCACAGGCCTGAACATCCGCTTCGGTTCGCTCGACCGCCCGTCCACACTTGCGGGCGCGTCTTATGTCTTCGTGTTCGGAGACGAGGCGAAGTATTTCCGGGAGGACAAAATCGCCAACCTGCTCAAGGCGGTGCGCGGCTACAGGCAGGAATACGGGCACAGCGTCTTCTATCGCGGCGTGTGTTTCACCTCCGACATGGCCGACACATCCCACATCGGGGAATACGACTGGATGCAGAAGGAGGCGGTGAATGTCGACAAGACGGCCGTGCTCACCGTGATGAAGGCGGGACTCGTTTACAACGAGGCGCTGCACGAATATGTAGCTGCCAAGGACAAATGGATGAAGACAAGGTCGGCCGCCGACCTCGCCGACTGCCGCAACAAGATGAGGACGGCCGAACTGTGGAAAGCCCGGTGGATTGAACTGCGCTGCCGTCCGGAAGCATCGACATTCTATGTCAGGGCATCGAGCTATGTGAACGCGGACATACTCACGGAGGAATGGTTCTCGGACGCAATCGCCGCCCAGCTGCCCGACCTGAACACGGCGATACTCTCTCTCAAGCCACGGCTCGGAAGCGGAGACAGATTCTACACCGCGCTCGCCCCGCGCCATTTCTACTACGACGGCATCGACGAACAGGCATACGAGAGTCTGGATATGCGCGACACGGAGGACTGCCGCGTGCTGCGCCGCCTGAACCGGAACAAGCCTTTGCAGGCGGGCGTGGACTTCGGTAATATGTGCTCTATGACTGTGGGGCAGGACGACACGGAAGCAGGCCACGACGTGGTGCGCATAGTCAAGTTCCTCTACACCCTCGCCCCCGAATACACCGAAGACCTCGGGGTGAAGTTCCGGACATATTTCTCACAGATGAGAAACAAGGTTCTGTTCCTCTACTACGACCGCTCCGGCAACGCCTACAAGTCCGTGGGCGAAGACCAGGTCTCCAAGTTCAAGCGGGCGGTGGAGTTCGACGGGGAGCGGCGCACGGGGTGGACGGTGCATCTGATGTCGATAAAGCAGGGGAACATCGGGCAGCCGGAGGAATATTCGTTTATGCAGGAGATTATGACCGAGCGCAACCCACGGCTTCCGTGGGTGAGGATAGACGCCTACGCCGCAAAGAACCTGAAGATGTCCCTTGAACTTGCGCGGACGAAGGTGAAGTCCGGGGTCGTGTTCAAGGACAAATCCAGCGAGCGCCTGCCCGTGGCGGAACTGCCCACCAAGTCCACCAACCCGTCGGATTCGTTCAAGTATCTGCTGATGACAAAGGAGCGGCGCAAGCTCGCGAGGTTGCAGTCCTCGGGCGCGGCCGCAAGTCTCGACCCGCGTTTCAAGTGAGCCGGCGCGGGGTCGGCGCGTCATATTTCACCTTTTCGACCGGATGCGACCGCAACTGTAAATGAGGGCGGGCCGGCCTCTTCTCTCCGCGAAAAACGATATTTTTCCGTCTTCCGGCGGCAAGACTTTGCGGGACAGAGGATTGTCCGGAAAATATTTCCGGAAACATGGAGGATTCCGGGATGTCCGGAGCGAGGCATCCGCCGTTCCGGGGCCTGCGGGCGGTCGGAACGGGCGGGGACGGCGGCCGCGCCGAGCCTGTCCTTTGCGGGGCGGGCGTTACGCCGTAGCTTTGCACTATGGATGTCTATGAAGCAATCAGGGAAATGCGCCGGCTCTCGGCCGAGGGAACGCCGTTCAGTTTCTCGTTTATGTCCTGCAACCTTTCGGCGGGGACGAGCGAGGGCGTGGTGAACGTGAGGCACGCGAAACTGCGCAAGAGGGAGCGGAAGGAGTTCCACTGTCACGCCGAGATGGTCGAAGCCTATCTCGACCTCGACACTCTGGAATGCCGCCGCTTCTACCAGCCGCTTCTGATGACCTTCAACGGAGAAAAAGTGATACTGCAATGAGCGAAGTAAAGAAATGAGCGAAGTAAAGAAAATCTCAAACCATTCCTACGCGCTGCACCTCGAAGACGGGCGGTGCTTCACCCTGTGCAACAGCCGCGACAGCTCGCTTGATTCGCTGTTCTGGCAGACGCAGGACCGCAACTGGGAGTATCTCCCGCAGACCATCCAGGGCTACAGGGTCATCCCCTACGGCATCGACAACGCCCTGCCCACGCGACTGCGCGACATCCTCGACGCGAACAACCTCGGCCCCGGCATCCTTGAACGCCAGATGGGGCTGCTTTTCGGACAGGGACTCTACCTTTCACAGCTCTCGTTCGAGAACGGCAAGATCGAGCGGCTCTGGAAAGAGGACCGTGAAATTATGGACTGGCTGGAAAGCTGGGACTACATCTCATACGTGAAGGGCTGCATGACCGACTACCTGCATCTGAAAGGGTTCTTCGACGCGAAGTATCTCGAACGCGGCCACCGCATCGGACGCACGGCGCGCATCGCCCGGCTTGAGCACATCCCGGCGAAGAACGCCCGTCTCGAATGGACGGACACCCGGGACATCCGCGACGTGAAGCACATCATCGTCGGGGATTACGAGAATTTCTGCGTCCGTACGGGCGTGAAGGTCTATCCGGTCTATGACAGACGCAATCCGGGAAGATACGGGGCTTCGGCATCATATAACCATACATATTCGTTCGCCCGCGACTTCTACTCCGTACCGCAGTACTGGGGCGCGCTCCGCTGGATTGTCCGGGGTTCGGAGATTCCGACCATATTCAAATACGTGACGGACAACGGCATAAACCTCGCCTACCACATCCACGCCCCGAACGAGTACTGGGATGCCAAGCGCGACACCCTCAAGAACATACACCCCGACTGGGACGACGCGAAGGTGGAAGCGGAAATCAGCAAGCTCACCTCCGACCTCCTGACGCAGCTCACCGAGGTTCTTTCCGGCAAGGAGAACGCCGGCAAGTTCTTCTACACCGTAGACATCCCTTCAGAAAACGGCACGGGTTCGGTGACATGGAAAATCGAAGCCATAGACCAGAAGATAAAGGATTTCGTGGACAGCCAGCTGAAGATTTCGGAAGCGTCCGCGTCCGCAATCACCTCCGGGATGGGGCTGCACCCGTCCCTGAGCAACGTGATGGTGAACGGGAAACTGGCTTCGGGTTCGGAACTGCTCTACGCCTTCAAGCTCTACCTGCTTTCCGACACGGAAATCGCGTCGAACTGCATCCTTGAGCCGATAAACCAGGCGATTGCCTTCAATTTCCCGGGGCGTGACCTTTCCCTCGCCTTCTATCACCAGTCATTGCAGGCGGAAGAGAACATCACGCCTGACGAACGAGTCAAAAATCAATAGATATGCTTTTCGACAAGATAAACAACGGTTCCGAGGAACTCAACGCGCTGACCGGACAGTGGTTCGCGTCAACGCCTTTCTATCTCATACGCACTGAAATCGACTTCGCCGCACAGGAACTCGGCTCTCTCGTCGGTTCCGAAGTGGTCGAGGCGGCCGAAAAGGCATACTCGGACGGCGCGGACTCCGATTTCGTGGACGCGGTGCGGCTTCCGGTCGCACTGAGGGCGATTGCGCGCTATGCGCAGCTCTCTTCCGTCAGCCACGAGGGGACGGGGCGCAAGGTAAAGATGGACGAAAACGAGAAGATGCCTTTCGAGTGGATGATCGACCGCGACGACAGGGCTATGCTCGACCGCTACTACAGGGCCCTCGATGCCCTGTACCGCTACCTTGAGAAGAACGGGGTGGAAAGCTGGATGTCTTCGCAGACCCGCTCCCTCGTCCGGCGCTGCATCGTGGGCGACATCGCCGAGTTCGAGCGGTTCTATCCCGTGGACGGAAGCCAGTATGCGTTCCACCTTTTCGTGCCCCTCATAGTCGAGGCACAGGAGAATGTCGCCGAACCTTTCGTGGGTGAGGACATCTGGGCGAAAATCTATCCGGAAGCCGACGAATCCGACACCGCCGCACAGCGCATCCGTTCACGCGCCGCCCTGCTCTGCGTGCTCTGCGCCCTCGTTACGGCCGCGCAGAGGTGGTCGCTCGACATCCTCCCTCTCTCCGTGGCGCGGCGTTTCAGCCCGTCCTATCAGGGAAACCGCGAAAGCCGGACGGCGGAGACAAAGGAGATTGACTGGTTCATAGGCAAGACCCGCGAGCAGATTGCGGCCGTCAAGGATGAGCTCAAGAAGCTCTCCGGCACGGCGGGCGAGGCTCAGCTGCTTCCGAAAAACGACCGGAACAACAAATTCGCGACGGTGATATGACGCAGATCGAGATATACGAGACAGGACGGCGGCTCTCCCTGCCCTCTTCCTGGGACGAGATGACCCCCGAACAGGTTCAGTTCGTCTTCAGGACTTACGCCGACTGCATCGAGAAGGGCGGTTCCCCGCTGGAGTTCAACGCGAGGGTGCTATGTCACCTGCTCAATGTCAGGTTCACGCGCCGTTTCGCGCTGCTCTCAAGGCTTTTCCCGGAGACGGCGGAGCGATGCGGCGAGAATGTCGCACGGCTCTGCACCGAAAGTCTCGGTTTCCTGCTCGACACCGACCCGGAAACCCTCAAATGCCGCATCACTTTCGACTCCGTGACGAATCCACTCCCGGTCGTGCGCTCGGGACTGAGGAAACTCCACGGTCCGGGCGAGATGCTTCAAGACCTCACTTTCGGGGAGTTCCGGCACGCATCCGTGGCGATGCAGTCCTTCTTTCACAGCGGGAAGCAGTCCGACCTTGACGAATGCATCGCGTTCCTCTACAGGCGCGGCGCGAAACGGCCGAACAGAGCCGGGCGGAGGGTCGTCCCCGTGGACTCGTCGAACATCGGCGGAGCAATCCGGCTTGCTTCTGCGCTGAAGCCGTGGCAGAAGAACCTCATACTGCTCTGGTTCGCCTCCTGCGTGAAGAGTCTCCAGACCCGGAGCGTGGCAATCAACGGGGAGACGGTGGAACTCGGACGGCTTTTCGCCTCCGACGGGGAGGACAGAAGCGGCTACGGTTTCGGATGGAACGACCTCGCGGTACAGATTGCCAAGGACGCGACCGTCGGAAACCTCGACCGCGTGGACGAGGAGCCGCTTTTCTCGGTCCTCGGCATAATGTGGCACAATTTCAAGGAACAGAAACGATATGAAGCGATTTCAAAAACTCATTGACCTCTCGGCCTACATCGATGGCTTTTCCCTCTCGGAACCCGCCGTGCGCCCCGTCGTGACGACCGCACAGGCTGACGCGACCTCCAAGCTTCAGCATCTTTCGGGCGTTCAGGTGGTGGCGGCGCGTCCGGAGGCGAGGCAGCAGGGCGGCTCGGACAGCTTCACGACCGTCCTCTCCACGGCGTTTTTCGTCCTCGACAAAGGACTCGGGGCGGCGGCCACTCCGGAAAGGGAGCGGGCGCAGTACGCCGCACTGCTGGAGATTGCATCGCGCATAGTGGAAAGGATCTGCGAAGACGCGACCTCCGGAGAATGCGGCCTGCTCTCCGGGCTTTCCGTCGCGTCCGTGGAGATTGTTCCGGAGGCTTCCGTCTTCGGAGGGTGGCTGGGCTACAGCGTGGAGATAAATTTCGAGTGAGATGTCAGTGAAAGCCCGCTTTGTCCGCAATGTTCTGGAGGAGGAAGGCGCGTCGATGCTCCGCCGACAGAGTTCCGCCATACTCTCGAAGCTGGAGACGCGGACGGGCACGCTCGAGAGATCCCGATC
>CAVFTG010000012.1:0-473 GCA_963625415.1 Barnesiella intestinihominis
CGGTTGTGAGGATTTGAACAAGGAGCATAACGAAGCAATTCGCCTTTTAAGACAGCCTCGCTGGGGCAGTTCCAAAATGACAGTTATGAACCAGAAACATCAGTTCGGCGGGATAAGGGAGGCGGCGAAGACAATCGCCATAGCCCCCTTTGTACTGCTCATAAAATTCTACCGCCTCTGCATCTCCCCGCTCAAACCGTCCTGCTGTAGGTTCACCCCGACCTGTTCCGAATATGCTCTGGAGGCTTTCCGGAAACACGGGCCCGTCAAGGGGCTTGGTCTGACGCTCTGGAGGATTCTGCGCTGCAACCCCTGGGGAGGAAGCGGATACGACCCGGTGCCATAGAAATGATTCCAGAGGTCCGAAAACCGGCGTGTTGCGCATAATTTCCGATCCGGACAATAAAACAACAGCAAAAACAACACAATTTACAACCCCATTGCGGCGGCGAAAGGCGAGATTTGCACACGAA
>CAVFTG010000012.1:483-12547 GCA_963625415.1 Barnesiella intestinihominis
TGCAAGGCTTGCGACGAAGTTCAAACCGCAGCAACCTGTCGGTTGTGAGGATTTTGACAAGCCATCCAACGCAGCAGATCGCTTTTTCTTCGCCCCGCCCGCCCCGTCATTGCGGGATGAAACGATAAGTGATTTCTCCCGCCTGACTGGCCGGAGCGGTGGAGGACATGCTGAACCGCGAAGTCCGTGCAGCCCGCACCGCCGACTTCCGCAGACATTCGTCATCGCTTGAAACGGCCTCCACGACCTTCGCGCTCACGACCACGCCGGAGTTGTTGACCTTTATCAGAACGGTCACGTCCCCTCCGTTGTAACATTTGTACGCCGGAACGGGAAGCGTGCTTGCCTTACGCCCGTCAAGCGTCCAGCTCAGCACAGACGGCCCTGAATACTGCCGTCTGTCCGTTTTCCGCTCCTCGGCCGGGCGCTTCGTACCGCTCATGTCGACCGTTTCTTCCCGGGCATCCTCCTCCCGGGAATCAAGCCCTTTCAGATCCCGCTGCAGACGCTCGTTCTCGCGGTAAAGTTCCTCCGCATCAGTATTGCGGTCATCCCTGAGAGGGGCGCTGCGATCGACAGTGACATTGCGTACCGGAGTCCCGTAGGAACCCCCGCTGATCAGTTCGTCCAGACGGCGGCTTATGTCCTCCTTGAAACCGGTCTCCCTTTCCCGCCGTTCAATTTCCTCCTGTTTTGAAAAATCCATCAGAAAGCCGGCCTCCCCCTTCAGCTGAGCGCCGATCTGGACAAGGAGCATAACAATAATCACCGCGAGATGGAATATCACGGTGACATAAAGCCCTGCCTTGTCTTCTGAACTTATCCGGCGCATGACAAGGCGGATGTTACTGATGGCAGGAATTCAGCGATTTCTCGATGGTCGCCGCAATCACGTCGATGGCCACCTTGTTGTGGCCGCCCTGCGGGATAATCACGTCAGCATATCTCTTGCTCGGCTCGATGAACTGGAGGAACATCGGCTTCACCGTGCGGGAATATCTCTGAATCACCGTCTCGACGGTCTTGCCGCGTTCGAGGATGTCCCGCGCCATGACACGCATCAGCCTGTCGTCATCGTCCGCATCCACGAAAATCTTGATGTCCATCTGCGCCCTGAGTTCCGCACAGCAGAAGATGAGTATGCCCTCGACGATTATCACCTCGGCCGGATTGACCGTGACCGTCTCGGTCCTGCTGCGCGAGCAGGTTATGTAGGAATAGACAGGCTGTTCTATGGATCTGCCGGCCTTAAGCTCCTTCAGATGCTGAATCAGCAGTTCGAAATCAATCGAATCCGGGTGGTCGAAGTTCACCTTCTGCCGTTCCTCCATCGGGAGATGGCTGGAATCCTTGTAGTAGGAGTCCTGAGGGATGACGACAACCCTCTCTTTCAACTGGTCGGTGAGCGCTTTCACCACAGTGGTCTTACCCGATCCGGATCCGCCGGCAATTCCGATTATCTGCATGTCTTTCCTTTATGAATTGTTTTCTGTCTCAGTTCCAAGAATCCTAATATTCGGCGTTCTTCGGAGTTCTCGGGAACGGAATCACATCCCTGATGTTGGCCATGCCCGTCACGAACAGGAGCAGCCTCTCGAAACCGAGTCCGAAACCGCTGTGAGGAGCCGAGCCGAAGCGCCGCGTGTCGAGATACCACTCGAGCGACTCGCGTCCCATTCCGAGTTCGTCGATGCGGGCGTTGAGTTTCTCAAGAGACGACTCCCTTTCCGAGCCTCCTATGATTTCGCCGATTTTAGGGAAGAGCACATCCATTCCGCGGACGGTCTTCCCGTCTTCGTTCTGCTTCATGTAGAACGCTTTGATATCTTTCGGGTAATCCGTGAGGATTACCGGACGGCCGAAATGCTTCTCGACAAGGTATCTCTCGTGCTCCGACTGGAGATCCACTCCCCAATAGACCGGAAACTCAAATTTTTCGCCCGATTCTTCAAGAATCTTTATGCCTTCGGTATATGTCAGACGCACGAAATCGGTTTTCACGACATTCTGAAGCCGTTCAATAAGCTCCTTGTCATACATGTCATTCAGGAACTTGAGGTCGTCCATGCAATGGTCGAGGGCATATCGGATGAGCGACTTGATGAAATCCTCCGCGAGATCCATGTTGTCGTTCACGTCGTAGAACGCCATCTCCGGTTCAATCATCCAGAACTCGGCAAGATGCCGCGGCGTGTTTGAGTTCTCCGCACGGAATGTCGGGCCGAAAGTGTAAATCTCGCCGAGAGCCATCGCCCCGAGTTCGCCCTCCAGCTGCCCGCTCACCGTGAGGCTGGTATGGCGGCCGAAAAAGTCCTGGCTGTAGTCGACCTTCCCGTCCTTCGTGCGCGGAGGATTCTCCATGTCAAGGGTAGTCACCTGAAACATCTGCCCGGCGCCCTCGCAGTCAGATGCCGTGATGAGCGGAGTATGCAGATAGACGAATCCCCTGGAATTGAAGTAATTGTGTATGGCATACGCCATCGCGTGGCGTATTCTCAGAACCGCGCCGAAAGTGTTGGTTCTCGGCCGGAGATGTGCGATTTCGCGGAGAAACTCAAGGGAATGCCCCTTTTTCTGAAGTGGATATGTCTCCGGATCCGCCTCACCGTAGAGTTCAATCTCCCTGGCCTGAATCTCGACGGCCTGTCCGCTTCCGAGCGACGGCACAAGTTCCCCGGTCACCGCGATGCACGCGCCGGTGGTGATTCTCTTGAGAAGATTCTCGTCAAAGGCGGCGAGTTCGACGACAATCTGTATGTTGTTTATAGTCGAACCGTCATTCAGGGCGATGAAATTTATGTTCTTGTTTCCTCTCTTAGTCCTGACCCAACCTTTTGCCAGAACGGTGCGTCCCGCCTCGCCGGCGAGCAGATCCTTGACCTTGGTTCTGATGATTTTCTCCATTTCTGTTCAACTTTATGTCCGGCCGTCGGCGGTCAGACCAAAAATCCTACAAAGATAGTAAGCAGTCTCCGCTTTTTCAACAAAAAGAGGAACTGTTTTGATTTTTCCATCATACAGTTCCTCCCAGTCGCATCACATGTCAGAATCACTTCTGAGTGCAGAGTATTTTTCCCTTAATCTGCGTATTGTCGTAGAATCCCGTGAATTTCTCCGCATTCTTCCCAATCGCATAAATCGGAACAGGGCAGCCGGTGTGCCCGTGGGCAGCCCAGTTCACATGTCCCTTGGCGTTCAAGTCCGCATTGGCCTCGTCAGAAAGAGACGAATCGTCATGAGCGCAGCCTTCCCAGAATTCATCGAAGACTTCCCACTTGGTCTGATAGTCTTTCGTCCCGAAAGTGAAGCCGCCTGTCTCATGGTCGGCCGTCACGAGGATGAGAGTCTCGTCAGGGTGTTTGAGATAGAATTTGTAAGCTTCCCCGACAGCCTTGTCAAGAAGTTTCACGCTCTCTATCACGCGCATCGTCCGGCCGCTGTGCGAAGCCCAGTCAATGTAGCCCTGCTCGCACATGATGAAGAAAGGCTTCTGTTCGTCAAAGGTTGACAGGCAGGCGCGGAGGAAGTCCGCCGACTGCATGCCTTTCCCCGCCATCGCAAGGTCATAGTTCTTGTTGGAATCCATGTCGGCGAATTCGTCGGACTGTTCCGGATTTGCAGGAAGAAGAACCTTGGTGCGGGATGACGACGACGCAAGTTCATCAAGTCCGAAGCAGATGTCGGTGTTTCCGTCAGCTTCGACAATTTTCACGACATCCTCACTGGCATGCTTCTTCCCGTAACGGTCCACAATCTCAGAGCCGCCGAGGAAGTCAAAGCCGCATGAAGCAAGCTCCCCCGCTATGTCGTAGTAGAGATTCCGCTTCGGGACATGCGCATAAAATGCCGCAGGAGTGGCGTGATTGACCGGTCCGTCCGACATTATGCCCACCTGATAGCCGGCGCCCTTAAGTTCGTAGGCCACGGATTTCATGGGTTCCCCTGCCGCATCCACTCCGATGCAGCCCGTATTCGTCTTCTGCCCGCATGCAATTGCCGACCCGGCCGCAGCGGAATCCGTGACGCCGCTGTCCGCGCACCATGTACGGGTCAGCCCGACGACCGGGAACTGCGTGAAAGTGAGACAGCCCCCGCCGTAGCATGAATCCTGATAGGCGAGGAAAGAGTCGGCCGCCGAAGCATGAGCGAGTCCCATGCCGTCACCGATGAAAAGGAAAATGTACTTTGGAGTCGTCTGCTCCTGACTTTTTTTGAACGAAGCCACGACGCAGACAGTCGCGACGGCGACAAGAACAGTCGCCACTATGATTGAAAACTTTCTCTTGTTCATTGGAATACGTTCCTGAATATTTATTTTTCTGTCAATCAATCGACATGATGTGGGTGACTAAAAAAAGGCTGCCCGATGAATTCATTTTCACAGGGCATCCCTCAAGCAGTCATGGAAGCCGTTCCAATCAATTCCGTTCCGATACGGCTTCCCTCTACGGGATTATTTTTCAGCCTTTCTGGCCGCGTACATGATTTTGAGAGCGGAGCACCTTCTCAGCTCCTGCTTCACGTCCGTCACAATACCCATAGTTGTGTTCTCGTCAGCTCTGATTGAGACCGTCATGAACGACCTGTCGGCTTCACTCTTGGAGTCACGCTCCGCAGCGATGAAGTCACGGATGTCATCGACAGTCTTGAAGGAATCGTTCAACTGGATTCGGGAGTCCGTTCCGAACTGCGACTGGAGGTGCTTCGCCGGCGTTCCTATGTTTATATAGGAAGCAAGGTCTTTCCTTTCCAGTTTCGCGACTTCGGACGCCTCCGGAAGCTTCACTATGACCTTGTTCTCCGTCTTGCGGAGGTTCGTAGTCACCATGAAGAAGAACAGGAACATGAACACGATGTCCGACGTCGATGCCGTGCTGGCCATCGGGGTCGTTTTCTTCTCGTCTTTTCTGAATTTTGACATATCCTGATTTCTCCTATCTTTTTGAAACATCCTTAGGCTCCGCCTCGGAAATCTTCTGAGGGACAGCCTCACGAACGATTTTCTGCTGCTCCTCGGTCAGCCTTTCGTAAGGCTTGCCGTAATTCGCTCTGGAAAAATCGTTACGAATCTCATTTATCGCCTTCACCAGCTCGTTCTGAACGGCTATGTAAGCCTGATAGCTTGTGCCTCGGTCGTTCTGAAGAGAAATCACGCCCTCGGAAACCGGATATGCTCCGAATCCCTCGATGTCCTTGATTTTCTTCTCCGGCAACTTCGGGTCGTCGGACGGGTTGGTAAGGAATTCCTTGATTTTATCTTTCAACTGGCTGACATCCATCGCTTCGTTTCCGGCGAAAAGTCGGTCAGCGGAGTTAATCTTCACAATGATGATGTTGCGTCGATTGACTTTCTGATCCTCGGCTTTCTGATTTTCAGCCGGCATAGGCGGAAGACGGCGCTGCAGACCCGAATCCTGATTCATCGTGGTGGTCATCAGGAAGTAGCAGAGCAACAGGAACGCGATGTCCGCCGTAGAACTCGAATTTATTTCTGGTGTCTTTTTGTTGGCCATGGTTGTCGATTATTTGTTGCGTACCGCACTTACGACGACTCCGAACAGGATGGCGATGACCGCTCCGGCGCAGGAGAGATAAGCGACGTTAAGTATGGTGTCAGTGAACTTGAGTATTCCAGGTGTGGTCTGCACGGTAGAACCGGCGAGTTCCGTACCCGGAGCCAACACATACGCGATGCCGATGACTGCGGCTGCTATCACGAGCCCCACTGCGATTCTGATGAGCTTCTTCGGATTGTTCTTGATGGTGAAGAAAAGTCCCAGCAGAATGACGGCAAGCACAGCAATTCCAATCAGAGCATACGCGCAGTAAAACAGGATGTCGGTGGCGATGCCGTCAGCAGTCGTGAAACCGTATGCCAGTCCGAAGACTGTAAGGCCTACACCGATGAGGATGAGCACCCACTCTATTATTTTAACTACTTTTGCGTACATTGTGTTTCCGATTTATTTTTCCTGATATTTTACAACGATGTCGATGAGACTGATGGAAGCGTCCTCCATCTCGATGGTGCGCTTTTCAATCTGTGCGAGGATGTAGTTGTAGAACAGCTGGAGAATCATGGCGACGATCAAACCGCCGACAGTCGTGATCAAAGCGACCTTCATACCTCCTGCGACAATGTTAGGAGAGATGTCACCGGCTGCCTGGATTGCATCGAACGCCTGGATCATACCTACGACAGTTCCCAAGAATCCGAGTGAAGGGGCGAGGGCGATGAAGAGGGAAATCCAGCTCAGTCCGCTTTCCATGAGGCTCATCTGGATGGAGCCGTAGGAAACGACTGTCTTCTCGACAACGTCGATTCCCTGATCCATGCGGAGGAATCCCTGATAGAAGATGCTTGCGACAGGACCGCGAGTGTTGCGGCACACCTCCTTGGCAGCCTCGACTCCGCCTTCCTCAAGAGCCTTCTCAATGCCTTCGAGGAGCTTTGTCGTGTTGGTCTTGGAGAATGCGAGGTAGATGATGCGCTCGATTGCTATGGCAAGACCGAGGATAAGGCAGAGTACGATAGGAGCCATATACAGAGGGTCTCCCTCGATGAACTTTGTCTTCAATGCCTGGTGAAGAGGAACTTCTTCCTGAGCTGCTGTCAATTCAGCGAGAGAAGCCGCCTGCTTCGGAGCAGCGGTAACCTCTTCGGTAGATGCGGCATCGGCGGCAGTCTCCTGAGCTGATGCGAACTGTGCAGAAAAGGCCATCAAGCCAATAGCTGCCAAAAACATTAAAACTTTTTTCATAACGTTTTTTGATAATTAATACTATTAAATTGTTTGTTTTTCGTTTAAACAGCCGTTCTCCCGGCTGCGGGCGCGGAATCGGCGCATCACCACAACCTTGAAAATCGGTGCAATTTAGCAATAAAAAATCATAGAAAAAACATTTGCGGGGATATTTATCCGCAAAAAGTTGCGGACTATCTTCGGAAAACGACCGAAGCCGTCGCGGATTCAGACGGTGATTTCGCCCCTGAGACTCCGCTCCAGAGCCGTTTCCACGGCCGGATTTTCCGAATTTTCGCCGAGAAGCACGAACAGTTTCGCCAGGGCGCTCTCCGTCGTGCTGTCGTAGCCGTTGAGCACGCCGGCAAGCTTGAGACACCGTCCTGTCGCATATATGTCCATATTCACCGAACCGGAAGGACATTGGGTGACATTGAGCAGAATCTTGCCCATCTCATGGGCCTCCCGCACGGTCGAAAGGAACCATTCGGCCGAAGGGGCGTTTCCGGAGCCGTAGGTTTCTATCACGACGGCCCGCGTCCCCTCGCCGCAGAGAATGTTCCTCACGACTTCCGAGGTGATTCCCGGATGGATTTTCAGTATGGAGACCCTTGTGTCAAGCCTCTTGTGGAACACCGGCCTGCGGTTCCAGTCCTGCGGCTTCAGAATCAGGGCGGAGTTGTAGCGTATGCTGATACCGGCTTCGGCGAGCGGCGGGAGGTTCTCGCTGCTGAACGCCTTGAAATTGTCCGAACTCATCTTGGTCGTACGGTTGCCGCGCATCAGCAGATTGTCGAAACAGATGCAGACTTCGGGCACGAGCGCATGCCCCTCAGAATCTTTCGCGGAGGCGATCTCCACCGCGGAGATCAGATTTTCCTTGCCGTCTGTGCGCGGAGTCCCTATAGGAAGCTGGCTTCCGGTGAAAATCACGGGTTTGGTGAGATTCTCTATCATGAAACTCACGGCCGAGGCGGAGTAGGACATCGTGTCCGTCCCGTGAAGCACGACAAAGCCGTCGTATTCTTCATATTTCCTTTCTATGAGTCCGACGAGGGTCACCCATGTGGAAGGCTCGACATCCGAGGAGTCGATTATCGGGTTGAACGAGCATGAATCGATGCGGCAGGCGAATTTCGCAAGCTCCGGCACTTCGTCAAGGATCTGGCTGAAATTGAACGGCTTCAGCGCGCCGTCCGCCGGATCGGATTTCATGCCTATCGTCCCGCCGGTGTAGATTATGAGTATGGACGACTTGTGATTCCCTGTATTCATATTCCGAAAAGTTTTTCCGCATTCGCAGTCGTCACCGCCGCGACTTCATCGACGGAAACTCCCTTCAGCTCAGCGAGTTTTCCGGCTATGAGCGGGATGTATGAGCTTTCATTCCGCGTCCCCCTGTGCGGCGACGGGGTCAGATACGGCGAATCGGTTTCAAGCAATATACGGTCGAGAGGGATTGATTTCACGGTTTCGGCGATGGACGCCTTCTTGAAGGTGAGCACTCCGCCGACACCCACCGACCAGTCTCCGTAACGGTCCATCTCACGGAATGTCTCGACACTGCCGCCGTAGGCATGGAAAACCCCGCGCAGCCCCCGCCCCCGGAAATCTTCGAGAACTTTGAAAACCTGGGCCGTCGCCTCCCGGTTATGGATTATGACCGGAAGCCCGAGTTCGAGAGAGAGTTCAAGCTGGATGCGGAAAACTTCCGCCTGATCCTCCAGATTGTCGCTGCGCCAATGCAGATCCATTCCGGTCTCCCCCACGGCGACTATCTTTCTTCCGACAAATCCCCGGAGGGAGTCGATTTCCTGTTTCCAGTCATCCCCGAATTCCGTGGGATGCAGTCCGAGACAAGGGAACGTTCTCCCCGGAAACCCGTCGCAGAGGGAGAACATCGCTTCGCGCACGGAGCTGTCCGTGTCCGGCATCACGATTTTCGTGACTCCGGCATCGAAAGCCCGGCGCACCGCCGCAGCTCCGTCGCCCCCGTAAGCGGCATCATAAAGATGCGAATGCGTGTCTATGTAGTTCAGCATCAAACCTGTGTCCAATTGGGAATCTGTTTCTGAGCCCAACAGCCCGCAAAGTTAAGAAACTGTTTCGACAAGTGAACGCCGGACAAGCGATAAAATTCGGAAAATCGGCACTCCGCCGCGCCGCCCGGAAAGCGGATTCAGCCCGGCTCACCTTGCCGCTATCGTGCAGCGCCGGAGCAGATCGACGCTTATGATCCCGTCGCTCTCGAGCAGAGCCGCGAGTTCGGACACCCTCCTGTACGGCAGCCCGGTCGCTTCGCACAGCCCGTCGAAGTCGATGCCGCGCTTTTCCTTTATTTCAAGCAGGATGTCAGTCATCGCGGCAATCCTGTCTTCCGGCAATGTCCCGGCATACCGCGACTTCAGAATCTCACGCACGTCACCGGTTCCGGTCTCTCCGGCGGCTGCCGCGCCGCAGCCCGCGCACCGGCCGTCTCCTTTTATTCTCCCCGGCCCGCGCCCGTCACCGCAAAGCCCGAGCTGCCCGTTCAGATCTGAAAGCGAGTCCAATATTTCCGCAACCCCTTCCTTTATCAGACGGTTGCATCCCTGTGAACGGCCGTCGTCGCCGCGCCCCGGCAGGGCGAACACCGTCCGGTCGTAGGAAAAAGCGAACCTGCATGTCATCATGCCGCCTCCCTTCACCGCCGATTCCACGAGAATCACGCTGTCGCTCAGCCCCGCTATTATCCTGTTCCGCCGGATGAAATTCAATGCCAGCGGCGCCGTCCCCGGCGGATAGTCCGTAACAAGCGCACATCCGGGCAATCCGACAAGGCGCTCCGCGAAGTCCCGGTGTCTGCCCGGATAAACGGTGTCGGCTCCGGTGGGCATGACGGCCACTGAGGACAGGCCGCATTCCACGGCGGTGCGGTGCGCGAGGATGTCAGTCCCGTACGCAAGTCCGCTGACTATGCACGGAGACGCGCCGGAAGCAGCAAGCGTCCTCACGATGTCACGGCACCACTGCTCCCCGTAGGGCGTAATCTCCCGCGTCCCGACGACCGCGACATAATGTCCGAGTCCGAAAATCCGCTCCGTCGGGCTGCTCCCGCGCACGAAAAGCCCCACAGGAGCATCCTCACAGCCTTTCAGCCGCCTCGGATAGTCGGGTGAGGTCACCCCGACAAAGCGCACGCCCTCCCTGCGCATTTCCCGGAGCGCCGATTCGGCACGTTCGAGTTCTCCGCAGCAGATACGGCCGCGGTACTTGCTGTACGGGCCGAACACGGCATCTTTCTCCCCTTCGCTCAGGCCGAACACGGCAGAAGCGCTTCCGAGATTTTCCAGAAGAGCGGCGGCAATCTTCGGTTCATACCCGAAGATTGTGTTGAGCGCGCAGAGACAGACAGTCTCATAATTGTTTTCCATCATTTCCGCATTTCATACGCAAACGCAAATCTATGATGAACGGAAAGAAAAAACCGCCGATCCGAAAATTCAGACCGGCGATTTTTCTTTTTTTATATGTTCTGTACTTTTTTTGACGTCTCCTGCGGCATCGACACGTCAGATGATCAGCAGCGCATCTCCATAAGGGCCGAACTTGTAACCCTCGTCAAGCGCGACCTTGTAGGCATGCATGACTTTCTCATAGCCTCCGAACGCCGCCACGGACATCAGCATGGTCGATTCGGGGAGATGGAAATTGGAGACAATCGCATTCGGAACCGCGAAACGGTAGGGAGGGAATATGAATTTGTTCGTCCATCCGTCATAAGGCTTGACCTCGTCATCCGTGGTCACGAACGTCTCGAGAGCGCGCATCACCGTAATCCCGACAGCAAGAACCTTGTGACCGCTTCTCTTGGCGGCATTTATGGAATCCGTCGCCTCCGGGGTGACGATGAGCCTCTCCGAGTCCATCTTGTGCTTTGACAAATCCTCGACATCGACGGAACGGAAATGTCCTATCCCCATGTGAAGGGTTATGAAAGTCTTGTCTATATCCTTGAGCACCATCCTGTTGAGAAGTTCGCGACTGAAATGCAGACCGGCGGCAGGAGCACAGACGGCACCTTCTTCGGTGGCGAAAATGGTCTGGTAACGCTCCTCGTCCTCCTTGGTCACCGAAGGCTTCACCCATTTCGGAACCGGCGTCTCGCCGAGAGAGAACAGAGCCTCCTTGAATTCCTCATAGCTCCCGTCATACAGGAAACGGAGTGTCCGCCCCCTGGACGTGGTGTTGTCGATGACCTCGGCGACAAGGCTTTCGTCCTCGCCGAAATAGAGCTTGTTACCGATCCGTATCTTTCTCGCCGGGTCGACAATAACATCCCACAGCCTCTGCTCGCGGTTGAGCTCCCGGAGAAGGAAGACCTCGATTTCCGCACCCGTCTTTTCTTTCTTTCCGTAAAGCCGCGCCGGAAAAACTTTCGTGTTGTTGAGAACGAATATGTCGCCCTTTCCGAAATAGTCGATGATATTCTTGAAGATTTTGTGTTCGATTTCCCCGCTGTCCTTGTGAAGCACCATCAGACGGCATTCGTCACGCCATTCCGAAGGTTCGGACGCAATTTTGTCGGCCGTGAGGCCGAAATTGAACTGTGAAAGTTTCATATATGCAGTATGTATGTTTTATTCCCCGTCACAGGTATATAATCAGCAATGCTCACCCGGAAACTTTTCAGGCAAGTATATATTATACGGCATTTTCAGAATTTTGTTTCACTTTCCCCTACATTTTTTCCCTGAACACCTCGATGATGGAGGGGAAGGTGTTTTGAAGATAAGCCGCCAGCGAAGACCTCGGAACCCAGACTGCCTTGGAAATGTCCTCCTCGCGCTGCGGGGTGAGATCCGTCGGGCTGTTGTAGAGCATGTCGAACCACCACGTGTGCTTGAGATGCCACATCCCGTTGCGCCGGTAGCAATGGTCCGTGACGCAGATCAGTTCCCGAAGGATCAGCCGGTTGACACCTGTCTCCTCCTGAACCTCGCGCAGCGCGCAGGACTGGATGGTCTCGCCGGCCTCCTGATGCCCCTTGGGGAGATCCCACAGCCCGTTGCGGTTAATCATCAGATAATCACCCCGGCGGTTCGAAACCAATCCGCCGCCGGCGCAGACCTGCACGAACTCGGCGCATATCTTCTGATAGGTCTGCTCCACATCCGGAGTGGGGATATAAATCTTCCGGAGCGAGTCCGACTTCTCGAACATATCAATCAGTTCATGTATCCCGAACCTGTCCGCCAGCTGAAACACCACGGCATTCGCATCGGAAAGCGAAGAATAGGTCGGAGGACATATCGTCATGCACCGTTTTTCAAAATATATCC